>CANQLX010000001.1 GCA_947624835.1 uncultured Clostridia bacterium
CAATTTTGTACACCTGAATATTATAGGAAACAAATGACCCCCAAAAACCTATAAAAAATCCACAACCTTTCAGCTGCGGTGAACAAGTCCAGTAAAAACGGACAATAGAAAAAAGCCCCCTCCTGTGGTAGAATGAAAGAAACTACTACAGGAGGGAATTTTTATGGCAAGACAATATCGGCACATACAGATGTATGAAAAAGAAATACTGGAACTCAAAGAGAAAGGATTTACTCGAAAAGAAATAGGAGAAAAACTGGGACTTACAGCAGAGCAAATTCATGAGTTCACAAAAAGATATAATCGAAAGCAGAGAAAACTTGCAGCAGGAATCGCCCTGAAAAAGAGAGGCCGACCACCAAAAGATTATGTAGTCAGCGAGGAAGATAAGATTGCTGAACTTAGATACATCCTTGCTCGTAAGGAAGCAACGATCAAATCATTGAAAATGGAAAATGAACTGATGTGGGATTTTCTCTCGCTCACCGAAAGGAAGTGAGAACAAGCGTAAAATACAGGGTGATCTACCGGCACAAAGATAAATACAGCATCAGTGAAATGTGCAGATTTTTTGAAGTATCCAGAAGTGGCTACTACGGGTTTGTATCAAGGATGGATATACCGGAAAAGGATCTGCCGCTGGCAGAAAAGATACGGGAGTGTCAAGAGAAATGTGGTAAAACATACGGATACCGCAGAGTACATATCTGGCTTGAAAAGCAGAAGATCCATCATGATCCGAAAACCGTCCTGCGAGTTATGCAGAAATATAATCTGCTATCTGTGGTGAGAAGAAAGAAATACCGCAATTACGGCGAATGTCTGCATCGTTATCCCAATCTGTTAAACAGAGATTTTAAGGCAGAAAGACCAAACCAAAAGTGGGTGACAGATATTTCATACATCAAGACCGGACAAGGCACTTTGTATCTGTCCGTCATCCGTGATTTGTATGACAACAGTATTGTGGCCTACAAGACCGGAACGAAGCAGAACATCAATCTTGTTTTAAGTACGATCAGAGCGGCCAAGAGAAAAGAAAAGGTCACCGCAGAGCTGCAACTCCACAGTGACCAAGGCTTTCAGTATACCTCACAAGCGTACTTTAAGCTAACTCAATCATACGGCATAACGCCGTCAATGTCAAGACGGGGTAATCCCTATGACAATGCTCTGGCTGAAAATTTCTTCTCTATTCTCAAAACAGAGTGCATTTACCGTGTCAAACTCAAAACCTATGAGGAGGCTCGTCTCCTCATTGCTGAGTACATCCACTTTTACAACAATCAGCGTATTTAATTCAAAACAAAACTGACCCCGCTTGAATTGCGAAGTCAGTTCGTTATTTAATCCTTAACATCTCCTACCACAGGGGGCTTTTGTGCTGTCCGTACAATTTGGAGCAGTTCATGCGGATTACTAAGGTCTTATTTTATTCTTTTTTCTATATCGTCTATATGTTTTTTCCTTGTTTCCTCTGGAGCGTTTGTTAGTGCTTTTAGTTTTTCATATATATTCTTAATTTCTTCCTCTGTAAATATCTTCTCGCTCGTGTTTATACCATCTTTTTTATAACTCCTATTATTAACAAAATAACTGCTGCTATAATTCCGCATGTCATTTTTATTCCCCTTTTTTCTTGTTATTCTTTTTTCCTATTTCGGCATTGGGTTATCCAACAAACTTAATATATAATCTATCATCTTATATCCCATAACTGAAAGCCCTTATATAATTATTCAAATCTTGTATAATTTGCAAAAGAACAATCTTATATGTTATAATCAGTATATCGGCTAAAAGGAGTTGTAACCGTGAAAATATGGGATTCGTACAAACGTGACGGAACTAAAACCAGTCATAAAATTTGACAGGCACGGCGAAGGTGTCATACTCGATAGGTTTATACCATATCCCGTGTGAGACCCTTGTATGTCATTCGCACGGCGATTACCTTTCTTTTTCTCTTTTCATCCGTAATATATTTACTACGGTATTATAACTCATTTTTTCCCGATGTCAAGTATTTTTTTGATCAAAAAGTATAAAAATTATCCCTTTTATTATGAAGCGGGTGCTGGAGGCAGTACTTTAAGCGGAGAAACACCTCTTGGATGTATATAGTGTGAGCTTTTTAATGTTTGTTCTACTCTTATGTAACGATGTCGGCAAAATAGATTCATATAAGTGGGTAGACGAACAGAATTTGCAGGATTTACATATTCCAAATATTATATTCCCTTGCAGATCATAAGATATAAGGATTATTTTATAAAAATAGTTATTTACAGAGAAGGTATGAAAAATGGAATTTCCGTCTGAACTTAAAAACAGAATTGAACTAAACGCTTCACAATGGTCTATATCTGAGTTAAAAAAGGCCTCAGATGCCATTACAAAGAAATACAAAAATGAAAGCGGCAAGGGTAAAAGACTCATAACAGATAAGCTTGATGCCGCTGTATATTCTGTGGTACGTATGCCTGCAACCTTTGCGGCTGTATCCGGGGCTGTTTCACATACTCTCGAAATTATCGGTGAGGAATACAGCATAAAAACACTCCTTGATATCGGGGCAGGTACGGGTGCTGCCGCCTGGGCAGCGTCTTGTCAGCTTGAGCTTGATAGGATAATATGTTTGGAGCGTGAAAGGGAAATGTCTGCACTCGGTTCAAAATTTATGAAATCGGGCAGTACTCCTCTTAAAAATGCAAAATGGATATCCCAAGATATTTCACGTTCTGGACTCACCTACAGTGCCGATCTCGTAACAGCAGCATATGTACTTAATGAATTATCTGAATCACAGCGTATTGATGCATTAAAAAATCTTTGGAAAGCCTCAAATAAGATACTTATCATTATAGAACCCGGAACACCAGAGGGTTTTTCACAACTTAAGACAGCAAGGAATATTTTACTGAAAAACGGTGCACATATTGCCGCCCCCTGTCCGCATGAAAATGAGTGCAGACTGTCCTCCGATGACTGGTGTCATTTTACGGCAAGAGTACAGAGAAGTAAACTACATAAAATGCTCAAAGGCGGCGATGCACCATTTGAGGACGAAAAATATTCATATATGGCATTTGTTCGTACAGATATTGAAATAAGCGGCTCAAGAATACTACGTCATCCATACACGGGCAAGGGCAAAATAACAATGGATCTGTGTTCGGAGAATGAAAATACCACTGAAATTATAACTAAAAGGAAGGGAAAGCTTTTTAAAATTGCCGGAAAACTGAAATGCGGTGATTTGCTTCCGGGTAATAATTAATTATTTATACATAAATATTTTACGAATTTTTTGTTGACTTTTAACAAATAATACTGTATCATTGTAAGAAATAAAGGAGATGAGAAAATGAAAGAGGAACAATTCCTGCAAACAGCAGATAAGGTTGCAAAGGAGCTTGTTGAATTTACACGTCAGGCTAATGTCAACGAGGAATATTTTCTTGACATAATAGAGGAAAAAATATTACCCGTTGAGCAGTTTTTTGCAAATTATGCCTGTGCCATAATGGAGGTAGAAACAAAATTCAAGGTACTGAATGAGCAATTCTCCCTTAAATACGACGGCAATCCCATTGAATCAATTCACTCACGTATAAAGGATTACGACAGTATTATACGCAAGCTTATACGAAAAAATCTTCCGAGAACTCTCGAATCAATAGAGGAAAATGTAAATGATATAGCCGGTGTGCGTGTCATATGTTCATTTGTTGATGACATATACCGACTTGCGGATTGTCTTTTGCAGCAGGATGATATAATACTTCTCAGAAAAAAGGATTATATCAAAAATCCAAAACCTACCGGTTACAGAAGCCTGCACCTTATTGTACAGGTTCCTATTTTTGCGGAAAATGAAAAGAGATTGGTCAAGGTAGAGGTTCAGCTACGTACAATAGCTATGGATTTTTGGGCAAGTCTTGAACATAAGCTAAGATATAAGAAAAATATCTCCTCTGAAATGATGGAAAAGCTTTCGCATGAATTGACTGATTGTGCAGAAATCAGTGCCTCACTTGACAGCCGTATGCAGAATGTAAGAAATTTGATTATATCGGAAAATAACAACTGAAAATATATAAAACCATCGGATTAATTATACATCAGCATATATTACGAACGGTTTTTCCTAATAATTACAAAACGGAGGCTGACATTTTGTTTATATACTGTTGGAGGATTCCGTTCTCAACGACGGGTAAACAATAGAGCCTCCCCCATTCAAAAGCTACCGATTACAAAAAGTAAGGTGATTGTACTTATCGATGATACCATAGAAATCGCATATGCCGAATGGTATTTTCCTGCTTTCTGATTAAAAAAATACTTGACATTGGGAAAAAATGAGTTATAATATTGTAGTAAATATATTACGGCTGTGAAGAGAAAAAGAGCGGAAGCTGCACCAAAGAGAGGGGAACAACGGTGTGATATCCCTGTGTAAGAACGCTCGGGCTGACTCGGAGTCCTGCAAAAAATGCAGCGTCCCAACCGCGTTAAGGTTTTTGAGTGGTATATGGTTTTCTGTATGCAATTTGGGTGGTAACACGGATTCTTTCGTCCCATAACGAAAGGGTTCGTGTTTATTTTTAAATAATCCACCGAAATAAACACAGCACAGCCAAAAAATTAATAAAAAGGTGATAAAAAATGAAATGGACAGGACTTAATGAGTTGAGGGAAAAGTATCTTTCCTTCTTTGAATCAAAGGGACATCTAAGGCTTCCGAGCTTCCCCCTTATCCCCCGTGACGATAAGAGCCTTCTGCTAATCAATTCAGGTATGGCTCCTATGAAGAAATATTTTACAGGTGAGGTGACACCTCCGCGCAAGAGAGTTACTACCTGTCAGAAATGTATCCGTACACCCGATATTGAAAGGGTAGGAATAACCGCACGTCACGGAACATTTTTTGAAATGCTCGGCAATTTCTCTTTCGGAGATTATTTTAAGCATGAGGCCACAAAATGGGCATGGGAATTTTGTACAGACGTATTGGATATGCCTGTTGATAAGATATGGGTATCAATATACGAAAATGATGATGAGGCTTTCAGAATATGGACTGAAGAGGTCGGAGTTTCTCCCGACCGTATAGTACGTCTTGGAAAAGAAGATAATTTCTGGGAGCATGGCGAGGGTCCCTGCGGTCCCTGTTCCGAGCTTTATTTTGACAGAGGAGAAAAATACGGCTGCGGCAAGCCTACCTGCGGCGTTGGCTGTGACTGCGACAGATATGTAGAATTTTGGAATAACGTATTTACTCAATTCGATAATGACGGCAAGGGAAATTATACACCGCTTGATCATCCGAATATTGATACGGGAATGGGTCTTGAACGTCTTGCCTGCATTATGCAGGGTGTTGACAATCTTTTCCTTGTTGATACCGTGCAGAATATCATGAAAAAGATCACTGAGCTGGTAGGTGCAAAATACGGTGATAACGAAAAAACTGATATTTCACTTCGTGTTATAACCGACCATATCAGAAGTGTTACATTCATGATCGGGGACGGGGTTATGCCCTCCAATGAAGGAAGAGGCTATGTGCTCCGCCGACTTCTTAGAAGAGCAGCACGTCACGGCAGGCTTCTCGGTGTAAGCGATCCGTTCCTCTATAATGTTGTTGATACTGTAATAGCTGAAAATCCCGCATACCCCGAGCTTTCGGAAAAGCGTGAAATTATAGTTAAGGTAATAAAAACCGAAGAAGAATCCTTCTGCCGTACTCTTGACCAAGGCTCTGCCCTACTCAATGATATAATAGAAAAATCCGAGGTAAACAGAATTTCCGGTGAGGATGCATTCAGGCTTAACGATACATTCGGCTTCCCTATCGATCTGATTAAGGAAATTGCCGCAGAAAAAGGAATGATAGTTGACCTTGAGGGATATGAAAAGCTTCTTAAGGAACAGAAAGCACGTGCAAAGGCAGCAAGGAAAAATGCAGGTGCAGAGGCATGGCTTAGTGATGCCGTTGATTTCGGCAACATAGAAAAAACGGAATTTCTCGGATATAAGCAGCTAAGTTCAGAGGCAAAGATTCTTGCCATTGTCAAGGACGGCGAAAAGGTTGAATACGGCGGCACCGGTGATGACGTTGTAATTGTACTTGATAAGACCCCCTTCTATGCCGAGAGCGGTGGACAGGTCGGCGATATAGGTACGCTTACTACTAAGGATTCGGTTATTAAGGTTTCCGATACCGTTAAGGACAATAACGGAATATATATGCATCGCTGTGAAATTTCCGAGGGTACTGTTGAAATTGGAGATATTGTAAATGCTCAGGTTGATGAAGATACGAGATACAGTATTATGCGTAACCACACTGCGGCGCATCTTCTCCAGGCTGCACTCCGTCAGGTTCTTGGAACTCATGTTGAACAGGCGGGTCAGCTTGTTACAGCCGAGAAACTTCGTTTTGACTTTACTCATTTTTCCGCTGTGTCGCCTGAGGAACTTAAAAAGGTTGAAAACCTTGTAAATGAGCAGATTTTCATGGCTATTGATGTAATAACAAAGGAAATGCCTGTAGAAGAGGCAAAGAAGCTCGGTGCAATGGCTCTGTTCGGTGAAAAATACGGTAATATTGTCCGTGTTGTCACCGTTGATGAGTTTTCAAAGGAATTCTGCGGAGGTACACATATAGAAAATACAGCCAAAATCGGACTTTTCCGCATACTCGGGGAAAATTCCGTTGCAGCCGGTGTAAGAAGAATTGAAGCAGTCACTGGTAAGGGTGTTCTTTCGGTTCTTGATGAAATTACGGATATCATCACACAATCCATGAAGCTGTTTAAAGCTACTGCTATGTCTAATCTTGTTGCAGCAAGCGAAAAGGTAGTTGAAGATATGAAGTTTAAAGACAGGGAGATTGCAGCGCTGACCTCAAAGCTTTCTGCACAGGGAGTAGAAAATATGCTTTCTTCCGCAGCAGAGAAAGACGGTGTGCGTATAGCATCTGCAAAATTCCCTGGTACAAATACAGCAACACTTAAGACCATGACGGACAGTCTGCTTGAAACTGCTCCCGACTGTATTGCCGTAATGTTCGGAATTGATGATGGAAAAGCAAATATTTCCGTTGCAGTGGGCAAGGCTGCCCAGGCAAAGGGCGGTCATGCAGGTAAGATTGTAAAGGCTGTCGCAGAGCTTGTAGGCGGCAAAGGTGGCGGTAAGCCGGAACGTGCAATGGCAGGTGTCGGCGATATTTCTAAAATTGATTTTGCACTCGAAAAAATTGAGGAAATTGTTGCTGAATATATAAAATAATAAATTTCAAAGGACTTAGCCTTACTTGCAGATGATAGAGGCTAAGTCCTTTTTTATATAAATTTCAAAATAACTAAAAAACAGGGCTGCCACACAGCATGACAGCCCTATGAACCGTTTTTACAACACTTATTACCTGTGGCGGCTTAATCAGCCCTATCTACCCAGCAAAGACAACTTCACTGCCGGTGGCATAATTATAATCACTGCCATTATCATCATAATAACTGTAATCATTATAATCATCGTAATTATCATAATAATCATCAAAATCTCCGTATGCGCACGGATCATATGTGGAAACGGTCATGTTTTCAAATTCCTCTTTAGTAATATCAAACAGATTTTTCTCGGCATTAATCGTATTCATTTCAGTTTCGGAGGAAATCTCAATTTTCACTGTCATAGTCTGAGCGTCTGATGAAGCGTATGATGAAACAGTCGGCACATCAAAGCTGAGCGTCACTTTATTGTCCTCCACCTTGGCATCGCAGGTATAGGACTTCCCTCCGGCTGTTAATGTGAGCTTATTGTTAGCATTGTCATAGTCAAGTCTTGCAATCTCCTGACTTTCTGTTGCACTTTGCGTGACAGAACTTGCACTGAGAATATACGATACAACATCACCATTCACTTCTTTATACAACGACGCACCAACACTTAACATACCGCTCGAAACTGTAAATTTGATATTCATATAAGGCTCTCTTGAAAATTCAAGTGTAATATTCATGCCTGCGGAGGTTGAGTCGGAAGCTTTAAAACTAAGTTCAAGTTTTGCTATTTCTTTGTTATCTTTTCTTATGTAGTTTTTAAGAACAATCATGATATCTTTTAATTCACTTTTTTCAGTGAGGTCTGAAATGAGCTTATCTATACTTTCTTCTATTTCTTCCGCTGAATCATCATAGTTTGCAAGCTTATCCCTATTATTCTTTGTATAATCGACTAACTCTTCCTTTACATCATTCAAAATTGCAAGAATAGCATCATAATCCATTGTATATGTTACAATATCGGAAGATACATTGTTACCATTCACTGTCGCTGAGCCCTCCTCAACAGTAACCTTACAATCCTGTTCCAGCTTTTTGAGGAAACTGTCACAAAGCTTTTTAAGTTCTTCATTAGAGGCATCTTTATCAGCCAATCCACGGTAAATATTTTCAAACTGATCAATAAATTGATTAAATTGTTCTTCATTTATATTCAGGACATTATCCTTATCGGGTGAAAAAATTGAATTGCCTGCCTGCTCTCTGATTTTTCCTGAATCAATATAGTATTTGCCCTGCTTGCCGTTCATATCGAAATTGAAATCAATTCTGTTTACATCTGTGTAAAGTTCAAACAAAGCATTTTTTGAGGAATCTGAATACTGAACAGGAACATTAGAACCGCTCATCATAAAATAGTACTTATTATCAGGAATATTATATGATAACTTTACATCAGAAGATATCTTCTCCCCATTACTTCCCCGGTTCGCCTGTTCTGCTGAGAATTTTACACTTCCCTGCTCCTTACAGTTCTTCAGTACAGCTAAAATATCATTTTCGTCGGAATTGGAATTATCAAAATATGTCTGATACGAACTGTAGACATATTTTGTCGGATTATTAACAAGAAAATCTCTTTCTGCTTTATTTTTGATAAATAAAAACGCAGTCACTCCCAACAAAGCTACCAAGAGTGCCACTACAGCGATAATTATACCTCTTTTCGCAGCAGATGATTTTTTGCTCTGCATAACTCCTGCTGAATCATATGTCATTGCTGCCTGTGGGGCATTATTTGTAAAACTTTCAAAATTCTGATAATTCTGTCTGTATGGATTATTATCAACAATCCGGTTATTTTCACCTACACTCAGCTTACAGCCGCATGACAGACAAAAGTTATATCCTTCTTGACATTCCTTACCACATTGCGGACATAACATAAAATCACTCCTTCGTTTTAAGATAAAAGATGAAGATATATGACAAATATACCTGTTCCAATTATAAACCAAAAATTATAAAATGTGTTAAAAATGTATAAAGTTTTTTATTTTTGTATACTCTTACAAAAAATATGCAGAATTTTGATTAAATTAAATAACATAATAACATTTAAATAAAGTTTTTTACTGCGTATTTTCCTTAAATACCTCAATATTTTTGCCGTCAGAAGCAATAATAACACTTCCGTCAAGGTCTGTTCTGCAAATTTCCGCACCGGAATTGCTTATTCTTTCTATTGTATATCTGTCCGGGAGATATTTATTATCATTTCCTACTGAAATTATTGCATATTTGGGTGAAACAGCATCAAGAAACTCTTCCGTGGTAGCGGTTTTACTTCCATGGTGTGCAACCTTAAGGATATCCGCACTGACATCTGTACTCTTATCGAGCAGTTCTTTTTCCGCCGCCTTACCGGCATCACCGGTGAAAAGCATCGAGATATTTTGATATGAAATTTTTACAATAAGGGAATTGTCATTATCATTACCGAATTGTTTATTGGGTGATAATACATCAACTGTCATATCCCCGATCTTATATTTTCCCGTTTTCGGTCTTTGAATATGTATATTTTTGTCCTTTGCAGTTTTATACAGCAGCTTTTCGTCCTCGGTTGAACTTTCGTTTTCGCTGGGCGCATATTCACTTACCCATATTCTATCTATCTCACATTTATCCGATATGTGTGAAAAATCACCTATATGGTCGCTGTCGCTGTGTGTAGCAATAAACAAATCTATATTTTCTACACCGAAATGCTGTAAATATCCTGCCGATCTGCCCTTTAAAGTGTATTCACCGGAATCAATCATTATGTTTACACTGTCTGTGTGGATAAGAATTGCATCACCGTTTCCGACATCTATGAAGTGAACCGAGAGCGGATAATCATCTGCAACCATAGAAAATTCTGTTATTCCCAGAAAATTATAAACACTTTTGCATATGTTGTCATAAACACCTGATATATACAACAGGTATAATGCTATTATCAAAAATACAGACATCACAGATACAAAAAATATCATGAGCTGTCTGTATTTTTTACGAACCTTAAAACGCTCCCAAGGAGTCAGATATCTAATTTTTCTCTTCATATTGATTAGGTGTATAAATCATCAGTATAGTATTGATACGTTGATCCTCAATGTCCGTAACTGTAATTTTAAGCTCTTTATATTCAAAAACAGAATTTTCTTCCGGTATATCCCCTATCTGCTCAATTACCCAACCGCCTACGGATTTACTGTCTGAATCAATATATCTGTCGTCCTTGTCAATAAGCTCAAGCATATCGTCTATATTCATGTCACCGCTTATTTCAAATGTATTATCGCTCAGCTTTTTGAATTTATGTTCTATTTCTTCGTCCTCATCCCATATATCCCCCACAAGCTGTTCAAGAAGATCTTCCATTGTGGCTATTCCCAAAGTTCCGCCATAATCATCTGTAACAACAGCTATATGAACTTTTTTATATTTGAAGTCCGCCAGAAGCGAGGAAAGCTTTTTACTTCTGTATACAAAATATGCCGGCTGTATCATTGTTCTTATGTCAGGGACAACATTTCCGAGCAGAGCCTCAAGATAATCACGAGTATGCAGTATTCCTACAATGTTATCAATATTATCCTTATATACAGGTATTCTTGTATATCGTTCGGCAAGTATAATTTCCTTAATTTTTTCCTTATCCTCATCTATATCTATGGCTGTCATATCTACCCTCGGTGTGAGGATATCATAGGCAGTCTTTTCGTCAAAATCAAGTGCAGACTGTACAAGCTCGCTTTCCTGTTCCTCAAGCACACCCTCTTCTTCGATGCTTTCAACTATGTATTTAAGCTCGTCCTCCGTAACACTCGGTTCTTTTTCCTTATCCTTATTCTTTCCCGTAACCCTGGCAAACGCATTTTTTATTTTAAGCAAAACAAAACTGAAGGGTGTCAGAACCGCCATGATAAAAAGCAATATTGATGCTGTGGAAATGCAGATTTTTTCATTATTTTCAATAGCAAAATTTTTAGGAAGCACCTCGCCGCATATAAGCACTACAATAGTTATAACAACTGTACTTACAATAGTTCCGACGGCATCTCCCAAAAAAGACACAAACATCAACGTAGCAAGCGATGAGGAAGCTATATTAACTATGTTATTTCCAACCAGTATGGTCGAAAGTGCCTTGTCATAATTCTCCGTTATATAAAGGGCCTTGGCAGCCTTCTTATCGCCGTTTTCAGCCTTATTCTTAAGCCGTATCTTGCTTACGGACGAAAATGCCGTTTCCGTCGCAGAGAAAAATGCCGAACACATTATCAGTACCGCTATTATAGCTGTCATCAGCCATATGTTCAAAAAAATCACTCCTGTATTTTATTATCTTCATCATATTTTATTATTTTAAAACAATCCTCAGAGCTGCTCCGTAGAACCGTCGAGGGTACGTAAATCATTAAATTAAGATGATAATTGAAATTCTCAACCGTCATTTCTACGGGGTCGATATCCCAATAACACATACAAATTATAATGCTTTACATCAATATTGTCAAGAAGCATATATCAAATGTGTGGACTCTATCATTAACAAACCGTGATTTCGGAACTTTTGTGATTAATGAATTATAGGATAAAGATTATTTCGGGTCTGCCACATCTTATAAAAGCGGCAGACCCGAAAACCCTACTGTTACAGTCTTATTTTGTTATTATTACTACACTTCCGTCTAAATTATGAATGTATGTTGGGATTATTATTTTTCCGCCGATCTTACATACCCTTAGTTATAAACCGCTCCGATTAAATCGTAAATGAATGATACTCTATCCCAAAACATAGAGTCCCCCAAGTTTAAAGCTTCTTAACAAGCAATGCTCTTATTGCATTGAGAACAACAAGAACCATAACTCCAACATCTGCAAAAATAGCTGTCCACATATTTGCAAAACCCAACGCTCCCAATATAAGGCATAAAATTTTTACACCAATGGCAAACCATATATTTTCCTTTACTATTATCAGACATTTTTTTGAAATTTTTATCGCCTTTGAAATTTTTAACGGGTCATCATCCATAAGGACAATATCAGATGCTTCAATGGCAGCGTCTGAACCCATTGCCCCCATGGCAATTCCGATATCCGCTCTTGATAGGACAGGGGCATCATTTATGCCGTCGCCGACAAATGCTATTGCCTCATTATTGTTTTTTCCGGAAATAAGCTTTTCCATTATATCGACCTTATCGGACGGCAGAAGATTGCTGTGAACCTCGTCAATTCCTAACCTTTTTGCTATATCCTCAGCAACAGATTTATTGTCACCCGTAAGCATAACGGTTTTTCTTATGCCTGCCTCTTTTAGCCCGGATATGGACTTTTTTGAATTTGTTTTAATAACGTCCGAAATAACAATACTCCCCACAAATTTATTATTTCTTGTCACATACACAACCGTTCCCACAGCTTCAGGAGTTGAATACTTCACATTTATGCTGTCCATCAATTTGGCATTTCCGGCACAAACCGTATCCCCTTCTATTGTTGCTTTTATGCCATGTCCGGCTATTTCTTCAGTATTGTCGGGAATCACTGTACTGTTATATTCAGAAACCGCATTTTTTACCGACATTGCAATCGGATGAGTTGAGTAATGCTCGGCAGCAGCCGCAAGACACAGAAGTTCAGACTTTTCGATCCCGTTCGGATACACCCCGGTTACTTCAAAAACACCCTTGGTGAGTGTGCCTGTTTTGTCAAATACGACAGTATTGGTTTTCGATAGTGTTTCAAGATAATTTGAGCCTTTGATAAGTATTCCCTCTCTGCTTGCTCCGCCTATTCCGGCAAAAAAACTCAGCGGTATGCTTATCACAAGAGCACACGGACAGCTTATGACAAGAAATGTCAGGGCACGATATATCCAGTTTGTCCAATCCGCCGCTTGAGCAAGTATAAGAATATTAAACAGCGGAGGTAATATTGCGAGTGCTATTGCACTGAATATAACTGTCGGGGTATATATTTTCGCAAACTTGGAAATAAAATTTTCTGAACGTGATTTTCTTGAGCTTGCATTTTCTACAAGGTCGAGTATTTTTGATACTGTAGAATCTTCAAATTCCTTTGTTGTGCGTATTTTAATAAGTCCGCTCAGATTGACACAGCCGCTTATAACATCCTCACCTGTTTTAACACTCCTCGGAACACTTTCCCCTGTCAGTGCTACCGTATCAAGTGTGGAACTTCCCTCCTCAATAATTCCGTCAATCGGGATTTTCTCACCCGGCAGAACTGTTATTATTGTACCTACTTCAACTTCATCAGGATCTACCCTTTCAATTTTGCCGTTTGTTTCTACATTTGCGTAATCGGGTCTTATATCCATAAGCTCACTTATATTTTTTCGGCTTTTTCCCACAGCATAGCTCTGGAACCATTCTCCGATCTGATAAAACAGCATAACCGCAATAGCTTCAAGATAGTCGCCGTCCTCAATTATTGCAATCACCATTGCTCCAATCGTTGCCAATGCCATAAGCAGACACTCATCAAACGGCTGTAAATTAATTATTCCCTTGAATGCCTTAATCAAAATATCATATCCGATAATGAAATAAGGTATAAGATACAGTGCCAATTTATACAGACCGCTCACAGGCACGAAAATAAAGGCCACCATAAGAACACTTGCTATAATTATTCTTATCAGATTTTTCTTTTGCTTTTTTGTCATATTTATCCCCTCGCAAGCTAGATTAAACAGATGTTTAATCGTTTTTCAAAAATATATCCCCACATAAGTGGGTTTATATCTTATATGTATTATCTTAAAAGAATATTTCACAGTCCGGTTCTACCTTGCGGCAGCTTTTGAGTACATTGGTCATTACTGTATCTACATTAGCACCATCCTCAAACTCGATCTTCATTTTAAGTGTCATAAAATTTACTGTAGCATCCCTTACACCCTCGATTTTTTTAGCAGCATCTTCCATTTTTGCCGCACAGTTTGCACAGTCAACCTCAATCTTATATGTTTTCTTCATATCAACCACTCCTATAATTAAAAGATTGCTTAATCGTTAAATATAATATATCATACAATGGATAGGTTGTCAATACATTTTTTTACTTTTTATTGTAAAATCACTATTGATTTTTAGGTCCGCATATTTTAAAATATACCTAAGTATTACATACCACGGAGGAAAGTAAATTGTCAGACAAGGAAATTATACTGCCCCATAACCACAGTGAAAACGGCGGTCGTCTTGCTGAGGCTATGCCGTCAATAGAAACGATAAAAACCGTTGCTGATGCAATGAAACAGCTTGGAGATCCCAGCAGATTACGTATATTTTGGCTTTTATGCCATTGTGAAGAGTGTGTCATTGATATCGCAGCCGCAACAGGTATGTCAAGTCCTGCTGTATCTCATCATCTCAAACTGCTGAAAAGTGCGGGACTTATTGTTGCCAACCGCAACGGCAAGGAAATGTACTACCGTGCGGCAGATACCGATATGGTACTTAAGCTGCACCATACTATTGAAGAGGTAGCAAGAATATCATGTCCCGAATAGGCAATATTGTATATTGTCAATCTTCTTCAACTGAATTTATTTCCGGCTTAATATGTTTTCTGTTCTTGAATATCCCCTTATTGTTATTGTACATAAACATAAGAATTGCCATTGAGGAAATCACAATGTATCCAACAACACTGTATATGTCGGGAATTTCTCCAAGGAAAATAAAACCCAGTAGTGTTGCAAAAATTATTTGAGAATAGTCATATACAGAAATTTCTCTTGCCGGAGCATAGCAATATGCAGCCGTTATTGAGAACTGACCGCCCGTTGCGGAAAGCCCTGCACCAAGAAGCATAAGAAGCTGCCACCATTCCATGGGATGATAGTCAAATATAAGAAACGGAAGCATTGTTATACACGAAAAGCCTGAAAAGAAAAATACAATAAGCGAGCCGTTTTCCCCTCTTTGCCCGAGTATTCTTACCATAGTGTATGCAAATCCTGCACACATTCCGCCGATAAGTCCTACTGCCGAGGGTATAAGCTCGATATTTTGGAAAGTCGGCTTAACTACGAACAGGGTACCGATAAACGCAATAAATACCGCTGCCCCCTGCAAAAATGTAAGCTTCTCTTTAAGAAGAACAAGAGAGAAAATAATTACAAAAAATGGCGACATTTTATTGAGTATGGATGCATCTGCAAGTGCAATATGATCTATGGCATAGAAATTTCCCACTATGCCGAGAGTACCGACTGCCGAACGCAAAAGGAGAAATTTAAGATTTCCCTTTTTCCATTTTAGGCTGCTTTTATTCTTCATTAATACGCCAAGTGCAAAGAATACCGCAACAAAATTACGGAAAAAGCATTTCTGCATAGACGGAAGATCTCCCGAAAGACGCACAAATAAATTCATAAATGCGAAGCAAAATGCAGAAAGTATGATATAGAATATTGCCTTATAGCGTGGTTCAAGCTTAATTTTATTCAAATTTCTCACCCATCCTTCATATTTTACATTCAGAATTATAGCACATTTCCCGATAAAATGAAAGCTAAAAACAAAATCCGCAGCCTGTTTTTGTGACTGCGGATTTTGTCTTTAGCAAGATTATGAAAGGATAAGTCATTTTCCTTCTGTAATTTCAACGTCAGGATTATTCGGTACAGATTGATTATGGCATCCCCCGCACATAGAACAATCTGAGCAATTACCTCCGCACAAGCTTTTACCTTTTTTCTTAGTTCGGACCAAATAAATGATGTCAAGAATAATTATGGCAAAAACCACAATGCATATTATGATTACGGATAAATTTGAAGCTATCCATTCAAACATTTTAATATTTCTCCTTTATCAGACAACAACAACTTTTCTCTTTTTAGAATCCGGTGCAGGTCTGAATAGCATGAAGCATATGAACGCCAAGACAAGAATTGCAAAGATAAGCCCTGCAATATTGATGTTTCCGGTAAATATACAACCGAACTGGTATATCATAAGAGCTATCGCATAAGCAAATACACACTGATATCCAACCGCAAACAATGTCCATTTAGCACTGTTCATTTCTCTCTTTATTGCTCCAATTGCCGCAAAGCACGGTGCGCAAAGAAGATTGAAAGCAAGGAATGCGTAACCGGCAAGAGGCGCAAGACCTTGGAAGTCAAGCACTCCGAATACACCTACTACTTCTTCCTTTGCAACAAGTCCCATGATAGTTGCAACGGCGGCAGTTGATTCACCGAAACCGATCG
This sequence comes from uncultured Clostridia bacterium, assembly GCA_947624835.1. GTDB lineage: Bacteria > Bacillota > Clostridia > Oscillospirales > Acutalibacteraceae > UBA1213. The sequence goes on from CANQLX010000001.1 coordinate 16,606, forward strand.
GTGCAAATATCCAACAAATAGCATTACCGATAGCATTAATTATACTAAGACCGCCTTCGTCAAACTCTGCAAAATAACCGAATGAGCCGTTATTCCAGCCGAATGAAGAGCCGAGCCAGATAAGTACAGATGACAGGAGTATTATAGTCCCCGCCTTCTTAATAAATGACCAACCACGCTCCCACATTGAGCGGAGAACATTTCCCACTGTCGGAAGATGATATGCCGGAAGCTCCATAACAAAAGGTGCCGGATCTCCTGCAAACATCTTAGTTTTCTTAAGCATTATACCCGAAATAATTATTGCCGCAACACCAAGGAAATATGCACTCGGTGCTACCCACCATGCACCGCCAAAAAGAGCCGCTGTAAGGAGGGCGATAATTGGCATTTTAGCACCACAGGGGATAAAAGTTGTTGTCATAATCGTCATACGGCGGTCACGCTGACTTTCGATAGTACGTGAAGCCATGATACCCGGGACACCACAACCCGAACCAACGAGCATCGGTATAAAGGATTTACCCGAAAGACCGAAACGTCTGAATACACGGTCAAGCACAAATGCTATACGAGCCATGTAACCACAGGATTCAAGGATTGCAAGGAACAGGAACAACAGAAGCATCTGCGGCACAAATCCGAGAACGGCACCTACACCGCCTATTATACCGTCAAATACAAGGCTGCTGAGCCATTCCGGAGCATTTTCAAACAACGGCTCAAGAAGTGCGGGAACACCGGGAACCCAAACTCCATAATCGGAATTGACCGGCAGTCCCTCGGCATCATCATCCATAGCCTCATCGTAAACATCAGTAAAAGTATATTCAATATTATTTTCTTCATAATACTCAACAACAGAATCCGCATAGGTACCGTATGCCTCGTCAAAATCTCCGAAACTTCCCTCTTCAATAGCATCTGCAATATCTGATGCACCTATAACATCTGCTTTTACTGCCGTATCAATCTCAGACTTAAATTCTTCAGTCCAGATATTCTTCTCTGCATATTCGTCCATTGCACTGTCATAGTCATCCTGACCAATTCCGAGAAGATACCAGCCGTCACCAAATACACCATCGTTTGCCCAGTCGGTAAGCACAGTACCCAACGAATCACCCCACGGCATTGGTACGGGCATCATGGCTACGGAATATACAAGAAACATTACAATAACAAATATCGGCAATGCAAGAACACGGTTTGTTACTATCCTGTCTATCTTATCAGATATGGTAAGTGCTCCTTCTGACTTTTTCTTATAGTATTTCTTCATCAAGGAAGCAATATACTCATATCTGTCATTTGTTATAATGCTCTCTGCATCATCATCAAGCTCCTTTTCGGCAGCTTCTATATCCTTTTCCATATGCTCAAGCTTTTTGCTGTCTATATGAAGCTTTTCTATTACCTTTTCGTCACGCTCAAAAATTTTTATAGCATACCACCTTTGCTGCTCCTCCGGCATATCATGAAGAACAGCCTCCTCGATATGGGCTATTGCGTGTTCTACCGGTCCTGAAAATGTGTGGTGAGGAATAGTTTTTGTGTTTTCGGCAGCATGAATTGCAGCCTCTGCAGCCTCAGTCACACCGTCACCCTTGAGTGCCGAAATTTCAATTATCTTACAACCCATAGCCTTTCCAAGCTCGTCAATTTTGATTTTATCTCCGTTCTTCCTTACAACATCCATCATGTTTATTGCAATAACAACGGGGATACCAAGCTCTGTGAGCTGTGTTGTAAGGTATAAATTACGCTCAAGGTTCGTACCGTCAACAATGTTAAGTATTACATCCGGCTTTTCGTCAATAAGGTAATTTCTCGCAACAACCTCCTCAAGTGTATAAGGAGAGAGTGAATATATACCCGGTAAATCTGTCACCGTTACATCATTATGCTTTTTAAGCTTTCCTTCCTTTTTTTCAACCGTAACGCCCGGCCAGTTTCCGACAAACTGATTTGAACCTGTAAGTGCATTGAACAGAGTCGTCTTTCCGGCGTTAGGATTGCCTGCAAGTGCTATTTTTATACCCATTTTTCCACCTCTTAAATTATATTTATGACAGATATCATTCTATTTCTATCATTTCCGAGTCAGACTTTCGGAGAGAAAGCTCATAACCACGAACGGTTATTTCTATGGGATCTCCAAGCGGTGCGACCTTTCTGATATGAATTTCCGTACCCTTTGTTATACCCATATCCATAATGCGTCGTTTGACCGCCCCTTCTCCGTGAAGCTTTACAACCTTAACGGTCTCTCCAACCTTAACATCTCTGAGTGTTCTCATACCCCAATTTCTCCCCTTCTCTTAAATCATAATTTTCTGAGCCATTTCTCTGCTTATGGCAATCCTTGAATCTTTGATGTTGACAATAACATTACCGCCGAATGTATTAACGACACTCACATCACTGCCTGCAACAAAACCCAGATTTTCAAGATGCTTTTTAACCTCCGGTGAGCCGCCGATCCTTTTAATGATCATCTTCTCACCCTTATTCGCAAAAGCTAAAGGCATCATAACAAAACCCCCTTGAATTATTGATATCCGCTGAAACGCCACAGATTTCAACGGGTCAGGTTAAACGTATAAAATTAGATATCTCTAATCCTTTTATAGTTTAATACAACTAACGAACTTTGTCAAGTAGTTATAAGATATTTTTTTTAAATTTCTTGAAATTTATATAATAATATGGTAAGATAATTTTGTGCTATGCTTTCCCATGTAGCGGAAAGTTTTCCATAAATAAAATATAACAATACGGAGGACTGCGGTATATGAAACCGGATATCAAGTCAGAAAAAACTACCGAAGATTATCTTGAAGCAATGCTTGTACTAAAACAGAAAAACGGTTATATACGTTCCATTGATGTTGCCGTATATCTAGGAGTCACTAAGCCGAGTGTCACATATACCACAAAAAGACTCAAGGAAAGGGGTTATATCGTAATGGATAAGGATAATTACATTACGATAACAGAGGAGGGTATGCGTATAGCGGAACGTACACTAAACCGCCATAGGACCTTGTGTGCCTTTTTTATCAGCATAGGCGTTGATGAGGAAACCGCCAAAGAGGATGCCTGCAAGATAGAGCATGATATAAGTGCGGAAACATTCAATGCCTTATGCCGGTATATTGATGAAAATAAGCCCGGACAATAAAATATATTCTCTGTAACTCAAAATATTGACTATTTATGCTATTTTGTTTTAAACTTTTGGCAAGTACCTATTCTCAGTTCATTCATACCTATCCATATAAAAATGTCGGCTATTCACTCAGTGAAATAACCGACATTTAGTTATGTATTAATATCTTTTGATTTTCTTTGACGGAGTTTTTTCAAACTCTGTTTCACGTACAACAAGACGGAAAATCTTCTTGTATGACGGCACTGTAAGGTTATAGTCGTCTATAATCTTCTGAAGTGCGGCCTGTATATCCTTGATTTTTTTCTTCTTGGCATATTCATAGTCCGGGAAAATCTCGGCAGCTATAACACCCTCGGACTCACGGGCAAGAACCTCCTGCACAAGACGGTGCTCACTGAGCTGATTTTCTATTTCTTCAGGTGATACATTTTCTCCGTTCTTTGTTATGATAAGATTCTTCTTTCTTCCTGTCAGGAATATATATCCCTCATCATCAACATAGCCGAGATCACCTGTTCTGAGCCAGCCGTCAACAAGCGTTTCCTTTGTTTCCTCCGGCATTTTATAGTATCCCATCATAACGCTTGAACCACGCACCCAAATTTCTTCATCTACTACCTTTGCCTCACAGTTGGGCATAATACGTCCGACAGAATCTCTTTTTATTTTTTCAAAAAGATTCGTACTTATAACGGGCGAACATTCTGTCATACCGTAGCCCTGAAGTATTGTTATATCAAATTTTTTAAATAAATCAAGATAAGCCGGATTGAGGTATGCACCACCACTGCAAATGGTATGGAACTGCTTTCCGAAAACCTGACTCTTTATGATAGCTGCCGGAAGCTTAGGACCGTCCTCAAGTTTTTTGGCAATGGTTTCAATCATAAGCGGAACCATGAGTATCATATTCGGCTTGAAAAGTTTTATATTCTTTACAACACGCAACAAGGAATCATTTATGCATATTATACTTCCAAGTGATAATGCCTTGAGTATATCCATGCTAAGACAATATGCATGGTGTATAGGAAGTACGGAAAGTACAACAGTTCTCGGCGGAATATGCATATCAAGACAGGTAGCATTTTCTGCAAGATTTCTCTGTGTCAGCATTACACCCTTGCTCTTCCCTGTTGTACCCGATGTAAACATGATAGTACAGAGCTTATCAGGTTCGGGTTGAAAATCGCAGCTTCCCCTATGCTCCTCAAGCAGTTTAGTCAGTGAAAGCTCGTTATCGCTGCTTTCCTCTGCCTGCATGGAGATTAGATACTTAAGCTTAGGGCATTTTTCCTTTACAATAGCCTTTACATCAGAACGGATATCATCAATAACAAGCGTTGTAACATCTGCACGGTCAATAAGCTCACACATTTCCTCAGCAGGCAGTGATACATCAAGCGGAACGGCAACACTTCCGCCGTTCACTATTCCGAAATATGTAATAAGCCACTGATATGATGTCTGACCTGTCAAAGCTATATGACCACCCTGCTCACCTAAAGCATCGAGGGCACATGAAAAGCTCTCACTATCATTTTTCACGTCGTTATATGACTTTGTCCCTATCTCATTCTTCTTTATCTTATATCTTACAGCATCCTCCGAACCAAACTCACGTGCGGAATTTACGATAATATCTCTAATCGTAGAAACCATAACTGAGGCCATAACAGCACACCTCCTTAATTTTCATCAACAAGGCTCTGTATGTAATCAACAGCTTCTCCTACTGTACGGATATTGATAACCTTCTGTTGGTCTATCTCAATATCAAATTCATCCTCTACCTCTCCGAGCATACTTACAAAGTCAAAGGATGTAAAGCCCATATCTTCCATAAAACGTGTGTCAGGCGTAATTGTTGCCGGATCAACCTCAACATAATTACATATTATAGAAACCAATTTATCAAACATTTCCATATCGCAGACCTCCATTAAATAAGTTTTATTATATCACTGATAGACATATCGGGATTTTCCGTTCCCTTAAACATTATCTTGCAAAGGTAATAATACATAAACTCGAGCTTTTCTCTTGATACAGCGTCAATTTGATGCTCAAAGTTGAAATCAAGTCCGTTATCATCCGGACGATGCATAACAGTCAGATACATAGCCTGAGTTGTTGCACCGTTAGCATACCATTTCGTCTTGTATTTAATATCTCCGAGTCTGTCAAGTCCCTTTTCCTTAAGCGTCATAGGCTGATATGTAAGCGACATAGGCTCATATGTATGACCGGGCTGATTATTGTATAATTTGCCTCTGTATGCAAAATATTCAACGGGATTATAGCTTGCGTGCTTAAACATTTCACTCTGAAGGTCACGGATCTGATATATTCCCTCAATAAAGCTCTTACTTTCGGGGATCTGCATTCTGAACGGGAAAGAATGTATCCTTGTTCCGCCGGATTTCTTCTCCTTCAGAGTAGCTCTTCTCGCAATAGCAGTATTGACGGATACGTCCTCTGTATTATTCATCTTATGGAAGTACGTATAAAGCCCCATAAGCAACAGACAGGTAAGAGAAATATGATACTTCTCGCAGAATTTCATAAGCCTTGTTGTAGGCTCCTCCTCAAGATGGAAAATATCAAGTGCAGAATCAACACGTCTTGAAGCATTGATTGCTGTTCTGATATTCGTATTTCCTGTTCTCTGAATTTCCTCATCAAGCTTTCTTCTTCCGTCGATACCGTTATATATAGGCTCTGAAGATTCAATAAGCTTATGGAAAAATTCCTCATCTCTTTTCTGAGCCTTGCTGCCTGCCTCATAAGCAAGATCTTTTTGAAGCTGCTCAATATATGAAACCATTTCCTTTGGGTAGTCTATTTCCTCAAATACATAACTACAGTAAATCTGAATAACATCGCTGAGGAACATAATAAGTGACTGTGCGTCCATTGTGAGGTGGTCAACAAGCATATACACACCGCTGCATCCGTCAGAGGTCTTTATCATAACGATCCTGTTCATCGGTGAATCCCAACGCTCAAACGGGATACGGGTCCACTCCTCCATAATCTCGGCTGCTTCCTCCATAGACTTGTCAGATAAATCAACAAACTCTATGTCACGTTCCTCCTTGTCAACGACATACTGATACCATGTACCGTCCTTATCCTTTGTAAAACGCAGACGCATACATTCATGTCTGTTGTAGCCCTCATAAATACATTTCTTAAGAAGTTCAAAGTCTATCTCGGTCTGTATAGTCAGGCTCGTTCCGATATTGACAACTTCTTTTTTAGGACAGAAATCCAGATAATAGCAATGGAATTTCTGTGCGACTGTAAGCGGATATACTTTATATCCATATCTTGTTTTCATCGTATCTTAACTCCTTTTATAAATTTATCCAGATATTTTTCATAGGTATCCGGATCCTTGTAATAACTTTCTGCATGACTCGCCCCCTTCACTATCAATTTATCCTTCGGCGAAGCACAGTTTTTATATATTTCTTCACACATATAACACGGAACAAAGAAATCTGCATCACCGTGAATAAACAATATCGGCACCTTAGCCTTTCTTACCTCTCTTGCGGCATTACATTCATCCATGCCGTATCCGGCTTTCTTTCTGTTTATATAATCAGCCACAGGTATTATAGGGAACGCAGGCATATGGTACATAGTATGCAGGACATGGGTGAATACCTCTTTAGGTGATGTAAAACCACAATCAGATACAATACCTTTTACCTGCTTGGGAAGGTCAAGTCCGCTCGCCATTAAAACTGTCGCACCTCCCATTGACGTCCCGTGGAGCAATATGTCAATATCCTTTCCGCAACGGTTGATTATATATTCAATCCAGCCAAGTGCATCTATCCTGTCAAGACAGCCGAAACCGATATACTCTCCCTCGCTCTGACCGTGTGCCCTCTCATCAACAAGGAGCATACTGAAGCCTTTTTTAAGATAATATCCTGACAAGGCGAGATAATCGCTCATGGCATGACTTGTATAGCCATGGAAACATACAACTACCTTCTTCTCATCCCCGACAGGAAAATAAACTCCATGAAGCTTAAGTCCGTCATTCGACCTGATATAGACATCTTCATGGGGCTGGGCAAGCATATACTCCTTTCTCGCATCAATAAAAGGAAAATACTGTTCCCAATCCGTACCTGCCATTTTTATCGTTCTTTCGGTTTTAGCCTTGTTTCTTTTCATTGTTCTGCGGTAGAAATACGCACAGACAAATGCCATTATAACAACAACCAAAACTATCAGCCCGCCTGCTCCGGCAAGAACCCAATATAACCATTCCATTTTCTTACTTCCTTTTATGTATCAAATAAAATGCAGCCTGTTAATCATTTTCTGCTCTCAACAATTTCCTTGAAGCGGAGAGCCTTATCCAAATTTCCCTCAACTCCAAGCTTATTGTCGGTAAATGCCTGAACAGCGTCAAGAGTTCCGTTTGCAATTTCATTAAGTACCTCAGCTGTACAAATAAAAATGGCATCCCTGTCAAAATACTCATACGGCTCAATATAAAGTTTACCGTCCTTCACTTCAACAAAAAAGATCCCTTCTCCATCGCCGACAATATTGAACTGAAAAGCAAGATGTTCAGTAATATCACTAACATCGGCATTCATAAATTTTCCCTTAATTTCCGAAAACATTTCAGCATAAGTCATAATTTTACCTCCGCAGACTTGATTTGGTTTAAATTTCCATAAAATTAAAATACCACTTTTTAAGCATTTAGTCAATAGAATTTGGATATTTTTTTCGTATTTTTAATTTATTTTTAAAAAATTTGTATATTTTTACATATTTCAGTCGAAAAAATGTCAGAAATAAAACATGGGAAAATATCTAAAACGTATTTACGGACTGTGTCGGAATGTGTTATAATTAGGTATATAAAAAGTCGGGGAGGCTGAAATTATGGGCAAACTTATTAGTGAGTTTAAGGAATTTGTAATGAGGGGCAATGTTATGGACCTCGCTGTCGGTGTTATCATCGGTGGGGCATTCGGCTCCATAGTCACATCGCTTTGTGATGATGTCATCATGCCGGGGGTACAGTATATAATCGGTACAATCTCCGGGGTTGAGGATATTGAGCAAATGACAGCGGTGCTGAATGTTGGTCCTATAAAATTCGGACAGTTCGTATCTGCAATTATCAATTTTCTCATCATGGCACTTATTATTTTCCTCATGGTCAAGGCAGTAAACAGGATTATGTCAATACCTAAGAAGTTCAGACCACAGGAGGAGGAAGCACCTACAACAAAAAAATGTCCTTTCTGTAAGAGTGAAATTGCTATTGAGGCTACCCGCTGTCCGCACTGTACTTCAATGCTTGAAATTGCGGAAGAAGCCCTTGCGGAAGGTGAAACAGCAGCAACGGAATAAGGCTACAGCTTGAAATCATCAGCGGTAAACTCAGGCATGGCAGGTGTTGCCCTCGGCTCCCGTTTCAGTGGGTCGTAGGCATACCTGCCGCATACTTTTCCGACAAAACGGGAATTGCTGCGGCATACCGCTTGACCGTTTTCATTTTTTTGATAGTAAAGACAGTATTCACAGTCGGGTGTAATATTTTTTCCGAATAATTTTTTTAGTGACATTTTTTACTCTCCTCAAAATTTAATATAAACATTATAGCATTATACAAAAGGATATGCAAATCATTCGTGCGGTAACGTAAAAGGAAAAATATAATGATATGTAAATTATATGAACTTAACAAGCTGAAAACATATAAATACATTGTTGTGTTATCGGAATACAACGGTAAGATACTGTTAAGCAGACACCGTAACAGAATTACATGGGAAACCCAGGGAGGACATATTGAGCAGGGGGAATCACCTCTTGAAGCGGCAAGGCGAGAGCTTTACGAGGAATCCGGAGCAACGGAATACGAAATAAATCCCCTTTGCGATTATTGGGCAGGCAATCCTGTTACAAAAGACGGTGCGAACGGTATGGTCTTTACCGCCAAAATTACTAAGCTTTCCCCCATTCCCGAAAGTGAAATGGCTGAGGTCAGATCATTTGATTATCTTCCGCAAAACCTTACCTATCCCGAAATAACACCGATCCTTTTCGCCAAAAAATCGATTGGAAAAGAGGTTACCGTTATTGTTGACAGGAAAGCAGGAACATATCACCCGCAACACAATGATATATATTACGACATAAATTACGGATACATAAGAAATATCATTGCCGGCGACGGAGAAGAACAGGATGCCTATATTCTCGGTATAAAAGAACCACTCAACAGTTTTACGGGTACGGTAAAGGCGGTCGTACACCGCTTTAATGATATCGAGGACAAATGGATTGTCTGTCCCCCGGATTATGAGATTATGGAAAATGAAATAATAAAACAGGTGGAATTTCAGGAAAAATATTTTGACACCTGCATAGTAATGTAATAAATATTAAAATATCTATTTACAAATAATCCATCTTTTAGTACAATAGTGTACGTCAGATTATGCTTTCGGGGGTTGCTTATGATATTCAAAAGTAAAAATACATATCTTAATTTCGTAGACGGTGTTGGTTTTCTGCAATTTCCGACACTTTTGGAGCTTGATTTCATAAATCATGCTTTTTCCACACGCTTAGGCGGGATAAGCGATGGCGAATACAAATCAATGAATCTCAATTTCAAGCGTGGAGATGACCCCGAAAAGGTAATGGAAAATTATAAAATTTTCTGTAATGCAGCAGGATTTGATTTTAACTCTCTCGTAAGCTCCTCGCAGGATCATAATACTTTTGTAAGGAACGTAACCAAAGCTGATTGCGGTATAGGAATTACACGTCCTCACGATATAGAGAGTGTGGATGCACTTATTACTAATGAACCCGGAGTAACGCTTGTAACTCATTACGCAGACTGCACACCATTGCTTTTTGCTGACCCCGAAAAAAGGGTTATTGCACTTGCCCATGCAGGTTGGAGGGGTACGGTAGGAAAAATCGCAGAAGCTACAGTTCAGCAGATGCATGATGATTACGGCTGCGAGCTTACCGATATAACAGCAGTTGTAGGGCCGGCAATAGGGTCTTGCTGTTATGAGGTAGATGCTCCGGTATTTGAAGAATTTGCGTCCCTGACGGAGCTCAAGCCTGCATATTTTACAAAGTCCCTCGGACACGGTAAGTATCTTATCAACCTGAAAGAGACAAACAGGCGTATGCTTATGGATGTAGGTCTGCTGAGTATAAATATAACCATAAGCGATGTATGTACAAAATGCAACAGTGGTCTGCTGTATTCTCACCGTGCAAGCGGTGGAAAAAGAGGCGGACTTGTCGCAATGATGTGTATTAAAGAATAATAGCTGTTTTTGATATAATCAACCGCCCCGTTGTCATCATAAATTCAGGGGTGGTTTATTTATATTTCCACCTTAGCAGTAGTTATGTTATTTTCGTTTTTAACTGTAATTCTTTTATTTATCATTTCCTTAAGACGTCCGACGTGAGAAATTATCCCGATAAGACATTCACCTGTACTCAGTTCCTTAAGCGTTTGTATTGCCTTTACCAGAGATTTATCATCAAGTGAACCAAATCCCTCATCGATAAACATTGTATCAAGATGTATTCCTCCCGATCTTGATTGGATCTCGTCGGATAATCCCAACGAAAGAGCAAGGGCGGCCATAAATTTTTCCCCACCCGAAAGCGTAGTTACGCTTCTCATTTTACCGCTTACATTGTCAACAGTATTAATATCAAGTCCGAAGGTCCTTCTTTTATCATCTGAGCTGTTACTGCGGACAAGCTTATATCTGCCATCGGTCATTTTATACATACGGTTGTTTGCCCGCAAAAGAATCCTGTCAAAATATGTGGCAAGAACATATGTATCAAACTTTATTTTTCCGTTAGCAGTATCCGAAAGCTCCCTGCAGTTGTTATAATATTCTATTGCCCTACAGCAGCTGTCTCTTTTAGCTCTCAGACTTCCGGCAGCATTTTTGTTGCTGTTTATTCTTGCGGAAATTTTTGTTCTTTCGTCATCAAGCATACTGTATTCAGTTTCAAGCTTTGCATAGCTTTCGTTTAAAAAATCAATATCAAACCTTTCACTTTCGGATATTTGTTTTTTCAGGAGTTCCTCATTTGCCGCAATCTCCCCTATTTTTCTGTTTTGCTGCTCCAGCGCTGACCTTGCATCCTCATATTCATTCCTTAAATTCCGTGACTGATCCAAAAGCTCATTGATTTTATTCTGTGCTTCCGATTTTGATTTATATTCAAGTGTTTTTCTCAGCTCAAAAATTCGCTTTTCGGTCGACGAGGCCCTTTCGGATTGTGTTTTTTCTTCTCCGGTAAGCCGGATTATGTTTTTTTGTATTCCCTCACACTTGATTCTCATTGCTTCAAGTGATTTTTTTACTGTGTTCTTTTCCTGAAGCAATCTATCATACTCCAATAATTTCCGTTTCAGCTCAGAAGCTATTCTGCGGTATTCATTAAGAGTTTTCTCAATATGTTCACCAAGCACACTGTCTGCTATATGTTCTTCAAAGAAAGTGTATGCCTTTTTTCTTACATTAAGAAATGAATTTTCTGATTTTGCCTTGCTCTCTGAACACCTTTTACTCTCCTCTTCCCTCTCCCTGTCTAATTCTTCACTCAGCCTTTTTGCATTATTGACCTCCTCCCTTGTCGGGGCCCCATGTTTTTGCTTTGCCGGGTCGGGATGATGTAAAGAACCGCATACCGGACATGGTTTACCCTCCTCAAGCTGCTTTGAAAGCAGACCTGCCTGATCATCAAGAAAAGCTGTGTGGAGCTGTTCGTATAAATTTTTCTGCTTTATATATTTTTTCTTTGCAAGTTCATATGATTTTTGGTTTTGTTCGGCAGTTTTTCTTAATTCAATAATTTCATTATAATCGTCATACAAAGCTTTAAGATTTTTTCCGGTTTCAACTATCCTGTCGTAGGCAGCTTTTTGTGTTTCACGTTCTGCTTCAATTCCGTCAAATCTCTCAAGTTTCTCATTGTCAGCTGCAATATTTTCATTGAGAGTTTTTAAATCAATATTTTTACACTCAAGTTCCGTATTACATTTATTTTCCGACTTTTTTGCAAGCTGATATTCACTTACAAGCTTATCAAGCTTATCATAATCATCAAGTCTTGATTTGATAATATTAGCCATTCCTTCAAGCACGGAAGCACGTTCGGAATTGTTCAGTGTTTTATTATATTTTTCTTTTAATAACGGCAGTTCTTGTTCAAGGTGTTTTCTATTTTCCGAATTTTCGCTAAGCTTCTTTTCAAAGCCAAGTACTATTGATGCGGTGTTCAGTTTCTTTTTTACCTCTTCACTTTTAATCTTATTACTGTTAAGCCGCTTCAGCAAATTACCGTTTTTTTCCTCATCCTCAGAAATTAGTCCGTCCACAAGCTCGGTTATTCTGTCTGTATCCTCTGCCGATGAAATTCCAAGTGAAATTCTTGTGCTTATTTCTGTGTAATATTTGCTTTCTTCGTCACATGATATAAGCATCAATGCGGCAGAAAGCTCATGTAAAATCTCATTCTTTCTTCTTTCCGCATCTGACTTATATATTTTGAGCCTCTCTGTAAGTCTTTCATAAATTCCCGTACCGAACACATCATTAAGAATAGCCTTTCGGTTTTCTGTATTTTCACAAATTACACTCATAAATTCACCCTGTGCAATCATACAGATTTTTTTGAAATTCTTTTTTTCGATACCTATAATTTCTTCGATTTTTTCTGTTACTTCCCTTTCCTTTGTATAGGTCTCCCCCTCACTTATGCATTTTAATTCAATCTTACTGCTGTGCCATAACGGTTCAGATTCCTTTTCATCTCCGCCATGCCTGTTTGTTTTTTTCAGTTTATTATTTTGATATCTCGGCGACCTGTATATGTGATATTGATGTCCTTTTTCGGAAAAATCAAGCTCTACAAATGTCTTTACGGAATCATCAGCACTCTTATTTCTCAGCATAGCAGCACTTCTGTCGCTTCCGCTTACGGTTTCACCGTATAATGCATAGCTTAATGCCTCGAAAATGGTTGTTTTTCCTGCACCTGTATCTCCTGTTATAAGATATATACCGCTTTTGCCAATGCGTGAAAAGTCAATTTCTGTTCTGTTAAGATATGGCCCGAATGCGGATAACACAAGCTTTATAGGTTTCATTCCTGCTCCCCCCAGACTTCACTTATTGCTTTATTCAAAATATCCATTTGTGAATCATTCATTCCTTCACCGTTGTTAATTGTGCCGAAGAAATCCGAAAACATCTCAAACGGTGAACGCTGCTCTGTTCCTTTTCCAAAGTCCGGCATATTGAAAAATCCGTCCTGTTCGCTTATGGCGTAGCTTACACTTAAAAGTCTTGGATAAAGCTTTCTCAGCTTAACCGCCGCACCGTCAATATAATCCCTGTCCGTAAGTGTGATATATGCATAATCATCGGATATTATCCCGTTCTCATCAAGCTCAGCCGAAATTATCCCTTCAAAGCTTCCCTCCACACTGATCATATCATGCAGGGGTTTAAGCGGTACGGTTTTTATATCTATATCACAAAGATTTTCACCGTTCTTTTCACCCAGTGTTACGATTGTATAGGTTTTGTTCTGATTAACCTCTTTAACAGAATATTTCAGTTGAGTTCCGCAATAACGTATCCTATTGCTGTTAAATCCCTGTTCCCTGTGTATATGACCGAGAGCGACATAATCGAAGGGTTCATATACACTTTTTGATATGCTGTCGAGCCCTCCCACCGCGGCAGCCTCTTCCGATTCGGAAAAGGCTGCTCCGGCGACAAATTGGTGTGACAGCAGAACATTACGCTCCGATTTGTTTAAATTCATTTTTTTTACAACAAGCTCAAAGGCTTCGGTATAATCACTGATATCCGTATCATAAGCATTATTGACATCGGTAATTCTTATATAGGGAACTGTATAGAAATTAACTTTGCCGTATTTGTCAAAAAGTACAACGGGTGTATGCTTCCCGTCAAAAATACTTTTGATATGTACCCCGCTCTTTTCTATAAGCTCAGAGCAGAACGAAAGTCTACCTGATGAATCATGATTTCCGCTTATCAATATAACCTCAAGATTATTTTCCGCAAGAGATGTAAGAAAGCTGCCCAGAAGCTTTACGGCTTCAAGCGATGGATTGCTTCTGTCATATACATCTCCTGAAATAAGCACGGCATCGGGACGCTGCTGTGCTATATCATCAAGAATTTTTTTTAAGATGTATGACTGCTCTTCAATCATTGAAAAATTGTTTACAGTTTTTCCGATATGCAGATCGGATAAATGAAAAAATTTCATTACTATCGCCACCCATGTATTTACACACATAATTATAACATATTATTATACCATATTACTATGGCAAATTTTTTGCCTGCCTAAAAAATATTTCAAGAAAATTACAATAAAAGGGACTTTGCATTAAGCCTTGATAAACCTAAGCTAAGTCCCGTGACCGTATTTTAATCTTTGACTTTTTTGTTTTTTACCTTTTTCCTGCTGTCTATAAAATCGGCAAGCTTCTTACTTCCGAAAAGTATTGATATCCCGAAGCCGGCAAGTAGAACTGCAATTGAAATATATCCCTCAACATTAAATTCAAAGACTGAATTTCTGTACAGTGATATAAGCGAGCCGGCCATAAGCCCCATGATTCCGTAAAATGTCATTTGCGGGAATTTCTTTATACAGATATCAATAAGTTTCGCTCCGCCCAAAATACCTACTATTACGCCCAAGCCAACAGGGATAAGTACGGTTATTGAATCTACCGGTGCTTTTGTAAGGTGTGCAATTGATATAAGCACCGTAGGATACAAGCCTATAATCATGAGTATCATAGAACCGCTGACACCCGGAATAATCATACACATAGCTGCAAGAACCGAACCGAAAAAAAGATAGAACCAGTTAATAACATTCATTTCAAGCACGGTTTTGCTTTCCTCTGCTTCACTCGTGTTTACAAATGCCAATACTGCCATAACAACAAAGAAGATCACAAAAGGAATAATTGAAACAGGTCTGAATTTTGTTTCCGATGCTTTTCTGAAAACGAGCGGCAGACTTCCTGCTATAAGCCCTATAAAAAAGAAAAACGTGGGCATAGGATGAGAGTCAAGAAGATATTCGAGCAGCTTTGAAAAGGCTACTATCCCCACTCCCGCACCGATAAGAACGGGGATAAGGAATAATATACTTTTCTTAAAATTTTTCCTCAGCCCTGTCACCGAGGAAATGAGCTTATCATAAATGTTAAGCATAACCGCCATCGTACCGCCGCTTACACCAGGAATTATATTGGCAATTCCGATTATTGCTCCACAAATCATATTGATAATAAAAGACATAAAAAACTCCCTTTACATTTGTTTTCTGACGATACCGTATTCATCATCATTGCGAAAATAAGGACAGCTCCTATAATTTCCGCTGACAAGTGCATAATATTCGTCCTCATCAAGCGTAACAAGACAACAGTATTCCTCCGAATCCTCGTCATAAGTGCAGTAGGTACAGTTTTCACATTCATTAAACCCTGCCAAGTAAACTCCCCCTCTTTCGCAATCAAAATATTAACACAAAAAAAAAGAAAATTCAACCCGTTGTTATGATTTTATAAAAAGACTTGTAATATGTATAAAAATATGGTATTTTAGATAGGAAAAATCATAAATGTTAATGAAGGAGGAAGATTTTATGGAAAAATATCATTTTTTTGCAATTATGTCAAGAATGAAATATATAAACCGCTGGTCACTTATGAATAACACACGCCAGGAAAATATAAGTGAACACAGTCTGACAGTTGCAATGATTGCCCATGCGCTCTGTGTAATAAACAATAAAAAACTCGGAGGGAACACAAATCCCGAACGTGCGGCAGCCGTTGCACTTTTTCATGACTGTACCGAGATAATAACAGGCGATCTTCCTACTCCGATAAAATATTCAAGCAAAACCCTCAGAAAAGCCTATGCCGATATTGAAAATGAAGCTTCGGAACAGCTTTTGTCAACACTTCCCGATTATATGCGTGAAGAATATGAAAAGCTTATTGTACATAAGGACGAGGACAGGCACACGCTCATACTGGTAAAAGCGGCAGATAAGCTTTCGGCTCTTATAAAATGTATTGAGGAAGAACAAATGGGAAATAATGAATTTTCCAGGGCAAAAGAGCAAACACTTGAATATATACGCAAGCTTGATATTGAGGAGGTCAATATTTTTATGAGAGATTTTATTCCTTCATACAGCCTTCCGCTTGACGAGCAGCATATATCGTTGTAACAATATACAAGCAAATGCCTGTTTTTTTATAAAAAATATCTATCCTGACGTTTTTTTGAATTTTATTTGAATATTTGACAAAACTGTCTTATAATATTCGTGTATAGGTATAAACTGTGTTTAAGGAGATTTTACCATGTCTGAAGATAGAAATAAAATTGATACAGGCTCACCCGAAAAAATAAATACTTTATCTGATGATGAGGTTGTATTCTATGACAGTAAAAAGAAATATCAATCATTGGAGATGGACGGTGTTCAAAAGAAAAAAACGACTGCACCGGCTGTAAATAGACAGGTTAATACAGGAAAGCAGAAAAATCAGAATAAGGAGAGCGGAAAAAGTAATATTTCCAAAAAACGCTTGATACTCAATGCAGTATCTGTTTCTCTGTCATCTATTTTCATTCTTTCGGGAATTGTACTACTTGTGGTGTATTATATGTTTACAGCGAGAATTAATTATCAGTCTATAGATGACGGACTTCCCGAGCTGTCCGTCGGTGACACATCAGGCGTTGTATCAAAAACACAGGAACAAAGCACAAATACCTATGAAGGAGAGCTCATGAGCGACAGGCAGGTGCTTAATGTACTCCTAATCGGTGCTGATACAAGATATAATCAGGACAGAGGTAATTCCGATACAATGATTCTGATTTCAATAGATACAAAGCACAAAAAGCTTAAGCTGCTTTCATTTATGCGTGATACCTATGTCAGCATACCTGGGTATGAAACCACAAAGCTTACACATTCGTTCTCATACGGAGGTGCAGAGCTTACCGTACGTACGGTGCAGCTTAATTACGGCATACAAATTGACCGTTATGCGATAGTGGATTTCAACAGTTTCAAAGGAATTATTGATAAGCTTGGGGGACTTGATATAGAGCTTACTCAAGAAGAGGTTGACTATATAGATTGGCAAACATGGAAAAATCATCAGGCGGATACCAGACATGAGCTTGATGCCTACAGCTATACCTATACCCCGAACAGTGACGGTGTTGAGGTAGCGAAGGTGCATCTTAACGGCAGACAGGCATTGTGGCACGCACGTAACAGAGGTGAGGAAGGTATTTGCAGCGGTGATGACTATGTAAGAACCGAAAGACAGAGGAATGTTATTACTCTGATGATTAACGATTTAAAAAAGTCTGATTTTTCAACCATTATGAATGTCATATATGAGATAGGACCCATGATTACAACCAATCTCAAGGCTTCCGAACTGACCACGCTTGCGACTAATGTTGTAAAGTATCTGCAATATGATATAGTTTCTCAGTCGGCACCTGATCTCAACATGATAAGTCAGGATTTTGTTTATGAAAACTATATTATAAACGGGGAGAAACTGAATGTTATTGATATAATTGATTGGGATGCTTTCAGGGAAAAGATAGCAATTTATGTCTTTGAGGACTCCAATCCCCTGAAACCGTAAAATAATAAAAAACAAGAGTTTGGGACACAGTACCCGGCAGCTCTATGCCCGGCACTGTGTCCGATTTTACAGGAGGTATAAAATTATGTTGGACTCGGACAGAGATATATACAGTAACAGCTCCGATGATTACGGAGACGGTTATTATACGGATGATACAAGCAAATACGGTTCGTATATGGAAGATAATGAATACGGAGATGAATATTATAACACAAACAGACAGCCTGTCGGAAATAGTAACAGGAAAAAGAAGAAGGGAGTTCTTAGGAAAATTATAAAAATCATTCTGATCATACTGGCAGTGCTTATTCTGTTTGCTGCTGTTTTTATGATAGTTGTACTTGCCAGAGTACATTATTCTTCGGAAAATCCCGACCGTTCAATAGCAGAAAATGACGGAATTACCCTCAGAAGCGAATACAATATAGAAAATGTACTTCTTTTCGGAGAGGATAATCATGACAGCGGTGAGCATGGGCGTGCTGATACAATGATACTTCTTACATTGGATAAACGCCGTCACTTACTGAAGCAGACCTCATTCATGCGTGATATTTATATCTATATACCGGGATATTATTATGCAAAGCTCAACGAGGCATATGCCATAGGCGGAGCAAAGCTTGCTGCGGAAACTATTGAATATAATTTCGGTATAGAAATAAATGATTATATAATTGTAGACTTTAACAGTTTTACGGACATAGTGGATTCTCTCGGCGGTATTGACCTTGACCTTACCTATGATGAGATTGAATATATTAATTGGCAAAGTTACAGAAATAAGCAGGTTGATACCGAAACCGAGATAGATCCCGACAGTTTTGAGTATGATGCTACGGGGAATACAACCGTTCATGTAAACGGAAGGCAGGCACTCTGGT
The DNA here is from genome assembly GCA_947624835.1 of uncultured Clostridia bacterium. Lineage (GTDB taxonomy): Bacteria > Bacillota > Clostridia > Oscillospirales > Acutalibacteraceae > UBA1213. The sequence goes on from CANQLX010000001.1 coordinate 35,468, forward strand.
ATGCACGTAACAGGGACAGTGCCGGTTCTGATTTTGACAGAACAAAACGGCAGAGAATTGTTATTGACACGATTTTATCAAAATTTGGAAAATCCGATCCCATAAGGCTTATGACAGCGGTATATTCCTCTTCCGAATATCTGACTACCAATATGAATGCATTCACACTTTGCGGAAAAGGTATTGATCTTATATCCGCACTTTCATACGACCGCAACGAACATCGTATCCCCACAGGAGATAACTATTACGACGTGTGGAATGAAACGGGAGAGGCTTTGCAAATTGGTGATCAGGAGCTTGAAAATCAAAGGCTTTATGATTTTATCTTTAATGATGTCGGTGATTAAATAATATGGGAACAGCGGTCCGCTGCGTTTTATAAAAACACAGTCGGACCGCTGTTTTACTGTCATAATTTTTTATTGCCCATTACTCCCCACTACTACTGAATGAAAATTGGCTGTTGTACAGCTCGGAGTAGAAACCGGCTTTTTCAAGTAGCTGATTGTGCTTTCCGCTTTCTATGATGTCGCCGTCCTTAAGCACAAGGATAAGGTCTGCATTTTTTATTGTGGAAAGTCTGTGGGCTATAACAAAGGACGTTCTTCCCTTGGTAAGCTCTGCCATTGCTCTCTGTACCAATAATTCGGTTTTGGTATCAACTGAGCTTGTAGCCTCGTCAAGTATTAGCAGCGGTGCATTCTCAATCATAGCACGTGCAATCGTCACAAGCTGACGCTGACCGGCAGAAAGATTTGTCTGTCCGTCAAGAACCGTATCATAACCATGCGGCAATGATCGTACAAAGTGGGTAAGTCCCACGGCTGCACATACCACATCGAGCTGCTCATCGGTTATACCTGTTTTTGAATATACGATATTTTCCCTTAAAGTTCCCTCAAAGATCCATGTGTCCTGCAAAACCATACAAAACTGATCCCTAACATTTTCACGCTTGAGTGATGACGTAGGTATACCGTCAATAAGTATTTCACCGCTGTCGATCTCATAGAACCTCATAAGAAGATTTACAATAGTGGTTTTTCCTGCACCTGTGGGACCGACAATAGCTATGGTTTGCCCTGCCCTTGCCTTTGCCGAAAAATTATGAATTATTGTTTTGTCAGGGTCATATCCGAAGCTTACATTTTTGAATTCTACATCCCCACGGACGTTTTCCAATACGGCAGTCTTGCTGCTTTCATCGGAAAGCTCCTCCTCATTGAGAAATTCAAATACACGTTCACTTGCCGCAAGTGCGGATTGCAGGCTTGTAAACACCTGAGCAAGCTGTGAGAGCGGCTGCGTAAACAACCTTATATATATCATAAAAGATACTATAACGCCAAAGGATATATTACCGTTTGCAGCAAGTACGGCACCAAGAACACAGACAACAACATATCCGAAATTTCCTATAAATCCCATAAGGGGCATCATAAGTCCGGAAAAAAACTGGGATTTCCATGCACTGTCATAAAGCTTTCCGTTAATATCATCAAAAACCCCTTCAACCCTGTCCTCGGCATTATATGCCCGTATAACCTGATGTCCCGAATAGGTTTCCTCAATATGTCCGTTTATGGCACCGAGATTTTTCTGCTGTGCAAAAAAGTATTTTTGAGAACGTACCATTATTACAGTCATAAAAACAAAACCGATAAAGGAAGCCGCTATGGCTGCACCTGCCATAAGTGCATTTGTAACAAACATCATGATAAGTGCTCCGACGAGCAGTGTTATAGAAGAAATAAGGGAGCCTATGCTGTTATTAAGCATCTGACCTATCATATCAACATCATTTGTAACACGTGATAAAACATCTCCATTTGCCGTACTGTCAAAATATCTGAGTGGCATACGGTTAATTTTTTTTGATATATCTGTTCTGAGGGATTTGGAAGTACGCTGAGTAACGGTTGCAAGTATGAATCCCTGTACATAATTGAATATCCATGAAAGAGAATATATCACCGTAAGAAAGATACAAATTTCCAGAACGGCATCCATATCTATCCCTGTTAAAAAACCGTCTGTAATAAGGTTTGTTATATCCGATATTTTATTCGGCCCTATAACACTGAATACCGCTCCGGCACATCCAAGCAGCAATGCTGCTGCCACAGCAGGAATATATGCTCTTATATAATTGAAAAGCCTACTTATTATCTTTTTTGAATTTTTCGGCTTTTCTCCGGGTATTCTTCTGCCATGAGGTCCTTTGTGCTGCCGCACGGGTGCAGCATATTCTTTTTCAGGCATTTTTCAATTCCTCCTCCGAAAGCTGTGAATAGGCTATTTCTCTGTATACCTCACACGTTTTCATAAGGTTATCGTGTGTTCCCATACCCGCAATCTCACCATCGTCAAGTACTATGATTTTTTTGGCATTTCTTATCGTTCCTATTCTTTGTGCCACTATTAGCTTTGTTGAATCAGACAGCCGCTCATCAAGTTTTTGCCTCAATATACTGTCAGTTTTATAATCAAGTGCGGAAAAGGAGTCGTCAAATATATATATTTCCGGTCTGCGGTATATTGCCCTTGCTATGGATAATCTTTGCTTCTGACCGCCGGATATGTTTGTTCCGTCCTGCGCTATGTGGGAATCATATCCTTCCGGCATTTTATCTATAAATTCACTTGCCTGGGCAATCTCTGCGGCATCGGAAACAGACAATAGATCGTCGTTGTTGTTTTCACTTCCGTATGCTATGTTACTTTTAACACTGCCCGAAAACATAACCGCATTTTGTGAAATATATCCGAGCTTTTCTCTGAGGGCTTTTTGTGTATAATCTCTTACATTTATTCCGTCAACCAATACCTCTCCCTCACTTGCATCATAAAATCTCGGAATAAGGTTAATGAGGGTGCTTTTACCGCTTCCGGTGGAACCGATAACAGCTACCGTTTCCCCTTTATGTGCTGTAAAACTTATATTTTTAATAACATAATCTCCGTCACCAGCATCGGGATATCTAAAGGAAACATTACGGAACTCTATTTCACCCTTAATTTCTGTATCCGGGTTTTCCTTCTCCCCATCTCTTATGGAAATTTCCGTATCAATAACCTCGTTTACCCTGCGGACGGATACCATTACACGAGGCAGCATTACAAACATCATGGTAAGCATCATAAATGCCATAATTACCTGAATTGCATAAGCGGAAAATACAACCATATCCGAAAATATGGTTAGTCTGTTAAGTATATTTGCAGCATTTATAAGATAAGCTCCTATCCAGTATATTGCCAGGCTTATGCCGGAAATAATCAGTGTCATTGTAGGCATGAGCAGACACATAATGCGGCTTGCGAATAAATTTACTCTTGTCAGATCAGCATTTGCCTGTTCAAACTTTTCCTCCTGGAATTTTTCGGCATTATAAGCACGTACGACTCTTATTCCCGTAAGATTTTCCCTTGTTACACGGTTGAGGTTATCAGTAAGAGTTTGTATGATCTTAAATTTTGGGAGTGCCACTATAACAGCGATCATAAGTACAAAAACTATAACCAGAACCGCCCCGCCTGTTGCAGCAGACCACTGCCATTCCTTACCGATTATCTTTAGAATTGCCCATACAAGAAGAATAGGTGCCTTTATCAGTGCCTGAAGTCCTATTGCAATAAGCATTTGTATTTGCGTTATATCGTTAGTTGTGCGGGTTATAAGGCTTGCAGTTGAAAAACGTCCCATTTCCTCATTATTGAACTTCATTACCTTCTTAAAGACTTTATCCCTCACAGAAAGTGAAAGACCTGCCGCAACCTTTGACGCAAAAAATCCTGTAACCATTGCACTTATCATACTGCCTACAGCACATACAAGCATATAGATACCGTTTGTAAGAATATCCTCCATTTCCGAACCGGGCGTTTGTACCAGTCTTGTTATTTCCGACATATAGTCGGGCATTTTCAAATCAAGCCACACCTGTGCGACAACAAATATGAGGGAAAAAAATATATACATAATTTCCCTTTTTCTAAGTGATCTCAATAATTTGAACACACATTTCCCTTCCTTCCTTTTTAAAATGCAATACCTCCATGCCGATATGACACAGAGGCATATTTTAATATATATTTATCTTTCAGTAAAGATATACCGTTTCCTCTTCAGGTTTCTTTGCGGACTTTACATCCTCTACATAGAATATGGGACCCGTATTTCCGCTAAAGATCCTGTCCTTCTCGACCTTTATTTTTGCTGTAACAAGATACCAGCCCTTATTTTTCAGGGTATCCGCTTTCTGCCACCTGCACATAAATCCTGCATACTGTATATCCTCTGCACAGCAGGCCATAACAAAACGACCCCCTACGAACGAACCCTTGGGAAGCTTGGGATTTCTGGCTACAAGTGCCTTAAAACGTACAGTTTTTCCGTCATAATTTTCCGGCTTTTCCATGGCATCAAGATACAGCAGACCGAAATCAGCGTCCTCTACCTCAACTATCGGTGCGTCCATATCGTATGGAAGAGGATCTTCTATTGTGTCATTCTCAAATGTACCGTCCTTATATTCATATACAATTCCGGTGCGTCTGCTAACACCCCGTACAATCGAATGTAGCAGCATCTTGTCGGTATTCTTGTCACAGCGGTTAAAGAAAACCATCTCGGCGGAATTGAGCTTGTCGTAAACAAGCTGACGCATATTGTTATTATAGCTGACAAAGCTCTCTGCGTCCGCAAACATCATAATCTGATATATCTGCCAGTTTCTCGGAAGTACTTCGGCAAGCTCCTGCAAAAGCCACATTCCGTTATATTCAATCATTACCCTTTCCGCCTTGCTGCTTTTCAGACAGTCCTCCAGGAACTTGCGTGTAAGGTTTTCCTTTCCGCCTGCAACAACAACAGTAACCCTGTTGCCGTTTTTATACTGTGAGGTATCAAGCTCCTCCTCACCGTCCTCAAAAAGGATACACAGAGTTTTTTCGTTTTTCTGAAAACGCTCATCACAAAGCGTATCGTGTATAAATTTAGTTTTACCTCCGTCAAGAAATCCCAAAAATAAATATACGGGTATTTCAGCCATTTATTTCAACTCCGTTCATATTCCGAAAAGCTTCTTAAGCTCTTCTTCGTTAAGCTTTGAGCCAATAACACATATTCTTCCTGTATAATCGGCAGCACCTGTTCTTACAGAAATTTCCTCAGGAACAAAATCATAATGTATCCAGCTTCCGTCTTGGGCGGCAACTATCCCCTTTGCCCTGAGGACAGTACCATATTTCTCACTGTCGGAAAGGGCATCGAGAATATTCTTTATTTCTTCCTGTGTAAATTTCTTTGCAGTTTCAACACCCCAGCTGGTAAATATCTCATCTGCATGATGGTGGTGGTGATGTCCGTGGTCATGGTCGTGTTCGTGTTCATGGTCATGGTCGTGTTCATGGTCATGGTCATGACCATGGCATTCTTCACCGTCCTCATGGTGGTGGTGATGTTCATGCTCCTCCGCCTTAACATCGTCAACGGTCAGCAGAGCCTTTCCGTCAGCGGCAGAAAGTATCTGCTCACCCGTTAGGTCATCCCACGGAGTAGTAACAACGGAAGCCTTCGTATTGTGTTCCCTGATAAGCTCAAGGGCTTTGGCAAGTTTCTCGTCGGAAATATTCTGAGTCCTGCTGAGAATTATCGTGCTCGCAAACTCAATCTGATTATTATAGAACTCACCGAAGTTTTTCATATATACCTTTACCTTCGATGCATCGGCAACTGTTATGAAGCTGTTAAGGATTACTTCATCACTTGCTACGCTCTTGACTGCATTTATGACATCGGAAAGCTTACCGACACCAGACGGTTCTATAAGTATTCTGTCCGGGTGGTACTGTTCAAGAACCTTGTTGAGTGCCTCTCTGAAATCTCCCACAAGCGAGCAGCATATACATCCGGAATTCATTTCGTTTATCTGTATGCCTGCCTCTTTGAGAAAGCCCCCGTCTATTCCTATTTCGCCGAACTCATTTTCTATAAGAACGAGCTGCTCATTCTTATACCCCTCTTTTATCAGCTTTTTTATAAGTGTTGTCTTTCCGGCACCGAGAAATCCTGAAAAAATATCAATTCTTGTCATAAAATAATCTCTCCTTTAATTTATATTCCATACATATAAAATGTCCATGTATTATTATATAACTTTATAATAAAAAATTCAAGAGAATATAATAATATATAAGTGAATCAGATTCGTACATAACCGAATTTTTTTGATTGTCGGGCAATCTGCTCAATCATACTTTTGGGGAGCAGCAGGGCAGGTATCAAATACTTCCATAACCCTGTCCCTCATCCATAAAAACGGGTTTATACGCACTGAGAATCCATATCCGTTATCCATCCTCCATTGGTAGCTCGGAGCCTGTGGGAGTCCGTAAAGTGCAAGTATTGTCATTATAACACCCCCATGCGTTATAACTGAAGCATTTGTTATTCCCTCTGCCGACACGGTTTCCACAAGGTGCTCAAAGCCCCGGCTTATTCTTGCTGCAAAATCCTTTCCGCTTTCACCTCCGGGCGGAGGTGTTTTGTCCGAATTTTGCAGCCAATCACCGAATCTTTTGTCACCGGCAAGCTCAGAAGCTCTCTTTCCCTCCCATTCGCCGAAATTACATTCGGAAAATGCATTGATTTTTTGTATATCCATACCGGGATATATCAGCTCACAGGTTTCAATGCAGCGTAAAAGGGGACTGCTGTATAATTTCTGCGGACGTGGATAACCTATACCCTCCCTTATTTTCACAAGCTCCTCTCTCCCTTTTTTGGAAAGGCTTATATCTGTCACACCGATATATTTGCCTTTAAGTGTTTCTTCTACCGCTCCGTGTCTTATAAAATTAATAACATATGACTGCATTTTTTACATCTCCTTTAAAATATCCATTATTTTATTAACAAAATATTCAAAAAAAACTTTACAAATTGTTTTAAATGGTATATAATTTACTTGCTGTTTATAAGTCGTACCGTGTCGTAATATATCGACAGCGTGCTTGCTTATATCTAAAAGTTATTGAAGTCAAGAGGTGGAATATGAATAATGATTTTCCGAGAATAATTACCCTGCTCCGCAAGGAGAAGGGACTCAGCCAGAAACAGGCTGCCCTTGAACTGGGTATTTCACAGGCTCTGCTTTCACATTATGAAAAAGGAATAAGAGAATGCGGTCTTGATTTTGTTATTCATATTGCCGATTATTATAATGTTTCGTGCGACTACCTCTTGGGACGGACTCCCGACAGGGCCGGAGCCACAATAAGGATTGACGATATTCCCGATAATCAGGATGCACCTCAAAAAGACGAGGTCAAGTTAAATAATTTTGTTTCCCTGAATAAGAAGCTTATACTTAATTCCATAAATATCATGTATGAGATACTTGCACAGGCAGGCAGCAAAGGACTGACGGCGGAAATATCCGCATATCTGATGGTTTCCGTATACAAAATGCTGCGTACCGTATATTCCTCAAATCCCAAAAATCCGCAGGCAATGTTCAGCATAATGCCTGAAATGTACAAAGGACTTTCCTCGGCACTCCAAACTGTGATAGAAACAAATGCAAACCAGATTTCTTCGGGAAAATCCGCCGATGGATTTCACGGAATAAATGTATCGTCCGCACCTGAGCTTTCCCCTGATGTCATTTCAAAGGAATTTCCCAATCTTTCGCCTTCGCTTTTCAATCTTATTCAGAAAACGGAGGAAAAAATCAAAAAATTTAGCTAAAAAGCATCAATGCAGATTTGCCTTGATGCTTTTTTTAATAAAACGGAGCACAGCATAAACTGTACTCCGTTAATCCAAACGGTTTAACTGTCTTCCGGTCCTGTTGATATATTGATGCTTATCTTCGCACCGTATGGGGCTTTATCCCCTGCATTATAGTTTTCGTAACCTATTACCATACCGCTCTGAACGGTATCGCTTGCTGTATAATTACCCGGTGAAGCAATGAATCCCTGCTGGTTAAGCGCACTTACGGCTGTTTCAACCGGCTGCCCTGCAATTACGGGAAGCTCCCGGTTTGCCGGTCCTTTACTTACCTTTACAACGATTGTAGCCTTCTTGTTTGCCTTTGTACTCACCTCAGGACTCTGCTCGGCAATTTCTCCTTCTTTATATATCTCACTGAACACATCTTCGTTTGACTTTATCACAATATAATCCGATTCCGCCGTCTGTTTTGCAACAACATCATTATAGTTCTGACCGACAAGATCAGGAATATGGATCACATTCGGATCTATGCTCTCTTCAGCAGACGATTCAGTCTGTGATTCTTCCTCATTATTTATTATAAATCCGATATTGCTTGTGGGGTGCTGATATATCCACAAAATACCCGCAACTGCAAGTATAAGGAGACAAGCAAGAACAGAAATGACACCCCATGCATATCCCGGCACACCGCTTTTTTTCGGAGTATATCTGTTTGCTGTCTGAGTCTGGATTGCATTTCTGTCAGCCTCTGTCCGCATTGCCTTGACAGTCGGTGCGGCAGAAAGATGGGTACGCATTTCTTCAAATGTCTGTATTCTCTTTTTAGGCAATACCTGAAGTCCTCCTGCGAGGGCAGTCACGACATGAGACGGCAGACGCTTAAAGACAGACGTGGGTATAGGAAGCTTTCCGTCAGTTTTTCTGTCACAGCTGTTTTCGGGCAGTCTTCCGGTAAGAGCATAGAACAATGTTGCCGTAAAGCCGTATATATCCGTGGCTTCCGATATTTCGCCGCCGTCCATATACTGCTCCATTGCCGCACAGCCGTCCATAAGCTCCGGCTCAAAATTCGTACCCGAACGTCTTATATCGTCTATTGCAAAGCCTATAAGCCTGAGCTTTCCGGATGTTGTTACAACTATATTCTCCGGAGATACGGCATAGTGTCCTATTCCTGCGGAATGAAGCGTGGAAAGTGCAGAAATAAGCGGCATAAACAACTGACGTGCCGTATTCCAGTCAAGACTTCCGCCTCTGCGTTCAACAAATTCGGTAAACGGAATGGAATCATAATATTCCTCAACAGTGTATGAAACTCCGTTCTCGGTAAAAATGTCATAAATGGGTGCAACGGCAGTAAGCTCACGCATCCTTGCTATTGTTCTGTAGTAGCTGAGGAACTTATCATTGACTTCCTTGTATCTTTCCTCAAAACCGGAACGTATAACAACATTGGTTTTTCCCTTTGCCCTGCCTGAAATACCTGCGGGCATAAATTCATGAATAATAACAGGAGAGGACATAGCCTCACTGTATGCTATATATCTTGTGCCCTCAGAGTTATTCTCTATCCTTCTTCCGACAAGATAGTTATCCTGCTGTAGCTTCACACCGAGGGGTAAAAAAGGAGCCGGCTGCTCACTTGAACGGTCAAAACCGCAAAACGGGCAAATCTGTTCGCCGAGATTTTCTTTCATACATCCCAAACAAAGCTGTGTCATTATTATATACCGCCTTCTCCGTACATAATTTTGTTATCTGACGGCAATGCAACAGTACGGTATCCGCATTGCCGAAACAAAAATACATTTTTAATTTATGTTCTCCGAAAGCATGACGGAGCCACTCAATGAATTATAACACAACAAATATCCAAATTGCAAGTTTTTAGGGACTAATGTCCATATTAATTACAAAATTGTAAATATAAACGGTATTTTATACCGAATTTTATTAAAAACTTGAATATTATATTAGGATTTGTAAAATTTCAACAAAATATTCTCTTTTCATTTGACATAATATAAATCGGTTGATAAAATCTAATACATACGTGCCCGTGCCATAAGAGTTTGTATTTAGCTTAACCGATATAACTCTTAGTGTATCAGGCATATACCGGAGGTAATTTATTATGCTTTATATATTGGAAGATACAGACAAACTTGACGAGGAATTTATTGCTTCATCATATAATCATCTGAGTCTGCAAAGGCTCCGTAAGCTTGATTCCCTTAAAAAATCGTCAGCAAGAGTAAATGCGGCAGCTGTATATCTCCTTCTCAGGTATGCCCTGAAAAACGAATATAACATCGACACAGCACCCGATTTTATTTTCAAAAAAAACGGAAAACCCTACCTTAAGAATAACAGAGAAATATTTTTTAATCTCAGTCACTCACGCAATTCCTGTGCCTGCATTGTTTCCGACAGTGAAACAGCCGTGGATATTGCTGAATTTCGCAGGGTCAGCATGAATACGGCAAAATATTACTGCTCCCCGACTGAATTTGCCATGATAGAGAGCATTGAGGATCAGGCAGAGAGAGATAGAGAACTCATTCGCATCTGGTCAATAAAGGAATGTTGCTCAAAAATTGACGGATCGGGTCTGAGTATGAATTTTAAATCAGTGGAAAGTAAAAAGCTTGACAAAATCCATGTGATAAAAGGTGAAAGATATTATGCCTCATATTATTCTAAAGAATGTCAAAAATTAATTAAGCCAATATTCAGTGATTTGCTTTAAGGCATAATTACATCTCATTCATAAGAAATTCCGCTACACCGTCCTCATAGCTGTTGCCGATTACAATATCGGCGGCAGCTTTTACTTTTTCCTTTGCATCGCCCACTGCTGCGGCGATATCGGCATTTTTCAGCATATCAAGGTCATTGTAATTATCCCCGAAGGCTACTGCTCTGTCAGCCTTTAACATCTCTTTTATTTTGAGCATTCCCGCAGCCTTTGAGGCTTCATCAGAAAATATTTCAAGATAGTACAAGTCTGAATAATTATCGCTGTAAAGGGTTGAACATACACCGTCGGTCATTTCGATCTCCTGATGTATAGGCAAAAGCCTTTCGTAGTCATCCACCATCGTAAAGTAAATAACCTTGTCATTCTTGCTTATCTGCATATCGCCAATTTGAGAAAAACTTTTATAATCGCTGCGTCTTGTCTCAAAGAAATTCCTCTCCTGTTGGTTTCTTAGCTTTTCAAATTCAACATGGATACCGTATTCTCTGTCAACCTTATATACAAAAGAGGTTCTGTCATGCTTTTTGAGTATTCTCAAAACCTCCTTTGCTGCCTGAGTCCTTATCGGTATACAGTCAATATATGCTTTCTTTGAAAAGTCATATATAAGCACACCGTTGAGCTGCACACATGGCAGCTTCAGTTCCAGCCTGTCAAGCAGCTTTACGGAGCTTAAACTGCGTGCTGTGGCAACGGTAAAGAGCATACCCTTTCTTATAAGACTGTTTATTATTTCCGCACTTCTTTCCGAAAGTCGTGCATCCCTATTCAGCAATGTGCCATCAAGGTCGGATATGTATAATGTTGACATTTCTGCTTCTCCTTAATCCGCTATAACATAATATACAGTATCGGCAAAGTGAAGTCTTTTACTTCCTTTCAGTGGTCTTGTGCTGAATTTTCCCCGCAATTCTCTGCCGTCACTCATATAGATAATTCCCATTCCGTCCGCAAGCCCCTTTGAGAAAATTCCGGTATATCTGTGGTCACAAAACAGCAAGGTACCCTTTCCCTCCGGAATACCGTTTGAAAGACAGCCCGTATATTTACCTGCTTCGTAGGACATATCAATTGCATATTCGGGAATGAGCCTGAATTTCTCATATTCCGTATCCCTGAGCTGTTCACATTCGGGCAGATCCTCAAGCTGTTTATAAAATACCTGCATAGTTTTTTCCGGCATATCGTTTTTAAATATACCCTCAAATTCCTTTTCGCACAAATTGTTGTAGGAGCAGCCCATACCATTTCTTTTTCCGTCGGAAACATTTCCGAAGTAGATCATTATATTATCCTCGGAATATTCACACATATATGTAAGCACATCATCACTGTACAGACATTTCCTTATAACTTTTCCGTCATATATTTCATTTATCCTGCCGTGACGTTTATTATCTCTGAACTGTCCCACATATCTTGCAGTACCGTTTTCGTAAAGTATTCCGCAGCCACTGTGACAGTCATTTTCCCACATTCCGAAATATATAATCTCATTGCCGCTATACTCAGCCCCAAGACCGCATTTCATACCGTTTCTGAAAGTACCGGAATAAATTGGAATATCGTCTTTATACAGAGTTCCCGAGCCTTCATATACGGAATTAACAAAGCCTCCATCATATACTTTCTCTCCGTTTGCATATTCAACTCCCCTGCCGTTTCTGTGTCCATTGCTCCATTCACCGCAGTATACAAGGTGATTGTTCCTGTTATATTCATTGAAAATGCCTGTGGGTTCACCGTCAGTAAAATTACCCTCAACATAGGCTCCGTTTTCAAGAAAGAGTCTTCCTGCCCCGTTATACACATCATTTTCAAAGCTTCCCATATATATTAGTCTGCCTGTTCGGTCTGTAAGCGAGCATTTTCCGTATGCCCTGCCGTTTCTGAATGTGCCCCTCAATATTTTTCCGTCATCAAAATAAAGAGTTCCCTTTCCATTATAAAGATTATCATTCCATTCACCGTTATAGCATACCGAACCGTCGGATTTATAGGATATACCTGTTCCGATCCTTATATTATTCTTATATTCACCGACATACAGCATATTGCCCTCACTGTCAAACTGTGTTCCGGTTCCCGAAAATTCACCATCCTTATACTTACCGACAAAGAAATTATCTCCTTCTGCGGAATATGTAACAGCCGCTCCGTTTCTTTTTCCATCCTTTGTTTTGCCGAGATATACAAACCTTCCGTCCTTATCAAAGCTCGCTCCTATTCCGCATGAAGTATTATTCTGCCAGTCTCCCACAAACACGCTTCCATCATTGGGAGAAAATGCTATTCCCAGACCTTCACGTTTATTCTGCTTCCAAGAGCCTACATAGCACAGCTTGCCGGATTTATAATAATAAACTCCGAAGCCGTCACGCTTATCATCCTTATAGCCTCCCTCATAAGCCGTTTTTCCGTTTGACATAGCAGTTCTGCCCATACCGCTCCGTTTATCATCGACAACTTCTCCGTAGTAATAATACTTGCTTTCACCCGATTCGATTATAAGCTTTTCCATAAGCTCATAGGGACATTCAGATAAATATGTACATGATTGTCCGTGTATATCATCTATTTTTCTGTCGTATTTATGGCTGTCATTCAAAGCGGCTGTAGGAATGTTATCCTCACCTTCGGTCTGCCGGATTATACTGTCCACGTAATCTTTGTTTCCGCCTTCCTCAACGTGAGAGTGTTTCTCAGTTGGCTCTTTCACTTCAAAATCGGCGCTATCTATATCAAATGACGGTTTCACGATCCCATCGGATTCAAGTCTGCCGGATGACGAATTTTCCCTTTCAAATATTTCGTCAAGCATTGCCTGTCGTTTTTCTGCTTCGGTTTCATTACAGAAATAATAGCTTCCGCTGTTTGTGCGGCAGAATATCTCAGGCATTCCCGATTGACTGTTAAGATTTTCCGTAAGCTCCTTATCCACAACCTGCTCGAAAGGATAGAGTACATCGGCAGTATCACTGCCCTTTCTTACCAGCACGCTTCTTTCGCCGTCCGTTGAAGGTACAACGGAACAAACGGGAGTATTTTTATCGTTTTTTGAAAAAAACTCCACTCTTAGAAGTGTATGTGAGTTATCGTAATAAGCTCTTTTATACGGATGCTTTTCCCTGTCAACTGATTCAATATAATATCCTTCCTCACATATGGCGGAATATTCTGCAAGCTGAGAGCCGATAAGCTTTTTCCATTTCAAGGGCTTATCCTCTTCCATATTGTAGGAGCAGCGGTAGATTGTACCCATGATGTTATAGGTACTGCGGTTTTTCTGACGCTTTCCTGTTTCAAAATACTTTTGACGTATCTTGCTTAAAATATCTCCCCCGTCAACCGTTTCCAGCACTGTATTGTATATTCCGTAATAAATAAGCTCTCTGTCTGCTTTTTGTATTAATTTGTAATCCATGTCAATATCCCTTTCATGCTTTATACTTTATTTATCATACAATAATTATCAGATTTTTGCAAGAAAAAGCGATATAAAAGACAAATGCAGGTAAAAAAACTTTCAAAATAATGTATTGTATGATATAATTAACTTGTATTTCTATCGGGAGGTATTATATGCACTGCTTATTTCTTGATAACCCCATTGCGGGAAATGACGTTGGGGAACAACTCAATCATTTCCAGAAATGGTTAAATTCCTTTATAAATTGGTTTATCGGTATGATACCGAATATTATAACTGCAGTTGTAATTCTTATCGGCGGATGGTGGCTTATCAAGCTTATACTTAAAATTATGGTCCGTGCCCTGAATAAGGGAAAGGCAGATCCGACTGTGATAAGCTTTCTTAACTCTATTGTTAAGGCTGCACTCTTTATTTTTCTTGGAGTATGTGTACTCTCGGCTTTGAATTTTGACGTTTCAACGCTTATTGCCGCCATAGGTGCTGCAACTGTTACAATAGGTCTTGCACTTAAGGACAGCCTTGCAAATGTTGCGAGTGGTACACTTATAATAATAAATAAAAAGTTCAAAACAGGTGATTTTATTGAAACTGAGGGAATAATCGGAGAGGTTATCAAAATTGATATGATGTACACTACCCTCAGAACCTATGATTATAAGGAGGTAATAATACCTAATTCGCGGCTTACCTCAAATAATATAATAAATCATTTTGTGCTTGATGTAAGACGTCTTGAAATACCCGTACCGATTTCATATGAGGAGGATATTGCAAGGGCAAGAAATGTAATTATGGAGGTAATTAAAAATGATGAAAGAGTTATAGATGACAGGGACAATAAAGTTATTGTTGATAAATTCAATGAAAGCAGTGTAGATCTTACTGTATGGATATGGTGCGAATCCGAGGATTATTGGAGGCTTTTGTTTGATATGAGAGAAAAGATAAAATATGCCCTGAGCAAGGCAAATATAGAAATACCGTTTAATCAGATTGATGTACACATTGATAACGGGGTAAATGAAAAATTGGATTTTATGAAATCCTTACCGGAGGGGGAAAATAAAAAATGATACTTGCCATTGATGTGGGAAATACCAACATAGTTTTTGGAGGAATTGAAAATTCAGCACCGATATTTGTCACAAGAATAAACACGGATAAAAATAAAACAGAGGACGAATATGCAGTTATATTCAAAACACTTATAGAAATCAACGGAAGCTCTGCCGATTCCTTTGACGGAGCAATAATATCCTCCGTGGTGCCGCAGCTTAATGAGGTACTCAGGAAGGCAATATTGATGCTCACAAAATGTGAAGCAATAATTGTGGGACCGGGAGTAAAAACAGGACTTGATATAAAGATTGACAATCCTGCAACGCTCGGAAGTGATATTGTTGTAGGCTGTGTTGCCGCCGTTGCACAATATCCCAAGCCACTCATCGTTATAGATATGGGAACAGCAACCACCATAGTTGTTGTTGATAAGAATGGAATATACAGAGGGGGGATTATAGCACCGGGAGTAAGAGTTGCAATGGAATCCCTAACGGGAAACACTGCTCAGCTTCCGGCAATAAGCCTTGATGCACCGAGGAGGGCTATAGGAACCAATACTGCAGATTGTATGCGTTCCGGTATTGTTTTCGGAAATGCGGCAATGATCGACGGTATGATAGACAGACTCTCACTTGAAATTGACGGAGAACCGACTGTTGTCGCAACCGGAGGACTTTCATCAAAAATCATACCTAACTGCAAACATAATATTTTCATTGATAATGATTTGCTTATAAAAGGACTTGAGATTATTTACAATAAAAATCTTGATTAACCCGGCACATTAAAAAATTCCTTCAATGATACCACATTGTGACTCCGATACAACACAATGATGAAAAACAAATGTACACTTTTACTGTGTAAAATTCGTACCGGTACTAATAGGTGTGAATTAATTAACAGATTTGAGGAGTTAAATGTTATGACTGAAAAAGAAAAAATGCTAAAAGGTGAATGGCACAATGCTAATTTTGACGAAACTCTGCTCAAGGAACGTCAAAAAGCAGAGTTGCTCTGTTATGATTTTAATATGTCCAAACCGGGAAGTCGTGAGCAAATTTCCGCTTTGACTAAACTGTATCAATCAAAGTGCTAACGGGGGAAAACTCCAAAAACAAATCCGTGGGTATGTCCAGAGGTGGAAGAACCGCAAAAATTCATGCTATTATATATGGACTGGGAAATCCGTAAGAATTTTTGCTTAGCTGCGTAAACGAACATGATTCAAAACACGCTGTTGATTTATTAAGCAATGTAACACAACTTTCCAAATTTTTTAAACAAGACCTAATATAACCGAAAAATATTACAACACAAGCTACTCATTATGAATTTTATTAAACGGCAATAGGATAGTTTAATATTCTGACTTATTCATTCATTTTTATGCAATAACTTGTCACATATATTAGAATACAGTACTTCAATTTTTGATAAAGTTTCCTCCGACCATGAATATTCAAACATATACTCGCCGTTATAAAGTATACATTCTTTTTGGGGATTTTCAATAAATCTGTAATAATCACAGTCCAAGGATTCCTTTTTTATGCAACAGTAGCCCCTACCGGTCACAAATACATTATCAATTCCTTTTTCTCGGAAAAATGCGTTAAGCTCCATGACTGCCTTTCTGTACAGACATTTTACACGTTCGTCATATGGACGGCCGTACCAAAGCTTATCAGTTGCTTCCTCAAGACTTACATGACCGCCGCACTTATCTATGCACAAAGCAAGAAGCTCCTTTGCCTTTTTATTGCGAAGTTCCATCCTTTCATCGTCAACAAACAAATCAAATCTTCCAAATGTAACAGCCTTAAGTCTATGTATTCTCTTATACAAGAGCCAAAAGTTATCAAGCAGATACATCATATCGTTATCTAAATTTCCTGTATTTATAAATCCGTCACATCTGTATCTGTAAACATTAACGGATTCTTCGTCATTATCACCCAAGAGATATATTACAGTACCTATTCCGCGGGCTTTTATGCTATTTATAATTTCGATGTAATCGTTATTTTTTAACGTAACTATTGCAAGATAGATGCGTTCTGTATAAATCAGGTCAATAAATTTATCTTTATCAAAAATACATTCACATTCCAGTTCTGTACAATTTTTTAAATGTTTAAGTAAATTATTATCAACATTCTCATCTAAACAATATAATAATACCTTCATTTTTATATCCCCCTTAATTTTTATTATTGGTGATAAATATTTTTTACATCACAAATTTTCAATGTTTTTTTATCATTATATAACCTCATGTGTTACCGAAGTGTTACTTATATCAATTTATTGACATCATTATATAAGTAATTAAATTCAAACATCAAAATATGAGTGTGGTGCCTGTGAAAATAGGTTTATATCTACTCTACAGCGTAATTGTATATAAAATACACTAATCTGTATTCTATTTGTATTATATCACAACTTTACTCAATAATCAAATGTGGTTCACTAACGACAAAAAATAAAAAATTGTTTCCGAGCGGTCGTAATTTGATACTGAGCGGTATAAAATATATAATATAATCATATCATTGGTAAAACAGCTCAATAATTTCATAAAAAATCACTTAAAAAATTTTTAGAAAATTTTACCTGATTTTTAGATATAAGTAACAAAATGAGCTGATGCTATAAAAATATTGTTAATCCCCAAAACTTTAACATATTTTCTATAATCAAAACCACTCGTTGAACGAGTGGTTTGCTCTACCCCTCAAGGCGTATTGAAAGTTTATCACCGCATTATTATCACGAGCAGCCGCTCAAGCGGCTGCCATTTTTGCATATTTATTCTCATTACCCGTGAACAAGTTAATCTGCTCTTTAAGTGTTAGCTGAGCTTTCATATAATCTTCCTGAGGTTGATTCCTAATGTATTCAAATATTACTTTTTCATTTTTCCAACCGTATCTACATAGTACCCTCTGCACCATAAATAGTGTGAGAGATGTTTGATTTTCATAGCAATAACCTCCTTATGTTTTTGGTAATGTGGTGTCCAAACCCTTACCAGTAGCCCATAAGGAGGTTATTTTTTCGACCTCTCGACTCATCCATGCTAAAGTGTGCAAAAATCCAAAGTGCTGAGCACGACTTCAGCTTTGAATTAAGATTATTTACTTTTACGGAGATGTATAAAAATTCCTGATCATACTATTTTATTTTCATTACACCAAGTGACTGAGGCATCATTACAAGTCTTTCATTTTCCACACAGGCTTTGCCTATAGAAAAAACAGGAGGATTGCAGTTATACGTGAACGGTACACTTTGCTCTCTGCCCGAAGGATTTACTGCAACAATAAAACTTCCTCTTTTGAATATGAACGGATATTTCCCTTTTTCGGCAAATATTACCTCAAAATCACCGTCAGACTGTAAATCTTCATATTCATGACGAACAGCAATAACCCTTCTTACTGTATTAAGTACAGAATCAGGATCAGTTTCCTGTGCCTCAACTGTCGGGGCATCTCTGCTCATATCAACAGGAAGATACAGCTTTTCGGGCGGTGCGGAGGAAAATCCCCTGTTAATGCAGCTGTTCCACTGCATAGGGGTTCGTGTTCCGGTACGGCTAAAACCGCCCTCCTTGCTTACAAGTCCTTCAATATACCTCATTCCTATTTCATCACCATAATACAGGAATGGTACACCGGGCATTAAAAATACAAAGGAATATGCAATCTTTGCTTCAAGAGGAGTAAACATCTTTGTCATTCTCGGCGTATCGTGGTTGCAGGTTATGAAGCTTATGTAGCCTTTCCCCTTTGTTCCCTTAAGATCGCCAAGATATTCTTCCAGGAATTTAGTTATATCCCCTTTTCCGTTTTTGGAAAATACAGCTTTACATTCCCCTGTTTTGGAATCCATTTCCCTGAAAAGATGTCTATATCCGTTGTTGTCATGGTCAAGGTAAAAATCAGCATGGAAACCGGCTCCGATTGCGACCTTCGGGTTACACCATTCGGAAATGATTGCCGCTTCGGGATATTCCTCATCAAGCATCTTTCTGATATTACGCCATATCTTGCAAGTTTCGGGCTTTTCACCGTCTTCATTTTTCACAAGAGAATCCGCCATATCCACACGAAATCCGTCACAGCCCATATCAAGCCAAAAACGCATTACATCCTTTATAGCATCTACGGTGGCAGCGCAATCCGGATCCGACGGTGCTTTCTGCCATGCAGGGTGTGTAATATTATTAAATCCGTAGTTAAGTGCAGGCTGTGAACTGAAAAAGTTTACAAGATAATTTCCGTCCCTGTCAGTTACCCCACATACAAACTTATACTGCGGCGGAGCCTCCCATACGCTGTCAGTCCAAATATATCTGCCGCTGTATTCATTTTTTTCGGGTTTTTTGCTTTTAATGAACCACTCATTTTGATCTGATGTATGACCCGGGACAAGGTCGAGGAGTATTTTAATTCCCTTTTCGTGGGCTGCCTTGAAAAGCTGCCTTGCATCCTCATTAGTTCCGTATCTTTCTGCAACAAGATAATAGTTTCTTACATCGTATCCTGCATCCATAAACGGGGAATCATAAATCGGGTTAAGCCATACAGCATTACAGCCAAGACTTTTTACATAATCAAGTTTTGATTCTATTCCCTTAAGATCCCCTATTCCGTCACCGTTGCTGTCGCAATAGGTTTGCGGGTATATTTCATAAAAAACTGCTTTTTTTAACCACTCCGGCATATGTAAACCTCCGTTTTGATAAATTTTTATATATTGTATCATAATTCATTATAAAATTCAAGTAATTATATACAAAACACAAATACACAAGTTTCAGGTAATATTTATGCTGATGTTAAAATTGAAAAATTTGCATTTTTAAAAATTCAAATTGCCAATATGAATATGTAAATACATCGATTTTTTATAATTTTATAATAAATTCTGCAAGTTTTAAAAAATATCTTGCATTTTTTTATATATAGTGTTATAATATCAATGTTGCACGGACCGGACAGAACTGTAAACTTGTCGTATGATGAATTGGTGAATGGTTCATTGCGAATATTTAACGATAAGAAAACATAATCTTTATTTCGGATTGCAGACAGCATTTTTGTTTGTTTCGGCAGTATAAATAATAGTTGATACGGTTTGCCGTATTTGCGAAAGGGTGAGAGTTTATGAAAAGAGAAGAGGAAAAGATCCGTTCAAAGCTTTATTCTCCGAGGTTTGAACATGATAACTGCGGCATAGGTGCGGTTGTGAATATTAAGGGTATCAAATCACACAATACGGTTGATGACGCTTTGACCATAGTGGAAACTCTGGAACACAGAGCTGGTAAGGACGCCGAAGGAAAAACCGGTGACGGTGTCGGTATCCTTCTCCAGGTTTCGCATAAATTTTTCAAAAAAGCAGCAAAAAGAGATCTTGGCATAACTCTTAATTCCGAAAGGGATTATGCGGTCGGTATGTTCTTCTTCCCACAGAAGGAGCTTGAAAGAAATCAGGCAAAGAAAATGTTTGAGATAATTGCCGCTAAGGAGGGGCTTGAGGTTCTCGGCTGGAGAAATGTTCCTTCAAGACCCGAGGTTCTCGGACAGAGGGCAGTGGAATGTATGCCGGCAATAATACAGTGCTTTATCAAACGTCCGCCGGATGTAAAGAAGGGAATCGACTTTGACAGACGTCTTTATGTTGCAAGACGTGTATTCGAGCAGTCCAATGAAGATACCTATGTAGTTTCCCTTTCGAGCAGAACAATAGTATATAAGGGAATGTTCCTTGTAGGGGATCTCAGAAACTTTTTTCTTGATTTGCAGGATCCCGATTATGAATCCGCTATTGCCATGGTTCACTCAAGATTTTCCACGAATACAAATCCGAGTTGGCAAAGGGCTCATCCCAACCGTATGATGGTCCATAACGGTGAAATAAATACAATCAGGGGAAATGCTGATAAGATGCTTGCAAGAGAAGAAAATATGAAATCAGAGCATCTCAAGGGTAATCTTGACAAGGTAATACCTGTTGTAAATACAGAGGGTTCAGACTCGGCAATGCTTGACAATACACTTGAATTTCTTGTTATGAGCGGTATGGATCTCCCACTTGCGGTAATGATAACCATTCCGGAGCCATGGGATAATAACAAGGCTATGAGCCAAAAGAAGCGTGATTTCTATCAGTATTATGCAACAATGATGGAGCCTTGGGACGGTCCGGCTTCAATTCTTTTCTCTGACGGCGATATAATGGGTGCCGTTCTTGACAGAAACGGACTAAGACCTTCAAGATATTATATAACCGATGACGGCAATCTTATCCTCTCATCAGAGGTTGGAGCTTTGCCTGTTGACCCTGCAAAAATCGTAACGAAAGAAAGACTTCGTCCGGGTAAAATGCTGCTTGTCGATACGGTTGAGGGCAGACTCATTGACGATGAGGAAATTAAGGAGCATTATGCAGGCAGGCAGCCATACGGTGAATGGCTTGACAGTAATCTTGTGCGTCTTAAGGACCTTAAGATACCCAATATGAAGGTTGAGGAACATAACAGCGAGGACAGAAAGCGTCTGCAAAAGGCCTTCGGCTATACCTATGAGGAGGTCATGACAACAATCCTTCCCATGGCAAGAAATGCATCTGAGGCAATCTGTGCAATGGGTACAGACAGTCCCCTTGCAGTTCTTTCAAATCAACCCCAGCCCCTGTTCAATTACTTCAAACAGCTTTTTGCACAGGTAACAAATCCTCCGATTGACGCTATCCGTGAGGAAATTGTAACGGCAAGTAATGTATTCATAGGCAGGTCGGGTGATATACTTGAGGAAAAACCTGATAACTGCCGTGTTATGAAAATTCATAATCCTATCCTAACATCTACGGATATACTTAAAATAAAAAATCTGCAAAAGCCGGGTTTCAAATCGGCTGTTATTCCGATACTTTACTATAAGAATACAAGACTTTCAAAGGCAATCAACAGATTGTTCATAGAGGCAGACAAGGCATATAATGAAGGAGCAAATATACTTATTCTTTCGGATAAGGGTGTTGACGAGAACCATTTGGCTATACCTTCACTGCTTGCAGTATCCGCTTTGCATCAACACCTTGTCGTTACCAAGAGAAGAACATCTCTTGCCATTGTTCTTGAAAGTGGTGAACCGAGAGAGGTACACCATTTTGCAACACTTCTCGGTTACGGTGCATCGGCAATCAATCCGTATCTTGCGCAGGAAACTATACATGAGCTTATCAACGAGGATCTTCTTGATAAGGATTACTATGCCGCTGTCAATGATTATAACAGTGCAGTGCTTCACGGTATCATAAAAATTGCTTCAAAAATGGGTATATCCACAATAAGATCATATCAGGGCTCACAGATATTCGAGGCAATCGGTCTCGGAGCGGATGTCATTGATAAATACTTTACAGGTACAGTGAGCAGAATCGGCGGTATAACCATAAAGGATATAGAGAACTATGTTGACAAGCTCCATACAGAGGCCTTTGATCCTCTTGGACTCGGTACAGATAATCAGCTTGAAGCAAGGGGAAGTCATAAGTTCAGAAGCGGCAAGGAAGAGCATTTGTATAATCCCATGTCAATATATCTTCTGCAAAAGGCAACACGCACGGGAGATTATGCAACCTTTAAGGAATATACAAAGCTTATTTCCGAACAGATTGATCATGTCAATATCAGGGGCCTTATGGATTTCAATTATGCCGAAAAGCCTGTGCCGATTGACGAAGTAGAAAGTGCCGAAAATATAGTGAAGCGTTTTAAAACAGGTGCTATGTCGTACGGCTCAATTTCTCAGGAGGCTCATGAGGCTCTTGCAATAGCAATGAACAGACTCCACGGAAAATCCAATTCCGGTGAGGGCGGAGAAAGTCCGGAAAGAATTGCCACAAAGGGAACCAATGAGGATCGCTGCTCGGCAATCAAGCAGGTTGCATCAGGACGTTTCGGCGTAACCTCAATGTACCTGAATTCGGCAAGGGAAATTCAAATAAAAATGGCTCAGGGTGCAAAGCCCGGTGAGGGCGGACATCTTCCGGGTGCAAAGGTATATCCGTGGATTGCAAAAACAAGACATTCCACCCCGGGAGTATCGCTTATTTCTCCCCCGCCGCACCATGATATATATTCAATAGAGGATCTTGCACAGCTTATCTATGACCTTAAAAATGCCAATAAATCCGCAAGAATATCGGTAAAGCTTGTTTCGGAATGCGGTGTAGGTACGGTTGCGGCAGGTGTTGCAAAGGCAGGAGCTGAATGTATTCTTATTTCAGGTGCAGACGGCGGTACAGGAGCTGCTCCGAGAAATTCAATATACAATGCAGGTCTCCCGTGGGAGCTTGGTGTTGCAGAGGCACATCAGACGCTTATACAGAATGGACTGAGAAATAAGGTTGTTATAGAAACAGACGGTAAGCTTATGACCGGTCGTGATGTTGCCGTTGCTGCAATACTCGGTGCTGAGGAATTCGGCTTTGCCACTGCCCCGCTTATCTCTCTCGGCTGTGCAATGATGAGGGTATGTAACCTTGACACCTGTCCTTTCGGAGTTGCTACACAGAATCCGGAATTAAGGGCAAAATTCCCGGGTAAGCCGGAATATGTAATAAACTTCATGATGTTCATTGCACAGGAGCTTAGGGAATATATGTCAAAGCTCGGTGTAAGAACCCTTGATGAGCTTGTCGGAAGGGTTGACCTTCTTAAGAGAAAGGATAATATAAAGGGACGTGCAGCTTATGTAGTCCTTGATAATATACTTAATTCAGATTTTGCTTCGGAGAAAATTGATTATAACAATAAGAAGCCGTACAATTTCGAGCTTCAGCAGACTCTTGATGAAAAGGTCCTTGTCAAGCAGCTTCTCCCCTCTCTTAAGAAAAAGCAGAAGAAAACAGTGACTGTTGATGTTAAGAATACCGACCGTTCGTTTGGAACAATATTCGGCTCGGAAATAACAAAGCTTTACGGTGCGGAGCTTGATGAAGATACCTACACGGTTAAATGTAACGGTTCAGGCGGTCAGAGCTTCGGTGCATTTATACCCAAGGGCTTAAGACTTGAACTTGTCGGAGATTCAAACGACTATTTCGGCAAGGGTCTTTCAGGCGGAAAGCTCATTGTATATCCGCCGAAGGAAAGTAAATTTGATGCAAGTGAAAATATCATAATCGGTAATGTAGCTCTTTACGGTGCAACAAGTGGTAAGGCATTTATAAACGGAGTTGCAGGTGAGCGTTTCTGTGTAAGAAATTCAGGTGCACTTGCTGTTGTTGAAGGCGTAGGCGACCACGGCTGCGAATATATGACAGGCGGTAAGGTTGTTGTTCTCGGTAAGACAGGCAAAAACTTCGCAGCAGGTATGTCAGGCGGTGTTGCATTCGTTCTTGACGAGGACAGGGATCTGTATACAAGACTCAATAAAGAGATGGTTGAATTTACCGAGCTAAGCGAAAAATATGATATAATCGAGCTTAAAGCAGCTATTGAGGAACATATTGCGGCGACAGGCTCAAAGAAGGGTAAGCAGATTCTCGATAATTTTGAGGATTATATCCCTAAATTCAAGAAAATTATTCCGCATGACTACAAGAAAATGATGTCAGCTATTGCTTTCTTTGAAGAAAAGGGACTTTCTGCCGAACAGGCACAGATTGAAGCTTTCTATAAAATTGTAAAGCATAAATAAGGAGGGGATTATAATGGGAAAACCAACAGGATTTATGGAATATAAAAGGACAGATTTTGAGGCGGATTCCGTAAAAGAGCGTATAAAGAATTATAATGAATTTCACACTCCCCTCAGTCCCGAACAGCAGCAGCAGCAAGCTGCAAGATGTATGGAGTGCGGTGTTCCTTTCTGTCAGTCAGGTATGATGATTGGCGGTATGATGACAGGGTGTCCGCTCAATAATCTTATACCGGAGTGGAATGACCTTGTATATAAAGGATGCTGGGAACAGGCATACCAAAGGCTTAGAAAAACCAATAATTTTCCTGAGTTTACCTCAAGGGTATGTCCTGCACTGTGTGAGAAGGCATGTACATGCGGTGCCAACGGTGATGCGGTTACCGTAAGATCAAATGAATACAGCATATCCGAAAGAGCCTATGCGGAGGGCTATGCGGCTCCGCATCCTCCCAAGGTGAGAACGGGTAAAAAGATTGCTGTTATAGGCTCAGGACCATCAGGTCTTGCAGCTGCCGACCAGCTTAACAAAAGAGGCCACAGCGTAACGGTATTTGAACGCTCGGACAGAGTAGGCGGTCTTTTGATGTACGGTATTCCGAATATGAAGCTTGAAAAGCATATCATAAACAGACGTATAGATATTATGAAAGCCGAGGGAATTGTATTCAAAACAAAATCCGATATAGGCAAAAATGTTAAGGTAAAGGAACTTCTTGAAGAGTTTGACAGAATAATACTTGCCTGCGGTGCATCCGAGCCGAGGGATATCAAAGCAAAGGGTCGGGAGGCAAAGGGAATATATTTTGCAGTTGATTTCCTTACTTCAACGACAAAAGCACTTCTTGACAGTGACCTTGCAGACGGAACATATATTTCCGCAAAAGGAAAGAACGTAATTGTCATTGGCGGCGGTGATACGGGCAATGATTGTGTAGGTACCTGTGTACGTCATGGTGCAAGCAGTGTACTCCAGCTTGAGATGATGCCGAAATTGCCTGATGAAAGATCGGAAAATAACCCATGGCCGGAATATCCGAGGGTATGCAAAACCGATTACGGTCAGGAGGAGGCAATCGGTGTATTCGGAAAGGATCCGAGGGTTTATCAGACAACCGTCAAGGAATTTTTATCGGATAAGGACGGAAAGCTCACAGGTGCAGTGCTTGTAAAGCTTAAGCCCGAAAAAGATCCGACAAACGGAAGAACCATGATGAAAGAAATTGAGGGAACAGAATATACAGTCAAAGCTGATCTTGTTCTTATAGCTGCCGGTTTTGTGGGAGCACAGAATTATGTAACAACGGCTTTCGGTGTTGAAAAAAATGCCCGTGGAAATGTTTCCGCACCTGAAGGAAGCCATAAGACTAATGCAGAAAAGGTATTTGTATGCGGTGATATGCACCTTGGACAGTCGCTTGTAGTGAGAGCCATAAGAGAAGGCAGAGATGCTGCAAGGGAAGTAGACGAAAGTCTTATGGGATATACTAATCTGTAAAAAATACGACAACCCCCGGTCGGTTGATTTATCGACGGGGCGCAGGGGTCAGATATGATTGGGAAACATCATGGGCCGCCCTCTCGCAGGGCGACCCACTTGTTTTTTCGATAATATATCTAATCTACACTATTGAAACAGCATTTTTCCTAAACCAATAATCAAGCTGGATTATATATGCAAGTATCTGTGGAGCACGCATAAGCTGTCCGTACCATGGAGATGATATCTGTTCGGGATTCTGAATAATACTTTCCACTCCGGCAGGATCAAGTATATCCCTTATAGGTGATGTACTGTCGGTGAGAATCTCCCGTACCTTGTTAGCACATAGCTCAAAATAAAGAGGATTATGTGTTTTCGGGTACGGACTTTTTTTTCTGTCAATGATACTGTCAGGAAGAAGTCCCCTGAATGCAGCACGCACTATCCCCTTTTCCCTTCCGTTCAAGGCTTTCATGCTCCACGGAAGATTAAAGGCATAGTCAACAACCCTGTAATCGCAGAACGGTACCCTTACCTCAAAACCGTTGTACATGGACATCCGATCTTTCCTGTCCAAAAGTGTCTGCATAAACCAGTGGAAATTCAGCGAAAACATTTCCCTCATTCTTGCCTCAAGCCTGCTGTCACTTTTCAGCTTCTCCGTATTATTGCAGGTATCAAGATATCGCTGACGGACATATTCGTCACCCCTTGGAAGAAAATCTTTCCTCAGAATACTTCTCCTTATATCAAGCGAGCGTGCCCAAGGAAAATTGTCGTCAAACAGAATTTCCTTATTATGGTACCAAGGATAACCTCCGAAAAGTTCGTCTGCACATTCGCCCGAAAGACCGACCGTAAAATCTTCCTTCATTTTTCCGCAGAATAAAAGAAGTGAGGAGTCAACATCTACCATACCCGGAAAATCTCTTGCATCTACCGCATCTGTAAGTGCCTTGAAAAGGTCATAATTATTGATTGTTACGCTGTGATGCTTTGAGCCGATATAGTCCACCATCGTTCCAATAAATTCACTGTCGGGTGTCGGCTGGAACAGACTTTTCTGAAAATATTTGTTGTTATCCGTATAATCTACCGAATAGGTATCAACAGGATCAAGACCGTTTCTCCTGTTATGCTCTGCGGCAACATAGGATATTATACTTGAGTCAAGACCTCCTGACAAAAAACAGCAAAGGGGTACATCTGATACAAGCTGTCTTTCAATAGAGTCAATAAGAAGCTCACGTACCTCCTTTATGCTCGTAAGCGTATCGGATTCGTGCTCATGTGCTTTTAGGGTAAAGTATCTTTCACGCATCATGCTTTTTCCGTCATATATGGCATATTCTCCCGGCAGAAGTTCCCCTACTCCCTTATATATCCCCTGACCGAGTGTTCTTCCGGGACCTATAAGAAATAATTCACAAAGACCCTGCTCATTAATATGGGGTGAAACAAGCGGGTTTTTCAGAAGTGTCTTGACCTCGGAAGCAAAAATAAGACCGGTATTATATTTATAGAAAAACAACGGCTTAACACCTATTCTGTCCCTTGCAAGGAATAAACAGTTATTTTTCCTGTCCCATACCGCAAAGGCAAATATACCGTTTAATTTATATACGCAATCCTTTCCCCAATGAATATAGGAAGTAAGTACTACCTCGGTATCGCTGCTTGTTTTGAAATTATATCCTTTATCCTTTAATTCCTCCCTGAGCTCGGAGGTATTATATAATTCCCCATTATAGACTATTGTATAGCTGTCCTCACCTATATCCTTTGTCATGGGCTGTTTTCCGTTTTCAACATCAATAACGGCAAGCCTTCTATGAATAAGAGATACCGGATTTTCTATAAATATACCGCTGTCGTCCGGACCTCTCCTTTTCATACTGACGGACATTTCACAGAGAATATCCTCCGTCTCTCTCATATTCAGGCTTTTATCATACCAACCTGCTATTCCGCACATAAAATTCCTCCTGTTACTGCTTGACAAATTCAGAAAAATCTTCGTGTCAATTCCTTTTTTCGCAGACTTAAAAGAAAAACCGCACACATTATTATAAGTGCAGCACTTCCGATAAGAGTTGTTGCTGATGCTTCAGCCTCCGGGCCGCCGAAAACAGAAAAAACCTCAGTTGTCGGAGAATAAACCGTAAATATTATATAAGCTGCTGCCGTAGAAATTACAGCATTTATAAGCCTAAATAATATATATTTTCCCCTTTTTATCGGAACATCACGTAATATACCGAAGATCTGCATATGGACGCAAATACCTCCGAAGCCTGCCGCCAATGAAAAATACCATACCGGTAATGACAGTTCTTTAATTTCATTACACGCCATTGTTACCTCGGATATTATCGGTATTATTATTTCCGATTCACGTGCCTGAATACCGAAAATACCGAAAAAAGAGGTTAGCAAGTCTGCAGCTCCCGACTTGCTGTAAACATTAAGCAAGAGAGAAAAAACGACTACAAGTGCTGTCATTAATATAACGGATTCCGCACCATCAGATGAGGCTTCCAATATTGCCGTTACAGCTGATGACCTTGTACCGGCATTATTTTCGGATAAATTCTCACTGTCAGAATTACTTCTTTTTATACGGCTGCATATTCCGGTACATATGCCGATAATAATGCATGAAAAAATCTGCGTAATATATAATATTATTCCTGCTTCAATATTGTGAAGCATCACAGCTCCTATAGCCGTTATAAGAAAGGCAGGCCCTGAGCATATACAAAACAACATCATTCTTTGTGCCTGCTCAGCGGTTATTTTTTTATCCTTATAAAGTAGCTGTACACATTTGGCACCTACGGGAAAGCCTCCTATAAGGCTTAATATTATAGCAGAAGAGCATACCGGAGGAAGATTAAATAATATTTTTGTTATAGGGGCAAATATTTTTCCGATATATCTGTCTGCACCCGAACGCATTATAAAGGAAGAAAGTACCATATAGGGAAATAATGACGGTATAAGTATGCGGCAGGTATTTTCAAGTCCTTTTAAAACACCCTCAACACAATATGACGGAAATATCAACAGTATTGATATAAAAAAAAATGAAAGAAAAAGAGGAACAAATTTTTTTATTTTTACGGCTCCAAACATATCATCACCCTTAAATATATATGTCGATGTAATTTTTATATTTACTCAAGCATAAAATTTGAAAGAGTAAACGGGGTGATATAATGAAAAGGCAGAAAAAACGAACACCGTCTCAGGGCAATATACTTATGGATAAAATTAACGGTGTATATATGAATGTTTGCGGAAACAGAGAGGTTATATTTGAAGGCAGCCGTGGAATTGTGGAATATAATGAAAATTCAATCAAAATAAATACCGGAAAATATATAGTCGCATTTTCAGGGAGGGGACTGCACATCAGGTGTATGAACGAATTTAGTCTTGTTATAGCAGGCTTTATTACATCTATTGAATATATAATGTGAGGGTCATAATGCTGATTGTGAAATTATTGCGGTGGATATTCGGATATTTTGATTTTGAAATCAAGGGCAGATTCCCGGAAAGATTTCTTAATCTTGCTGTACGAAACGGTCTGAACCTGTGGAATATGAAGGGCGAAAAGGAAGAACTTCATGCCACAGCAAAAATTGCTGATAAAAACACAGCGGAGCTGTTCGCACAAAAAACAGAAAGCGAATTAATAATTGAGAAAGAGCACGGTCTTCCCTACTTATGCAGAACCTATAAAAGCAGGTTAGGGCTCCTTGTGGGACTTATTATGGGAGTAGCCCTGTCATGTTGGTTATCGGGCTTTATATGGAATATTGAGGTTAATGTACCTCCTGAGTTAAATGAATATGAAATAAGGAATCAGCTGAGAGAGCTTGGATTTTATGAGGGGGTTAGATATAACAGCGACAGTATTGATAATATAAAAAGAAAAATGAAACTAAACGACGAAAGGATAAGCTGGGTCAGTATAAATATATTCGGCACAAATGCGGTTGTAGAGTTAAGTCCGAAAATCAGTGTAGAAAAGGATAAAGAGATTAATAAAAAAGCCGTCAGCAATCTTAAATCAACTGCTGACGGTACAATTACCAAAATAAATGTTCACAACGGTACTGCTGTTGTTGAAATAGGTGAAGGAGTGCGAAAGGGTCAGCTTCTTGTAAGCGGAATTATGGAATACAACAACGGTACCAATGTTATGGCGGACAGTGAGGGAACAGTATATGCAAAAACTTCACGTACAGTTACTCTCAGTGTGCCGAAAGAATACAGTAAGGCAATTACTTCGGACGAGTATGTGTGTAAAAGAGAATTCAGCTTTTTCGGAATAAGCTTTCCTATTACCCTTTGCGGAAATCCTGTAGGAGAATATTATAAAAAAGAGAGTAAACTTAAGCCAACACTCTTCGACAATGCCCTGCCTATAAGCATAACGGAAGAAAAATGGCAGAGATACGAAACGAAAAAGCTTACACTCGGCAGTGATGACGCAAAGAAACTCCTTGATAACCGGCTTAAGCTGTATGAAATGTTTTTGATTTACAGTGATGACCGTACCATAATTTCAAAAAATAGCAAATTTCAAGAAAAGAATAGTATATACTATCTTACCGTAAGCTATGAAGTAGAGGAAAATATTTGTGAAAAATCCTATATTCAGGTAAAGGAATAATTTGCGTACTATAGACTGTCAATATCAAAATCGGGTATATAATCCCTACTTGCGGAATCAAGCTCCTGTGCAAAACCGTCAAGTGAAGTATTTCCCAGTACATCTAATACCTTATTGTATTCCCTTGCAGTGATACAACGGTTTATCTCGGGATAATTTCCGGCACCTGAAACGGGAATATACTGTCCCATAAGACTTATAAGAACTTTATCCCCAAATGTTTTATCAAGATACCTTATAACCTCGACTGAATTTCTTGTATTAGCCGGCAAAATGAGATGCCGCACAACTGTTCCTTTTAGCATCATTCCGTTGTTATCAAAAACAAGCTTGCCGGTTTGTCGCACCATTTCCCCTATCGCCTTAGATGCATATTCAAAATAATTACCTGCCCCCGAATATTTCAGCGAAAGCTCACTTCGTATATATTTAAGGTCGGGCAGATATATGTCGATAAGACCTTCAAGTCTTTTAAGTGTTTCAGCCTTTTCGTATCCCCCTGTATTATAGACAACGGGTACCGACGGCCTATATTCAGATAAAGCCTCAATAATACTTTCAATATACGGTGTCGGACTGACAAGGTTGATATTATGTACTCCCATATCCTCAAGCCGTTTAATATGCTCAATCAGCTCAGAAACGGTCACGGTTTTTCCGCAGCCGCCTGAGCTGATCTTACTGTTCTGGCAGAACACACACGAAAGCACACAACCCGAAAAAAATATCGTCCCCGAACCTTTTTTTCCGCTTATACACGGTTCTTCCCACATATGCGGAGCAACTCTCGCTATTTTCGGCAAATACCCCATTTTACAGAATCCGTTTCCGCTTTCAGCATTTCTTGCCGCATTACAATTTCTCGGACATAAAGTACATTTAACAAAATCATTATTCATAAGCTTATTCAGTACATATTATATATTTTTCAAAATCATATTCCTCCGTAAATATAAAGGAACCTTCGTTCTCTGCTCTAAGTTTGGAAATTCTCTGCTGAAAACCGCATTTATTTTTGAGTTTCTCAATTCCCGATATAAGCCCATCTACATCATTCATTCCAATAAGCTTTGCAAGCACAGATAGCTTTTTGCAGATTCTTTCGCTTTTTGTGGCATAAAAATTTACAAGACGTGATAAAATGATAGCACAGGCCACATTACTGTCAATATTATAAAGATCGGATAATGCACCCGACATAACGGAACATATGCTCATATCGGTATTTGCGGAGGCTATCCCCGCCATGACAGACGCTTCGGAAATCTTTTCTTCCGCAGTAATATTACGCTCATCGTCCTGATAAATAAGAGGAAGATACTCAAAAATATTCTTTACCGCCTGAATTGCAAAACCGTCCGTATATTCGGAAGAATATGGCGACTTATATGCAAAAAGTGCAAGTGCAAGCTGATTGAATCCCGGAGCATAGCCGAATGTTTCGGGAAGATTTCTATAATAATCCGAATCTATAATGCTCATATCCGGCATAAGACTGTAGTTGGCAACCAAATAAGATTCATTGTTTTCTTCGTTTACCGCCTCCGCATACGGCATCACCTCCGAGCCGTTACCGTATAAAACAGGTATAACGACAAGAAGAGTTTTCTTATTATTGCGTGAAAAGATTTCCTCCGTATTTCTGATACTATTGTAATGTGTGGTTAAAATTTTAAGGTCCGTATCCGGTTTTTCATAAAGAACACGCATTAATTTCGCTGAATTTACAGCCTTGTCCGTGCCTAACGCAATTACCGTATCAGGTTCGGAAAGCCTCATAGCCTTTACACCCTCTTCAACAGAGTTAAATGTAACCTTAGACCGAATATCAGTGAAAACCGTATATTGTATTCCGATAGATTTAAGCTTTTTTTCAAGTGCATTAATATAACCGTTTTTATATAACTCCGGTTCTGTAACGATAAATGCCCGCTTTTTATTATATACGGTTTTTAACTCGTCAAGTGCAAGCTCCATACAGCCCTTTTTAAAATATATCTTTTCGGGTATTCTGAACCAAAGCATCCTTTCACACCTTTCGTATTTTTCAAGAATAAAGGTTCTGCCACAACCTGTGCATACTGTCATGACAGAACCCTATATTTTTAATTATTTGCCGTAGTATGCCTTTAGATAAATTTCTTTGATCTCATCAAAGAGCGGATATCTTGGGTTTGCTCCCGTACACTGGTCATCAAATGCATTAACAACCATTTCATCAAGTGATGCAAGGAAATCCTCTTCCTTTACACCGTAATCGGCTATGGTCTTTTTAACTCCGCATTTCTCTTTGAGTTCCTCTATCTTCTGAATGAAGAGTTCAAGTGTTTCGTTGTCATCCTTACCATATACACCGCAGAAATTAGCACATTCCACATATCTTTCAAGTGTATGCGGATAAGCATACTGTGAGAACGTACCCATCTTTGGAGGAACGGGAACGGCATTGTATCTGAGAACATAAGAAATAAGAAGTGCATTTGCAATACCATGCGGTATATGATGATAAGCACCGAGCTTATGTGCCATTGAATGACATACGCCGAGGAATGCATTTGCAAAAGCCATACCTGCCATCGTAGAAGCATCAGCCATTTTCTCACGTGCAACAGGATCATTTGCACCGTTCTCATAAGCAGACGGAAGATATTCAAATATTGTCTTCATTGCCTGAAGTGCAAGTCCGTCCGTATAGGGTGTAGCCATAATTGATGCATAAGCCTCAAGTGCGTGTGTAAGGGCATCTATACCAGAAGCACTTGTAAGACCCTTAGGCTGATTCATCATATTGTCTGCATCTATAATTGCCATATTCGGCATAAGCTCATAATCTGCAAGAGGATACTTTATTCCGGTCTGCTCATCCGTGATAACGGCAAACGGAGTAACCTCAGAGCCTGTACCTGAGGAAGTCGGAATAGCTATGAAATATGCCTTTTCGCCCATTTTCGGGAATGTATATATTCTCTTGCGAATATCCATGAAACGCATAGCCATATCTAGAAAGTCAGCTTCCGGATGCTCATAAAGTACCCACATTATCTTACCTGCGTCCATTGCCGAACCGCCGCCGAGCGCGATTATTGTATCAGGCTCGAAAAGACGCATAGCCTCCGCACCTTCCTTTGCTGAAGCAAGTGTCGGATCCGGCTGAACATTATAGAAAGCTGTATGCTGTATTCCAAGCTCGTCAAGCTTATCTTCAATAGGCTTTACATATCCGTTTTTATAAAGAAATTCGTCAGTTACGATAAATGCCTTTTTCTTGCCCATTACGGAACCAAGCTCATCAAGGGCAACAGGCATACAGCCTTTCTTGAAATATACCTTTTGAGGTGTTCTGAACCAAAGCATATTTTCCCTACGTTCTGCCACACTCTTGATGTTGAGAAGGTGCTTAACACCGACATTTTCCGATACCGAGTTTCCGCCCCATGAACCGCAGCCAAGTGTGAGTGACGGAGTAAGCTTAAAGTTATAGAGATCTCCGATGCCGCCGTGTGAGGACGGAGTGTTTATAAGAATACGGCAGGTTTTCATTGCATTGTAATGCTTTTCAATCTTTTCCTGTTGTGCCGGATGAATATAAAGCGAAGACGTATGTCCGTATCCTCCGTCAGCAACAAGCTGTGCAGCCTTTTCGAGTGCCTCTTCAAAGGTTTCAGCCTTATACATGGCAAGTACGGGAGAAAGCTTCTCATGTGCAAATTCTTCGCTTATATCAACAGATTCAACTTCACCGATAAGAATTTTTGTTTCCTCGGGAACCTGAATACCGGCAAGCTCTGCTATGGTATGTGCTTTCTGACCGACAATCTTGGCATTAAGCGAACCGTTGATTATAATTGTCTTTCTTACCTTGTCAAGCTCGTCAGGATTAAGGAAATAGCAGCCTCTGTCCGCAAATTCCTTTTTAACCTCATCATATATATCCGAAAGAACAGTAACGCTCTGCTCGGAAGCACAAATCATACCGTTGTCAAATGTTTTTGAGTGAATTATCGAGCTTACAGCAACCCTAATATCAGCTGTGCTGTCAATGATAACAGGAGTATTACCTGCACCTACACCGAGAGCAGGCTTACCTGATGAATATGCAGCCTTAACCATTCCCGGACCTCCGGTTGCAAGAATAGTATCGGCATTTCTCATAAGCTCGTTAGTGAGTTCAAGTGACGGTACGTCTATCCAGCCAATTATTCCCTCCGGTGCTCCTGCCTTCACAGCAGCCTCAAGAACTATCTTAGCTGCTTCAATAGTAGACTTCTTTGCACGTGGGTGAGGGCTTATTATTATACCGTTTCTTGTTTTCAAACATACAAGAGTCTTGAATATAGCGGTAGAAGTCGGGTTTGTTGTAGGAATAACAGCACCGATAACTCCAATAGGCTCCGCTATCTTCTTAAGTCCGAATGCGGAATCGTACTCAATCACACCGCAGGTTTTTGTATTTTTATAAGTGTTGTATATATATTCGGAAGCATAATGATTTTTGATAATCTTATCTTCCTTCACACCCATACCTGTTTCCTCAACAGCCATAACTGCCAGCGGAATACGGGCTTGATTGGCTGCAATCGCAGCAGCCTTAAATATTTTATCAACCTGCTCCTGCGTATAGGTTGCAAAAATTTTCTGTGCTTCTCTTACCTCTGCAAGCTTTTTATTAAAGCTTTCGAGATCTTCGACAAGACCACTTGGGGTTGTTTTAACATCGACTTCGTTATTATTAGCCATAGTTGTTATTCCTCCGTTGATATATTGTACTGTGACCTTTATTCTGCTCCAATACAATAATATTATATAGGATTGTTAAAAAGTTGTCAATATCATTTTTTACTTTTCTGCCACATTTAATATTTATTTGAAAACAATAAAGATATAAATCAGGAAAACATAAAAATCCTTTGGTCAATTTCTATCTAATTCCGGATTATTCAAATAACTTTTATGCAAAATTCCCTTATGATATTAAGAATATTTTTAATTATGCACAGTGATAATCTTTAAATCCTGATAATTTTATTCAAATATACAATTTTCTAAAGAAAAGAAGGTCTTGTTATGCGGTTTAAATCCACTTAATCAATACCTCCTGTCAAATTACATTTTTTATCCGAAAACTCCCGATACTTCATTGAAACGGGATTTATTCTTCCTGCGATTTATACTTATCGATCATATTCATAATAGCTTTACGCTTGATCATTTTACCGTTCAAAAAAACAAATTCATTTTCATCACCTTTTGCAAGAGCCTCAAGCTTCTCTATATCTGTATAATATAATTCGTCTTCTGCCGAATTTACATTTTCTGATGTTTTATCCTGATTAACCTGTTCCTCAATAAACGGATCTATGATATATTTTTTCAGGGTTTTAGATGAATTGAAAACAATAATATATGAACACATAACCGGTAAAAACAGCAGTGTTATAAGCGACAGTATCGCCGCAACAAGATAAATATTTCCTGCGAACATAAACAATGAATAAATAATTATAGACATAAATGCGAATGAAAGAACGGTTTTTATATGTCCCCCCAGACCCTTCAGCACAAGCAGTACGGAATTTTTAACTATATCCCCGAACTTCAAATCGACTGTGACGGTCATTGTAAGAAGGCTGTTTTCAAAAAAGAAAAAGAAAAGCGTAAAAAATACAGTCATTACAAAGGACGCTGTTATCATTGAATCACTAAGACCCGTTCTGTAAAATGAAAATGTGATGACAAGACCGATAACAACAATGTAGACTATGATAGAATCTATAAGAAAATAAAGCCAGTTTTCCTTTATACCTTTTAAAAAATCTTTGAGAGGTCTTAGCCCCTCGTCCATTGTTATTTTTCTGCTTACATAAAACAGACCTGCAAAAAAAGGAGACAAAAACGGTATTCCCAAAAATGAGACAAAAATATTATTAACACCTAAATTGCCGAGCAGGAGTATTATCGCAATATATAATGCAAGAGGAATACAGAACAGAATATTTGCAAGCGTTATCTTTCCGATATTTTCAAAGTATCCTCCCAAAAAATCCGATAATGTAAATTTTTTGTTTTTGACCTTATTTTTTTCCATATACCTGCACTTCCTAAATTATTTTGACTGCCGGATATTTACTAAAAGCTGAACAGCCATGAAAACATCAGAGAAAAAAGCATATCAACTGCAGAGGATACGGCTGTAAGAAAAAGCAGCCACAGCATTGATAAAAGATATTTTTTCATCTGTATGTGAGGGTCATCGCTGACCGTTGTTTTCCTGAATACCGATATTATTTTAATTGAACTGCGGAATGCCTCCTGAGATGCCGCCGCTATAACGGCAGAGCACAAAAATGCACCCGGCAGTATTATCAGTATATTATATAATATTCCCGTCAGACCATAGGTACTGTAAAGATATCCTGTTGCAAGACCGTATCCGTAGCCCTTTACAAAAGGTACGGCTGCGGCAATAAAGCCGCCCCAGACGGAAAGTCCCAATAGAAAAATTATAAGAATAAATATGAATGCCGAAGCAAAGGATGCTACAAATGAATCAAGTATGCCTTGTGAACATCTCACCTTGAAATTGGTCAAAAAAATTATATCAAGATTTTCCATAAGCTGCTCATCATCTGTTCTGCCGCAAAGTGCTCCTACTGTTATTCCTGCAAAAAGTGTGAGCATAAAAAATATAAACAGCAGATTTTTTCGGATTTCCGGCAGTCTCAGATATCTTTTCTTATGAAACGGTGACGAAAAAATTATTTTCTTCATAAGCATTAACTCTCCCATATACCTTTGGATTTCTTGTTGTTAATGTTTATGAATTAATAAAGCCTAAAATGATAATTTATAAAAGTAGAATACTCTCACAATTACTGAACTATCTGCCAATTCTATCATAAAAGCTTTCAGCATATCGAACGCTGTCCATTGCATCGGCCCCATAGAAGTCCGCCCCTATCATATCCGCATATTCCTGATTGAGCACAGCTCCGCCGACCATAACCTTTATGCTTTTGTCGGTTTCATTAAGGAGTTTTATTGTTTCCGCCATAGAGGGTACGGTTGTCGTCATAAGTGCACTCAGTCCGACAAGCTTACACTCATGCTCCAAAGCGCAATCCCTTATAACCTCAGGCGGTACATCCCTGCCAAGGTCATATACAGTAAAGCCGTAGCTTTCCATAAGCACCCTTACTATATTTTTTCCGATATCGTGTATATCACCCTTTACAGTTGCAAGAACTATTGCCTTGCTCTTATCGGATTGCTCGAAGGGAATTTTCTTCTTAACGGAATCAAATGCCGCTGTTGCCGCATCCGCACTCATAAGAAGCTGAGGAAGATAAGCCTTTTTCTGTTCAAATGCCGTTCCTATTTCATTCAGTGCCGGAATAATATGATTATTTATAATATCAAGCGGTTCAGTATCTTTCAGTAGCTTTTCCGTTTGAATTACCGCACTGTCCTTAAGACCTCTGACAATACTTGAATGAAGTGTTTCCTCTGATTTTGTTTCCGTCTGCTTTGCATCTTTTCCATTATCCGAGGAGGCATATTGAATATAATCGATACAACCGCTGTCAAGTATATTAAGTGCACGGTATGCATAATATACATTCATCATAGCCGAGGAAAAGGGGTTCATTATTGCACAGTTAAGACCGCATTGCAGAGCGTTGGAGTAAAAGGTTGAGGTAATGATATCCCTTTGCGGAAGCCCGAAGGAAATATTGGAAATTCCAAGACTGGTTTTTACACCGAGTGCCCGTATCAGCTTTATTGATTCAAGCGTAACCACAGCACTTTCGGGATTTGACGATATTGTGAGTGCAAGAGGGTCAACTATTATATCCTTTTTATCTATACCGTATTCACCTGCACGTTCAATTATCTTTTCAGCAATATCGGTTCTTCCTTGTGCCGTATCGGGTATTCCCTTTCCGTCAATGGTAAGTGCTATAACCGCACCTCCGTATTTCTGTACCGAAGGGAAAACACGGCTCATGCTTTCCTCCGTTCCGTTGACGGAATTTACAAGAGGCTTGCCGTTATAAATTCTCATTGCCTCTTCAAGTGTATCAAAATTCGTTGAATCTATCTGCAGCGGCAAATCCGTCACGGCTTGCAGTGATGCAACGCATTTAAGCATCATTTCTGTTTCGTCTATTTCGGGAAGACCCACATTTACATCAAGAATATGTGCTCCTGCGTCTGTTTGCTGTATGCCCTCATTAAGAATGTAATTAAGATTTCCGCTGCGGAGTGCCTCTTTAAGCTTTGGTTTGCCTGTGGGGTTTATGCGTTCCCCTATAAGAATAGGGTCCTTATCGACAAAAACAGCATGGGTATAGGAGGATACACAGGTATAATCCTTTTTATCGGGTAATTTATACGGAATTGATTCTGTTTTTTCTATTGTTTTTTTAATGAAATCGGGAGTTGTTCCGCAGCAGCCGCCGAGAATTATTGCACCGCCCTGTGCTATTTTCATCATATAATCTGAAAACTCATCTGCCCCGATATTATATACGGTTTCCCCGTCACGCACCTCAGGGAGTCCTGCATTAGGATTTACTATAACAGGTAGTGAGGAATATTTTTCAAATTCCCCTATTATTTTAAGCATTATATCGGGTCCGAGTGAACAATTCATTCCAAGAGCATCTACTCTAAGTCCCTCAAGCATGGCAATCATTGCAGCCGGATTAGCCCCTGTCATAAGCTTACCGCTCTCATCATATACATTTGTCACGAATATCGGCAAATCACAGTTTTCCTTTGCAGCTATAACAGCCGCCTTTGTTTCATAGCTGTCATTCATGGTTTCTATCAGTATGAGATCAACACCACACTCTGCGGCAACTTTTATATTGTCTGCAAAAACCGATACAGCCTCTTCAAATTTCATCTGCCCCAAAGGCTCAAGCAGTTGTCCCGTAGGCCCCATATCAAAGGCGACATATGCCTCTTCCCTACCCTCGGCAGCTGTCTTTGCACATTTTATTCCTGCTCTTATGAGTTCAGCGTAATTTTCAAACTTATCACGGTTAAGACCAAAGGTATTTGTCTTTACAATATTGGCTCCTGCATCAAAATATCTGTTGTGAAGTGAGATGATTTTTTCAGGGTCGGTAATATTCCAGAGTTCGGGTGGCTGACCGGCAGGAAGTCCCATTTCCTGTAATACTGTACCTGTTCCGCCGTCAAAATATATTCTTTTTTCCTTCATCAATTCAAGTATACTTTTCATTTTTTATCCCCATTATCGCAGTTATTGATTTCATCGGTGTCATAAGATATGACGGACTAAGGCTTATTCCTAAAAGTGACTGTGCATTGAGCCTTTCAAGCAGCGGTTTTTGAAATGTGAGAGAAAGATCCCCATATCCGGGACTGAACCGAACGGCACAATCAAGTCCGTTTTTCATAATTCCGGATGCATAGTCGCAAAAGGAGTCTATTGCCGCAGAAGCTATTGCATCCGTTATAAAATGCTCGGCCTGCGATGTGATTTTCAGCCTTGCAAGCTCCCTGTCAACTGCTATTCCTGCTGTCAGAGCCATTACAAAGGCATCATCACAACCGGAGAGGTTTTTATAAAGATTCCTGCTGTCTATACGCATAAACCCGAAATCGCATATATTTTCCCTGCTCATATCAACTGAAGTGCGTATATATACACACTTATAGCTTATTATTTTCATTAACGAGCTTTTACATGATTCAATAACCTCATTTGTATATCCACGTTTTACATTCAATCGTTGCGCAAGTTCATTTTTATTTATTTCAATATCCTCTGCCGTTGCGGTAATCATAAAAATATCACTGCTTTTCAATCTCTCCACCTCTCCACCAGACTAATAATACCATATTCCACCATAAATTGCAATACGACAGCAAGCCGGACTGAATTACCGGTTCTGATAGATCGGGTGTACCCATGTTTGCTGACGGTGACGGTTGCTACACATACAAAATCTACAGCTTAGAAGAAGCAAAGATACATTTCAATAACGGTGTCGGTGTTCAGATACCGGGTGTTATGGAAGAAGGCTTTGCCGTATCGGACGAGATATGGTACAGAAACGGAACATGGACAAAGGAGCGTCCTAAGGAAATAACCGTATATTTTTATTATAAATTAATCTGTGTGTCAACTTGGAAAGTGCAAAAAGAGCTGCCGCACCGAAAAAGTTATCCGGCTAGGCAGCTCAGATTATTAGATTAACCGTTATAATTTTATGTTACATCGTACGTGTAGAAAATATCCGTTACCTTTCCGGATTCCATAAAGAAATCAAGATGTGTTTTGCTGTCCGTATTATAGGAATATAGGAAGTCGCTGTGTTCTGTTGCTGCTGAAATACCATAAGCCTTTTCTATATCGGCAGCAGTGCTTCCAATGGTT
Source organism: uncultured Clostridia bacterium (assembly GCA_947624835.1). Taxonomy (GTDB): domain Bacteria; phylum Bacillota; class Clostridia; order Oscillospirales; family Acutalibacteraceae; genus UBA1213. Next base: position 76,774 of record CANQLX010000001.1, read on the forward strand.
ATACCCTTAGTTGTAGCAGCAGATGCTCCGGTTATTTGGATCATATATACTTTTTCAGCTTCACTGTCAGTATAGGTCTGGATCATAAATCCATTATAGTAATACATTTTATCATCTGCCAGATTAATTGCAAGACAGCTTGGAGCAGTTTCAACGGAATTGGCATTTCCTATTGATGCTATAACATTTTGCATCTTGTCATGAAGGCTTATTTTATAATTATTATAGGTAAAGCTCATATCATCAGCAGAAAACTGTCCGACAACAGGCTGCTCGGTAGGTTGAACCTGTTCTGAGCTTTCTTCTGCCTCGCTGCTTTCTTGTTCAGAGCTTTCTTCTGCCTTGCTGCTTTCCTGTTCAGAGCTTTCTTCCGCCTCGCTGCTTTCCTGTTCAGAACTTTCTTCCACCTTGCTGCTTTCTTGCTTACTGCTTTCCTGTTTGCTGCTTTCTTGCTTACTGCTCTCCTGTTTGCTGCTTTCCTGCACTGAGGACTCCTTGCTGACATCACTGCTTTCTATAGAAACCTTACCTGAACTTTCCTCATTTGAAGAACTCTCAGAGCAGGCAGCACAAAACAATGTCATGCAAGCCAACAGGGCAACTGCTATAATTTTTTTCATAAATTACTCCCTCATTTCTTTCATTTTATAATAACCGAAATATCTTCGTTTTTTATCGATTCCGGTGCATCTCCGATAAGTGCCGAAAAACCGTACTCAGATTTCTCGGTAAGCCCTAAAAGCTCGGTTTCACATATTGGAAAAGCTTCATAATAATTTTCTTCTTCACCATTTTTTACAGAAATATACAATTTTGCAGAATCGCTTACCACTGATTCGTCAAGCAATCCGTATACCCTAATACAGTTTCCCTCTTTTTTAAACTGAATAATATTTTTCCCACCATTGTTCACCGTGTTACCGTTGACCTTTTCAACCTTCGGTGCATAAATCATCGGCGTATTATCGGTTATGGATGTAAGATTTCTCTCCACCATCTCATATATTACATCATCATAGTGCTTTATGTCAATATCTGTAAGGTTAAAACTTCTGTAACGTGTAATATAAGTATTTCTGTAATTTACCGTAAGAAAGGGCAACATTGCCCTGCAGAAGGAATCACGGCTTATATAAAGGGAACCTTTTCCTTTCGTATTTACTGTGCGAATAATAGAATCCTGTTCCTCCCTGTCACTCATAAGCTCACTCATGAGCCTATCGTTTGAAAGCTGTGAGCGTGGCTGTAAAAAACGTACGGAAGTCAGATCTGTATCAAAATAATACTGAACACAACTTTTGGGGGCAGAGGGATAAAGCATTTTTGATATATCACCATACCAATTATTTTTGGTTGTATAATCAAGTCCGGCGAAGGTTTCATATTCATTTCCGAGGTTATTCATTATTGCATTATATCCGTAAAGTGCCCCGAGGTTATTCCAGTGTGTGTCACATTTCAGATAGATCTGCTGACCGTTTTCCTTCTGCTTTTTCAGCTCATCTTTAAGACTGACATAATTTACACTGTATTCCTCAAGATATTTCTCAAGTACGGTAAGCGTATTTTTATCGGACCTAATATATCCCTTCGGCATATATTCAGGATAAATACTATTCTTATTCGGCGCTGCGGCGAATACAAAGTCAGCCCCGTGTTCGGTTGTATAGTGCTGCATTATGCGTAAGGTTTCAGCAATGTTGTGTATAGCCCTCTCCGACGGCATTGTTCCGATATAATCATCAACGGTTTCCTCTGAAAAAATCCATCCGTCCGAACCGGTTATAACACCGTTTGCACTTTTTCCGAGTATATTTGAAGAAACCATATTATTGGCTGTTATTATTTCCGTACGGAACGGCATCTGCTGTGTAAACCATGCGTCAAATTCATTTCCGAAATTCTCATTTATCTTACCGTTTTTCGTCAATGAAGGATTTTCCGCTGCATCCTCCTTACCGACAGCACTGGAGGAATGCACAAAAGGCATAAGTATAAGCGGAGTGCAGCACAGCAGCATAAAAACAGAAATGTAGATTACTCTTACTATTTTATTCATGCTGTTCCTCCTCAAAATCTGAAATAAATGAACGGATTATATGTTGACGAATATAAATTCATAACACACAGTGCGAACAATACTAAAGTTACCGCACTGCCTATATATTCACCGGCAGGCGACTTTTTTTTCTTTTTTAATAACTCGTCAAGCTTCGGTATTACAGGCAGTGAGAAAATCACGGCAAAAACAGCAATTATAACAGTATAAGGGGTAAATGCCAGCGAATATACCTTGCTGCTTAATGTACTGTCAGTCAAAAAGTTTGTAAACATTCCGCCTATGTAGGATACAGCACTTCCGAGGTTATCCGCACGGAAAAATATAAACGCAAACATCACGACAAGCAATACATAAATATGGGAAACTATTTTTGATAAAAGCTGCTTTTTTTTGACAAAGAATATAATACCATACTGTTCAAGCAGCAAAAATAATCCATGTATAATCCCCCACACAACAAAAGTAAGGTTTGCCCCGTGCCACAGACCTGTTAAAAAGAATACAATACACTTATTCACACTTGTACGTATTTTTCCTTTTCTGTTTCCGCCAAGAGGTATGTATACATATTCCTTGAACCAGGTAGAAACAGATATGTTCCACTTCCTCCAAAAATCCTGCATGGAATCTGCCCCAAACGGATAATTGAAATTTTCTCTGAATTCAAAACCAAACATTTTACCAAGACCTATTGCCATATCGCTGTATCCGCTGAAATCGAAGAATATCTGTAGCATATATGCTGCGGCACCTATCCAAAGGGCAGGTGACGACATATTCGCTGACGGATTATCAAAGGCGGCATCCGCAATTTGTGCCACAAAGTTTGCAATAAGTACTTTTTTGGAAAGTCCACATATAAATCTGCGAAGTCCCGAAGCAGTTTTTTCAACAGTTATTTCCCTTTTATTTATCTGACTTGCTATATCGGAAAATTTTACAATAGGACCGGCAATAAGCTGTGGGAATAACGAAATATACAGGAAGATATTCAGTATATTTTTTTCCTTCAATTCCGGCTGTTTGTAGACATCTATAACATAAGACATCGCCTGGAAGGTAAAAAAGGAAATACCAACCGGCAAATCTATAAGAGGCACAGGAACACCAAGACCGGTTATACCATCAAAAAGGCTTATGCTGAAGCTGAGATACTTAAAAACATAAAGCATGGCAATATTGAAAAAAATTGATACTGTTAAAATTGTCTTTTTGAATTTTCCAGTCATACCGAGACCGAAGAAATAATTTGCAATTATAGATATAATCATAAGTATTACAGCTATTGGTTCTCCGTATGCATAGAACACAAGGCTTGATACAATGAGTATAATATTTCTGATTTTCAAATTATTACAAACAAGATAAAAAATATATGTTATCGGTAAAAATATAAATAAGAAAACTGTTGAACTGAATACCATTTAAACCTCCGTAAATTTTCGTATTATACAGGCAGCAATCCGAAATTTAGTTATACATCCAAATTTCAGATTGCTCTGTTTTTCATAAATCAGGGGGCTTTGGGATATTTATTTCTGTCCCACGAAAAGTAAGGAGCTATAGTATTATCATTAACCAAATAGAATTTTGACAGACCTATAACAGGGGTAGGATCAATGTGTTTCCAACCGGATGAGGTCTTTACCATACACCAGTTATGAGGACTTCCTCCTGTATATTTGTCTATACCGTCGGTGATTCTTATGGTTTCAAATCCTGCACGATCAAGGAGATAATACAGAAGTCCGGCCCTATGGTAGCAGGCACCCCGTCTGTATTTGAGAATATAAACGCATAAATCCTCAAGCGAGGCATTGTTCACATTTGAATATGACATGGAATTTACATAATTGAATAGCTGCTCTATCGATTTTCCCTTTGAAAAAATTATATCATCTGCAACAGTGGAAAGTGTGGATTTTGAAATTGTATTATAATTTCTTGAGCCACCGAAAGATAGATTATAAATATATCCGATTTTATTATTGTATTTTACATAATACCATTTGCCTGTCTGCATTATGACATTTACTTTTGCATTGCGCGGAACATTTGCAGTTGATGTTGATTTCCAATCTGCACTGTTTTGAAGCGTAGTACCAACACTTACATTTTTTGTTTTACTGTCGTATACATTAACTTTAAATTCCTTTGATACAACCTTGTTTGTATTATCCTTTGCTTCTACACGTATGTAATATATTCCATTATTGTAGAATGTAAAGTATCTTGAGGAGGTATTACTGTAATCACCGCAATTTACCCAATTTCCACCGTAGATATGATAGGAATAACGGTATTTTACAGCTCCTGAAGCGTATGCGGTTCTGGTTGTGAGCTTAACTGACTGCGAGGTGCAGAGCAGTGTTGCACTTATGCTGCTGCTATTGATATTCATTGGATTTATTGAATTTACAGCAATCTTAAATTGCTTTGCAGCAACCTTTCCCAAACTGTCCTTTGCCTCAACTCTCAAGTAATATGTACCTGCCGAAGCAAATTTGAA
>CANQLX010000002.1 GCA_947624835.1 uncultured Clostridia bacterium
TGCGGAATTTGCACTGAAAATTTCTCAAAGAACACTTGATAAGGCAATGAAGAAGATAGGTTATCTGCCAAAATAGTTTATTTTAATATTTCAGTCGGGGGGAAGTAAAATGATTTTACCTTTAACGCCGATAGTTTTAATTCTAAGCGGAATTTATGAGGGGTACAGATTGTTTACAATTATAGGCTCGTATGGTGATATATCCAAATCATTATACGAAATATCATCGAACAGCATTGCCTTTGACCAGCTTCAGGGGATGCAAAGCGGTATGATAACGGAGGCGGTTGTATGCGGTATCCTTCTGTTGTTGACAATTATATCTCTTATTGCATACATCCGATATGTAATCGTTAAAAATCTTTCCTTTATTTTTAATAATGTTACAAAGGATGTTATCAAAACGACAAATAATACAACAAGGAATATTGTTAATACAACGAATGGGAATGTACACGAAGCAGCGGACAGCAATAGAAATAACAAGGATTAATAATGTGCTTGCCTGAATTTTTATGTTGGGGGTGAAAGTGTGAAAAAAGATAAGAAAGAGAATGAACGAATTAAGCTCATGATGATAATAAACCCGCACTCAGGCAAGCACAAATTTAACTTTTCAACAGGAAAAATTGCCGATATATTTGATAAAAAGAATATGGAGATAGCAGCATATTTTACTTCCCCCGATTATAATGCGGATTATCTTGTTAAGGAGCATATCGGGGAATATGATATCATAGGCTGCTGCGGCGGCGACGGAACCATAAGCGAAACAATATCCGGCATAATGCAGTCAAATATAAAAAAACCACTTGGATGTATTCCTATGGGAACAACCAATGATCTTGCCCGTAGCCTGAACCTATATACTAATCCTGTAAAAGCGGCAAAGACCGTTGCCTCCGGAGAAGCTTATCCGTTTGATATAGGAAGTTTTAATGATAAATATTTTGTCTATATAGCTTCATTCGGGGCTTTTACGGAGGTGTCATATGCAACCTCCCAAAAAGCGAAAAATATTTTCGGCAGGCTTGCGTATATTTTCGGTGCTGCCAAATATTTGCATAAAATTAAGTCATATCATGTTAAAATAATAACCGACGACAGGAGCTGTGAGGGAGATTATATATTCGGAGCTGTGACAAATTCTACGTCAGTTGCGGGGCTTTTTAAATTTGATAATGATGAAGTGGATTTTGCAGATGGAAAATTTGAGGTTATGCTTATAAAGCGGCCCAAAAATATTATGAATGCACTTGCAACATTGTTGTCTATGCTTAATAAATCATATAAGCATGATAACATAATAATTTTCCATGCATCGGAAATAGATATAACCTCAGAGGAACCGCTTGACTGGGCGGTGGACGGAGAACATAAAAATGAGGGGACTGATATAAGAATTAAAAATAATCACTCTGCTATAAATATCATTATGAGGAAGCATGGAAGACATTAAAATACCGCATATGATTTTCTAAAAAACTTTGACAAGTTTAGAAGAAAAATTGACAAGAATACTTGACATATTAAATTGGATGTGCTATTATATAAGCATAGGATATACAAACGGAGATACTGTTATGGATAAAAAGGAAATTCTTGAGAAAAATAAAGAAAAAAACCGTAACGGTCTTGATGAAAGGGAACAGCGAGTTTATAATTTTTCGTTCGGTATAGGCGCCGTTATTGTTGGTATCCTTTGTTTGGTGTTCAGTGTTTATAAGGCTCTGAACCGTGAGCCGTTCTATGAGTATGTTGCGATTATAACAGCATATTTGTGCACGACCTTTGTCTATCAGTTTAAAAATCTGAAAAGGCTCCGGTATCTTATATCGGGATTGGTAACGGGAATTGCAGCAGTAATTTGTATAGTCCTGTTTTTTATGGTGTGAGAGTATGAATGATATAATTTTTCAGAACAGACTGCGTGTGGCCCGTGCGGAAAAACGAATATCTCAAGGTGAGCTTGCCGAAACAGTTGGAGTTTCCAGGCAGACTATCAGCTCAATAGAAAATAATCAGTTTTGTCCAAGTGCGAAATTAGCTTTGCTTTTATGCATTGCACTTGATAAAAAGTTTGAAGAGCTTTTCTTTTTTGAAGAAAGCTGAAATTGTGTTTATAAGTTTTAATCTTCATATACATTCCTCCTAAAAAGCGGTTGATCCCTCGGTTGTTGCCGGGGGATCTGCCGTTTTTATTGGTATATGCACAACATATCATCGGGGAAGTCAAAAAGTGATTGTCATAATACAGCCCAAATTATATAATATAACTAAATGAGGGGGTTACACTGGTTGATGATGAATTAAAGGATTGTCCCAAATTCTGTTGGTTCTGTTTTCTCAGAGATAACCTCTGAGAATATCAGTGCTGAGAATTTGAATTTTTCTATAGCCTGTTTTTATGGCACCGCTTTTTGAAAGTTCGTTTATAAGCTTGCTTACGGTTACCCTTGTTGATCCTATGACGCTGCCTATTTCCTCATGGGTTGAGTGTATTACATTACTCCCACTTTGTGCGACACATTCAAGCAGAAAACCGCAAAGACGACTTTTGGCACTGAGAAAGGCTATGGAATCAACCTGAGAGGAAAGCAGTCTTATTGTGTTCGATTGAAGCCTGAGAAGTTCAAGGGCAGTCTGAGGTCTGCGGCGGATGATGTCGGTAAGAATATTTTTGCTGATAAGAATAAGCTCCGAGCGTGTCACGGCTTTTGCAGAGGACATTCTTTCCCGTCCGTCAAAAAATGCCGCCTCACCGAATACAGCTCCCTCCGTTATAACGGAAAGGGTTTTTTCCGAGCCGTTTTCGGAGGTTATGAATATCTTTACACGTCCTTTTTTAAGATAGTAGAAATAATCGGGAGAGCCGCCCTGGGAATAGATTATTCTTCCCGTATCGTATATTCTTGACATAGGCATGGATTCCAATATATTGGTAAGCTCATTTGCCTGTGTTATTTTACCCTTTTGAAGATAAATTATCGGATTTTCCTTTGGCATAGATATGCTCCTTTACAGAGTTTTTATTCTTGACGGTTCTGTATTAATATGATATAACATTATTAATTGAACCATGGGGGGAATGGACTTGACTAGATATGTTATAAACGCATAAGCGGAGGCTATGCGTGTTGTGTAAATTGACTTGAATATGTTATAGCCCTGCTTTTCCGAAAAAAATCAGGTATACGGAGGGCATTATGAGCTATAAGAGGGCAGAGCAGGTCTTACCTGCCGGACTTATCAAAATTATACAAAGGTATGCCGACGGAATATGTATATATATTCCAAGGAAGCAAGGCAGCCGCAGAAAATGGGGAGAAAACACCGATACATTGTCGGAAATATCAAAGAGAAACTCCTCAATTTGTGAAGACTGCCGCAGCGGTATGAATGTTGCACGGCTTTCGGAGAAATATTTTCTTTCACCGAAAAGTATACAGCGTATAATTAAAAACATAAAGTAATTTCTATGAGCCGGGAGTATTCCTACGGCTCATGTTTTTTTAAAAAAATCTATGAGGTTGAAACTTTTCAGGCATATATCCTATAATGATTTTGTAATAATAGTTTTTCAGGGGAGGATAATTTATGAATTATCAGATTATAAAGAATTACAGAACGGATGATGTACTTAGAGAGTCATTTAATCGACTTGCAAAAATAACATTTGGTCTTGATTTTGAGCAGTGGTACAAAAACGGATATTGGAACGATAAATATATACCTTATTCTGTTGTCGTTGACAGAAAGGTAATATCAAATGTATCTGTAAATATTATTGATTGCAGTATCACGGGAAAAAATAAGAGATATATTCAGTTGGGTACAGTTATGACAGACGTCGAATATCGTAACAGGGGTTATATAAGTTTGCTGATGAATAAAATTATGTGTGATTTTCTCAAATGTGATGGATTTTTCTTATATGCAAACGATAGTGTCAAAGAATTTTATCCAAAATTCGGCTTTAAAAAAGCGGAGGAATTTCGTTTCCGTATGTATATTAATGCGGAAAATAATAAGATGACCGCTCGACAAATACCTATGGAGAGCAAAAAGGATTGGGATTTATTTTTGCAGGAGAAAAATAAAAGGAAAAGTGTAGGTTTTGTTAAACTTGATACCGATGACCTTATGATGTTTTATCTTACACAGTATATGAAAAATAATGTATATTTTCTTGAGGATTCCGATTGTCTTGTTATTGCGGAAAAAAAAGGCAAATTACTTACTGTATATGATATTTTTTGCAGTACTGACGTTAATATTGTTTCTGTTTGCTCCGCCTTTGGTGGAGATATTGAAAAGGTCGAGTTTGCTTTTACTCCCGAAGATATTGAAAGGTTGAAAAAATATAAGTATTATGAGGAGGACTGTACATTATTTATTCTCGGTGAAATCGTTGAGCAGGATATTAAAAATATCTGTGCCTTTCCTGCAATCGCACACGCATAAAAAATATTACAGATGTTTCCTGATTAGAATTGTATCGTATTTTACATTCTTTTTCAAGACCTTGTGTTAAAATAGTGGGGAAGAAATTTTTCAGGAGGTTGATTTTATGGGTATGACAATGTCACAGAAGATCCTTGCGGCTCATGCGGGACTTGACAGTGTAAAGGCAGGTCAGCTTATCGAGGCTAAGCTGGATATGGTTCTCGGCAATGATATAACCTCGCCTGTCGCTATCAATGTATTCAATGACGGAGGGGCAGCTCAGGTATTTGATAATACCAAAATAGCTATGGTAATGGATCATTTTACACCTAACAAGGATATCAAGGCTGCCGAGCAGTGCGCACAGGTAAGACGCTTTGCAAACAAGTATGATATCAAGAATTATTTTGATGTAGGTCAAATGGGAATTGAACACGCACTCCTTCCCGAAAAGGGTCTTGTAGGTCCCGGAAGTCTTTGTATAGGTGCGGACAGCCATACATGTACATACGGAGCACTCGGTGCTTTCTCGACAGGTGTAGGCTCAACCGATATGGCGGCAGGAATGATAAGCGGAAAGGCATGGTTCAAGGTTCCGTCTGCCGTTAAATTCGTTCTTACCGGAAAGCCGGCGGAATATATAAGCGGAAAGGATGTTATACTTCATATAATCGGTATGATCGGAGTTGACGGCGCACTTTATAAATCAATGGAATTTTCCGGTGATGGTCTGAAGTATCTAAATATTGACGACAGACTTTGCATAGCCAATATGGCTATTGAGGCAGGTGCAAAGAACGGTATATTCCCGGTTGACGATATCACAAGAGAATATACAAACGGTCGATTCATGGGTGAGGCTAAGGAGTATTGTGCCGATGATGACGCCGAATACGAGGCAGAGTATGTTATCGACCTAAGCAAGCTCCGTCCGACGGTTGCTTTTCCGCATCTTCCCGAAAATGCACGTACCGTTGATGAGATCGGTAAAACAGAGGTCAGAATAGATCAGGCTGTTATAGGTTCGTGTACAAACGGCAGAATTACAGATCTCCGTGCGGCGGCTGAAATAATGAAGGGCAGAAAGGTTGCAAACGGCGTCCGCTGCATAGTTATTCCTGCAACACAGAGCGTATATCTTCAGGCTATGCGTGAGGGATTGCTTGAAACATTCATAGAAGCAGGTGCTATTGTATCAACACCGACCTGCGGTCCGTGCCTCGGCGGATATATGGGAATATTGGCAAAGGGCGAAAAAGCTGTTACAACGACAAACAGGAACTTTGTCGGCAGAATGGGTCATGTTGAATCAGAGGTATATCTTGCTTCCCCGGCAGTTGCTGCCGCAAGTGCTGTTACAGGATATATCACAGATCCGGCAGCAATTGAAAAAGATTGATTTGGGTTATAACCCGGAAAGGAGAGTATTATGAAAGCACAGGGTACAGTACATAAATACGGAGATAATGTTGATACGGATGTAATAATTCCTGCAAGATATCTTAATACAAGCTCACACAGCGAGCTCGCTTCCCACTGCATGGAGGATATTGACACAGATTTTACCGAAAAGGTAAAAGAGGGAGATATAATGGTTGCCGAGAAGAATTTCGGCTGCGGTTCTTCAAGGGAGCACGCACCGATAGCTATAAAGGCATCGGGTATAAGCTGCGTTATAGCTGCCACATTTGCAAGAATATTCTACCGAAATGCCATAAATATAGGCTTGCCGATACTTGAATGTGAGGCGGCAGCTAAAGAAATAAAGGCAGGCGACGAGGTAAGCGTGGATTTTGATACGGGTATTATAACCGATATAACTACAGGAAAAACCTATCAGGCAGAGCCGTTTCCGCCATTTATACAGAGTATAATAGCTGACGGCGGACTTATCAATCATGTAACAAAGAAATAAACAAAAAATAAAATGAGCTCTTGCAGTGTGTTTCCGAATATGCCTGCAAAAGCTCTCCTTTATTTTATATTGAATTATAAGTTAATATCATCCATGCCATTTAACCTTACCAAAACAACCAACACACTCGATATAATATTAACCGTATTTTTGTATAATTTATCACTCTCTACAAAATATGTTATTTTTGCTATACAGCCAATCTTTTTTTTACCTCCTTCAATATATTCGTGTCGTTTTCATGACGGCACATTTTCATTGCCTCATCAATACTTACCCATAAATAGTAGTCTATCTCACTCTGCTGCATACTTACAACGCTTTTTTCTGCCTTTGCAAGAAAGAACACAGCAGTTTTGCGGATTTTTCCGAACGGACGGTAACTGCTTATCTGACGGAAGCCGGGAACTAATTCTACATTAAGTCCTGTTTCTTCCTTAATTTCACGCAAGGCTGTCTGCTGTTCGTTTTCTCCGCTCTCAATATGTCCTTTGGGAAAGGTCCAGCATTTTCCGTTATGGTTTTTTACAAGAAGAATTTTTACATCATTTTTTTCGTTTATCCTGTAAATAACGGCACCGCAGGATTTCTCATATATACAGTTTATTTTTTTGAACGGGACGGATGTATTATACAGCCGTTCTGCAATATCAGGCTCGTAAAAAACCTCATCAAGCGGTGTTGCCACCAAACGTGTCTGATAACCGTTATCTCCCATGGCAGACGCTATAATTGTGCAGTCTATAGTGCCGTGAAGCTCGGAATCTGTTATAACATAAACCTGCCTTCTGTCGATACTGTCCACTATATAGCCCGAATACAGCCTTTTTTCGGTAAGTGTACCGAATATTTCTATTGTTACATTTTTTCCGAGCAATCCGCTACACCTCCGTTATTTTACCGTTTCTCTTTATTTTAACAATTAATTTCCTGTTATTTTAATACGCTCTTGAGTTCGTCAAGACGGACCTGAGTATTTGCCGTCATAATGCTGCTGAGTATAAGTACATCAGTATATTTGTTTTTCTTTATGAAATCCACAATGTTTCCGTCGTAGTATGTCGGGTCTATAACATAAACCTCATCAAAATCGTTGACGGTATACGGTGCAAATGCACAGCCGTAGGAATCCTTTATTATACAAAGCTTTCTGCCTGTTTTCTTACCGGTCTTTATATCCATATACGGATTATTTCCCCAAATAAAAGCACTGTAGGCATTGGAGCCCTCGGCAAAAGTGGCAAGAAGTGGAACATCCTGAGGCGAGTTCTTACCGTTTTCGAGAAGTGTGCAGGTATAATCTCCGGGGATATTATAATATTTTACAGTGTCCGTATTTGAGGCAAGCACCTTGTTTCCGTCCGGATTTTTGTCTGTTTTGGTTGAAATCAACAGGGAACCGGAGAAATTCTTTATTTCACCCGAGGAAAGGTCTTTTATATCCAGTCCGTCTATTCCTGCAGCCTCGCAAAATTTCTCATATACATAATACGCCCCGAGAGCTGTCCAGTTATGGTCGGTTTTGAAATATATATATTCATCCCTGTGACCTTCAAGGGTTTTTGCTGCATCTACGGTTATAACACCCTTGCCGAGAGAAGAATATATCATGTTAATGTTAGCCTTTTCATCGTTGCCGAGTTCTCTGTATTTATCGGGAAGTCCGTAAAGTCCGTGTGTCGGTGCGACTATATTGTAAACCCTGATATCATTGCCGAGAGATTTTTTTATTCCGGCAACAGTTGAGGCATATTTTTTGGCACTGTCATCCGTACCGTAAAATATTTCATAGCCCTGTTTATCATATACAAAAACATTCCCGTCAAAAGTTCCCTTCAGGTCCTTTGAAGGTGCCGATGAATTGACAGAGGATTCTACAGAATTTTCCTCAGACTTTTCGGAGGCGGAACTCGAAGAAACTGAGGACGCTTTGGATTTTTCGGACACTTCTGTCTGCGGAGTTTGAACTGTATTTTTTTCAAAAACGCCGAAATACGCACATACTCCGACAGCAGCTGCCGCAAGAACTATACATACCGAAATAACTGTAATTATAACCTTTTTCCTTCCGCCGCCGCCACCGGTGCCGTGTCGATAACTGCCATATCCGTAGGAACGGGATCTGTAAGAACCGTATCCGTAAGAAGATCTTCTGCTCATTTCTATTCCTTCCGTATCCATACATATACTTGTCATAATTATAATCTATATCAGCAAAAAAAACAATCCGATAATACTACAAACTTAAGGAATAATTTACAAAATATTTATGATATTTATGCATGGATCTTTTTATGTTATTGGGATTTATAAATTAAAAATTTTATTATTTTATTGTGCTATTGACAAATAATACTATGTGTAGTATAGTATTATTTGAGGTGAGGCATGAGGTGGATATACAGCTGAAAAGAGGCTTGCTTGATATATGCGTATTGGCGGCAATAAAAAATGAGGATTCATACGGGTATAAAATCATTAAGGATATAAAGCCGTATCTTACCATATCCGAGTCAACACTTTATCCTATACTCCGTCGTCTTGAAACGGCAGGTTTGCTGACAGAATATTCTGTTGAGCATAACAGCAGACTGCGTAAATATTATCATATAACTCCGGCAGGAATAGAAAGAATAGAGATTTTTGACGAGGAATGGCAGGAAATACTGGCTATACATGATTTCGTCACGAGGGAGGATAAAAAGAATGACTAAAAATGAATTTACAGCTCAACTCAATAAGATGCTCGGAGGATTGCCGCAAGATGATATTGACAGATCAATAATGTTTTATTCCGAAATAATAGATGATAGTATTGAGGACGGTATGAGCGAAGGGGAAGCTGTGGAAGCTCTGGGAGATATTGAGGATATCGTTATAAATATTAAATCGGAAAATACCGGTAAAACAGAGAAAACCACAGAAATAGGTTATGAGGCGGAAAGTACGTCTGTAAAGCCGAAAAAGGGCAGAATTTCAAAGGAAAGGCTTATTGCTGTTATAGCAACCTTTCCGTTCTGGATAGGTATAGTTGCCGGTCTTTTCGGTGTATATATCGGACTTTGGGGTGTTTTTGCGGGCTTGTGCGGTGCGGCAATAGGATTTGCGGTTAGTGCTGTCGGAGGATTGATTGTTTCACCGGTACTGTTTGTATCATCGGTATATACAGGATTAATGCTTGTGGGTTGCTGCCTAATGCTTGGAGGTTTGGTTTTGCCTCTTATTCTTGCATTGAAAATGATTGCCAAAGGTTTGGTTGAGCTTTTTAAATTGGCTATTAAGGGCGTAAAAGCATTACTTATCACTAAGGAGGCGTAAAGATGAGCAAGAGATTTAAAAAAGGATTAATAATATCTGCTGTTATTTTCGGGATCGGACTTATACTATGTCTGGTTATAACCATACTGATAGATTTTGACTTTTCAAGACTCAACACTGCGGTACATGAGAAAAAAACAAGGGTTATAAGTGCGGAATTTGATGAAATAAATATACAGGACATAGAAGACGGTGTGGTACTTAAACCGTCGAACGATGGAAAATGTAAAATTATATATTATGATTCAAACAAAATAACACATAGCATAGATGTATCGGAAAACACACTTGAAATACGCAGTGAATATAAAGACTGGACATCCTATATTTTTAATATAAATATAGGACGCATTATGACAATATATCTGCCGGAAAAGGAATATGAAAGACTTTATATTTCAACAGTCGGCGGAAATATAAATATGGGAGAATTTGAGTTTGAAGATACGGAGCTTAATACTGTCAGCGGAAATGTTGACGCTTATGTATCAGGACAGCTTGATATATCTACAACAAGCGGAGATGTAAACGTTACAGGTAGAACTGACGATAAAGCAAAGATTTCAAGCGTAAGCGGTAATATAAAACTTGACAAATTTATATCCGAGTCACTGTCGGTAGATACTACAAGCGGAAATGTATATCTTGATATGTCTGATGGCGACAAGATAAATATCACTACTGTAAGCGGAAATGTGGGGGGATATCTTTTAGGTGATAAGGAAATAATTATGGATACGGTAAGTGGCTATATCGATGTTCCGGAGTCGGTTAAAGGTAAGCCATTGTGTGATATACATACTGTCAGTGGTAATATTGAATTGAAGCAGGAGTGATTTAAGATAGAGAATAAATAGTGTGATTTTAAATCAATAGAGAAATGTCCGCAACCTTTGGGGCTATGGGGGACGTTGTTAGAATGTTTATGGGTTTCCTGTGATGTAACCACATAAAACTCTTCCCATATTGAGCGTTTTCTTGACATAAATAAATGATGATGTTATAATATCCTTAAATTACAGCTTGATAAAAAGAATTATAGTATTTAAGATAAATATCAGATAGAAAACCAACCGGTTAATACATTATTTTTTGTGGAGGGGGGATAGATTTCATGCTATTTTCGACAGGAGATATCCTTCAGATCGATGGGCAGGAGTATAGGGTAGTCGGAAAAATTACCTATCGCAATACTGTCGATAATTGTTGTTGGGACGAATACCGTATCCTTTCGGTTATGGGTAATATGGAAGCATGGCTCAGTATTGATGAGGTATATAAGGAATATTCAATCTCCCGTGTTGTGTTCCGTGCCGATCTCGGCGGATATCATGAGGTAGACCGCGGACGGGAAATTGCGATGAGTGTGTACGGTGATGTTGATGTGGAAGTCGGCGATTCCGCATACTTTGCTGAATATGAGGATATAACGGAAGAAAAGATCGTTTCCGAGGAAGTGTGGGATGACGGTACTGAATATTCCGAGGGATATTATCTTGACGTGAACGAGATTGGTCTTGTTCGAAGCGAACCTGCAACAGTTTCCGCAGGCAGCTACCAAAATCCGAAAAGGGTACTCAAGGCTTTTAAAGTTGGAATAGTTATAGTTGTTGTTTTGATTATTTTTATTCCGATACTGGTAAGTGCATTGGATATTATTATCTCTGATGAAACTATTGCCGATTATTTGGAGGAAAATCCGAATTATACATATTCTACTTCTATCACGGGACATGAACAGCAAAAGGCAGACGTCTATGAGGCCACAGCATCTAATGATGTGGGCACTATTGCAAAGGACATTATTGATGCCATCGAAGGTGAGACGGAGTATGTACAGGAGGATACCGAGGATTCCGACGGAAGTGTCGCCATTCTGACTGACGAGGAATATTGTATCGTTTATCGCTCCGAAGAGGGCAGCGGCATACTGGTGCAGATATCCGACCGCAAATATGCATATACGAGTGACAATGACCTATATCACGGTACCCGACGTTCACGCCGGTATTACCGCAGATTCTACTATTCGACCGGTTATACATATGATATGGGTCGTTATAACAGCTATAGCTCCCCATACAGTTCATATAGTGACGTAAAAATCAACTATAATTCAGCCAATACCTATAACATCTATTCCGGCAGTGTTCGGCAGTCAAGCGTAGGATCACGCAGCTCCTCCGGCGGCGGACTGAGCGGCGGAAAATAAAGGAGAGTTTATTATGGATGTACTTTATGATATTTTGGATGTAGCAATTTATTCATGTCTTGGCATTATACTTATGCTGCTCGGTAATTTTCTGATTGACCTGATCATCCCATGTTCCTTTCCCGAAGAAATTAAAAAGGGTAATCAGGCAATAGGCTTTGTGTCGGCGGGTATTAATATCGGTATAGGTTTACTGTTGAAAGCGGCGATTGCCTCTCCTTCTGCTGTTACAACCACTGCAAAGGAATCGCTTGCAGAAGGACTTATCAGCAGTTTGATCTATTTTGTGGTCGGAATTGTATTTTTTATCTTAGGATATCTTATAAAACGGCTTTTTGACAGAAAGCAGTACAACATTAACGATGAAATTGACAACGGAAATACCGCTGCCGGTATCATGGTTGCAGGTATATTTATAGGTCTTGCCATCGTTATCAGCGGAGTGATTATGTAATGAAGATTTCCGGAAAAGTTCAGGCACCTGCCAAAGAATACCGTTTATTAATGCTGACAACGCTGTTGATCTCAGGCTGTTCCATGGTCTATGAGTTGATTATAAGTGCTGTCAGCTCTTATCTTACAGGCAATTCCACCCTACAGTATTCGGTTACTATCGGTTTGTATATGTTTGCTCTTGGTGTCGGTTCCTTCCTGTCCAAATTTATAAAAAGGAATCTGTGGGGGTGGTTCGCCAAGGTAGAAATAAGCATAGGCATCATCGGAGGCAGCTGCTCGCTGGTTTTGTTTCTGTCCAATCTTTACCTTACATCCTATGAGATTGTCATGTACATGGAAATACTGGCAATCGGTACGCTTGCCGGTCTGGAAATACCGCTTCTCACGAGAATTATTGAAGAAGATCGGAAGGAACTGCGGCTGACACTTTCATCAATCTTTTCTTTCGATTATATAGGCGGACTGATCGGATCGGTAGCCTTTCCCATGCTCCTTCTGCCTTCGTTCGGTTATTTTGCTACCTGTTTTCTTTCGGGTTCACTTAATCTGACAGCAGCCACACTTATTATGCTTAAATACCGCAGAAAGCTGAACCACCCTCGTATTTACGGGGCGGCTGTTTTTATCTTCTTGTGTGCTATGATTGCAGGAATGGTTTTTTCGGAAAATATCAGTAATGTGATTGAAAATGGGTTGTACCGTGACCGTGTGATTCTTTCCGAGCAGACGGAATATCAGAAGATCGTTATTACCAAACACAAAGACGATCTTCGTCTTTATATTGACGGAAACTGTCAGTTTTCTACTGTAGATGAATATCGCTATCATGAGGCATTGGTTCATGTTCCTTTGACATATGCCGAAAAGCATGATAAGGTACTTATCCTCGGCGGCGGTGACGGTCTGGCGGCAAGAGAGCTTCTCAAATATCCGGAAACTCGTATTACTCTTGTGGACCTTGATAAGGCTATGACTGATCTTTGCAGCAACGAACCGCAGATTACTGCTGTTAATTGTGATTCACTGAAAAGCAGCAGGGTCAGAATTATCAATATGGATGCTTATGAATATCTCGAAAATAATCAGGAACTGTATGATGTTATAATTGTTGATCTTCCGGATCCGAACAATGAATCATTAAATAAACTTTATACCAACGTATTTTACCGTATGTGTGCGTCACATCTTTCTTCCGGCGGAGTTATGAATGTACAGTCCACCAGTCCCTACTATGCCAAAAGTGCTTATTGGTGTATCGGTAAAACAATGGAAAGCGAAGGACTTCGGGTCAAGTCGTTCCATCTGCAGGTGCCGGCTTTCGGTGATTGGGGATTTCATATGGCTTCAAAAAAAGAACTTGAGAAACGTTATAAGCTCCCGGACGATACAAAATTCCTGACGGAAGAGAATCTTCCCACGCTGTTTGTTTTCGGAAAGGACGAGATACAAGAGGATATTGAAATTAATCGACTTACAAAACCCGTTCTGATTCAGTATTATAATGATGCTGCCAGGGAGTGGGAGTGATAGTATTACTGTATACTGCTTCTGAATAATATTGATTTAAAAAGGATTTGTCTATGAATATAAAAAATTTAAAAATAGACGGCGGAAAACCGTTTGATTGGGGTAAAACATCTGAGGTTTATGCAAAATACCGGGATATCTACCCTCAGAAATTCTATGATAAAATTATTGAGCGTGGATTATGTATAAATGGTCAGACTGTACTTGATGTTGGAACGGGAACAGGGGTGCTTCCGAGAAATATGTACCGCTACGGTGCAAGGTGGATAGGTACGGATATTTCTGAAAATCAGATAGAACAGGCAAAAATTCTTTCAAAAGATTTGGATATTGAGTATTATACTATGCCTACCGAAGATGTCGGCTTTCCTGATAATTATTTTGATGTTATAACAGCGTGTCAGTGTTTCTGGTATTTTAAACATGAGAAGGTATGGCATAACTTTTTCCGAATGCTTAAACACGGTGGTAATATATTGATTTTATATATGGCATGGTTGCCGTTTGAGGATAAAATTGCAGGTGCAAGCGAAAAACTTGTCTTAAAATACAATCCGACTTGGAGCGGTGCAGGTGAAATTATGCACCCAATAGATATACCGGAATGTTATAATGAGAAATTTGAACTTGTCTATCGTGAAAAATATCCGCTTATGGTACATTTTACCCGTGAATCATGGCATGGAAGAATGAAATCATGCAGGGGCATAGGGGCTTCTCTTTCGGAAGAGGAGATTTCTGAATGGGAGGAGGAGCATATTAAATTACTTTCCGAGATTGCTCCGAATGAATTTGATATTTTACACTTTGGTGCTATTGCAAAATTGAAAGTAAGGAAATAAATTATATGGAAAATAACTCATGATGTCACTAAGCAGAGAATGTAATGATAACATTATGGGTTATGTTTGTTGAGGCTGCATAAAACATATGAATAATGATGATAAAGATATTTAAGAAATAAGATGGTTGCAACCCTTAGTTGACAGATTTCCGGCGTCGGTTGGTGGTGTGCAACCGCAAAATAGACTATGATAATATTGCGGATGGCATCATGCTGCCGACAAACCCATATGGAGGGAAAGAAAAATGATTTTAGCGGATAAGATTATTAGGCTGAGAAAAAAGAATGGTTGGTCACAGGAAGAGCTTGCGGAAAAACTTCAGGTGTCTCGTCAGGCAGTGTCAAAATGGGAGGGAGCACAGTCTTTGCCGGATCTTGAAAAAATTTCAATTCTCAGTAACCTGTTCGGTGTGACAACCGATTATCTCCTCAAAGATGAAATAGAAGGTGAAGAATTTACGGATGAAGCGAAGTATACATCCGTAAAGCGGATAACGCTTGCACAGGCAAAGGAATTTTTGGAGTGGAAAAAAAAAGCGGCTATGCGTATCGCCGCAGGGACCCTCCTTTGTATTATTTCTATACTCCCTCTCCTGATTTTATGTGCAGCAACAGAGGTGCCGGGTTACGGCATTTCAGAAGATGCAGCCGCAGGGATTGGGTTGACCGCAATGTTACTTATTGTTGCTACTGCGGTTGCTTTATTTATGTATTGCGGTTTTAGAAATAAGCCTTTCGAGTTCATTGACGAAGAACCGTTTGAAACGGAATACGGCGTGTCCGATATGGTAAAGGAGCAGCAAGAGGCATACAGGCATACTTATGTAATGTTTAACATCATTGGCGCCTGCTTGTGTATACTTTCGCCCATACCGTTGTTTATCGGTCTTTTTATGAGAAACGAATTTTTTGTTGTCGTTATGCTGACGGTGACCATGCTTCTTGCCGGAATCGGGTCGGTATTTTTTATTATTTCGGGTGTCCGTTGGGCAAGTGTGAAGAAGCTTTTGAGAGAGGGTGAATATGCTCAGCGTGGGAAAAGAAAAATCTTCATCAAAGAAAAGGTTTCAACAGTTTATTGGCTACTTGCCGCCGCAGTATATCTGGGATGGAGTTTTTTAACCGGTGCCTGGGAAATTACTTGGTTGGTTTGGCCGATTGCCGGTATATTATTTGGTGCCGTCATGAGCCTGTGCAATCTTTTTATACACAAAGAAAATGAGTAAAAGTAGATACAGAGCCGATGATTTAGTGGTATACCTCAAAAATTATCGGCTCCTTTTATTGTTTTTTACATGATTGCCTGCTAATAATTTCGAGGCTAACGTCAAACTTTGCGGATATTGTCATATAACATTTGTAAAAAACAGAAAGCATAAAAATTTTTTTGTTTTTTATGCAACGGGACAAGGCTAATCATTTCGCTTTTATGTACCGTTTTGTTTTATGCCGTATTTTAGGAAAAAGGTCGAATATGCAGTTTACTCTTGTTTTTATACAGATAACTACAATGTGTATTTTGAAATCAATCGAAGTTGTGTAAAATACGATGTGATGCTACGGTGTTTGTTTAGTATGCGATAATATAATAATAGCATAGCCATATTTATAATGTGTGATTTTGGAGGTTTAATTATGAAATTCTCGAAAAAATGCATTTCCTTTTTACTTTCTGCGATTTGTCTATGTGCGTCCGCTGCCGGCTGTTCGCCCAATACTGACAATGATATAAGTGGTATGGTTTCAAACGATGTGTCTGAAACCGTTGCGAATGGAAACACGGAGTATTTCAATGTGCTTCCCGGCGAATTAAAGGATGATTATGTAATCTGTCCGAATAAAGCCAATCTTGAGATTATTAAAGAATATACTATGCAGCCGGCTTACAGCTTTGACATTATATCGGCTGAATCATTAAAGGACAGTGACATAGAGGTTGAAATAGACACTAATATACCTTATTATTTGATATTTAAGGAATCTGTTGAATCGAAGGAAAAATTTGAGCGGGACGTATGCCTTCAGTATAATGGGTTTGACTGGAAAAAATATAATGATATGGAATTGGCCGATCAAAAAGGATATACAGAAATGGGTGCTGAGATCACAGAACAATATGATAGACTTACCGATGCTCAATTCCCGCATTTTTATATAAAAAGATGTAACGTCCAATTTGATACAAGTAATCTTGTGGGGGAGCCAATCATAAACGAGTTGAAGGTTAATGTCAAGGGCAAATCTTACAATATTGATGTAGGAGAAATAAAGTTTTTTGAAAACCCTTCGGAGACAGGGGATTTTGGAGAATATGACTTGGCATTTGACTCTGCAGGCATTGTAGGTTATGATCTTGAAATTAGCAAAGATGGTATAATATCTCTTCCGCCGAGAGAAGCAGAAATCAAAAATGATATTAAGATAAAGGATATACGCCTTATGAACAGATCCGAAACTATATCCGTGGATAAAGTCAGTATCAATATTGAGGATGAGGATGCTTCTGTTAATCAGGAATGGAAAAAAGGGAAAGATTTGGAGTTAAGTAAGGGTTCAAAAGCAACGTTTAATTTTGAAATTAAGGATACCGCCTTTGAAAAAACACTCAATTATGCCGTGAATATTTATATAGTGATTGAATATGAATCCGTCGGCAAAAACTATATAGCTGAAATTGAGGCGGATTGCGAAGGTACTTTGAATTCGCACATATTGTATGCTATCTATAATGATAATATAGATTTCGGATCATATTGTGAATATTTTGAAAATAAATATGTTGATATCGTATAAGGAAGAAGAAATATGAAGCTCAAAACAATGTTGATAAGGTTGGGCATATTTTTGTTCTTTGCTGTTTTGATGATATTGCCTGTCATAATGATGATCAGATTATCGGATCAGGAGATGTCAAAATACGAGGTTGATACAACCTTTGAGTTTAAGGAAGCCTCATACGGAGAACCGAAAATGGTTTCCCGTGCAGATGTTAAAATGTACTACACATTCTCCGGTACCGTTACAAGTGATACATACAAATATATCAGATTTGCCGAAAGCGATACCTCGACTGTCACTGCTGTTGTCGGTATAGGCGATGAGATATTTAAGGATAAAGTAGTGGCATATATCGGAGACAAAGCTGTCAAGTCCGAATATGATGGCATAGTTGAAGATATCGATTTGACACCGGGCGGATCAATAAAGGTGCGTTCATTTGATAATCTCAAATTAACCTGTTATTCTGATTTATCAACTATAAATAAGATAAGAGAGTGCAAGGACCTCCAACTGGAAAATGGCAAGGAAGTAAAGATAGAGGAAATATCCAATCTCGTTGTTGACAATAAGGTTAAGATTGTTTTTTCCATTGAAGATATGGATTATTTATACGGTCAGGAGATCAATTACCTGAAAATATACACGGGCAAGGTATACAGTGATGTATTAGTGATAGATAAAAATTGCGTATATACAAAGCCGGAGGATAATAAAAAATATGTCCGGGTACTGGATGATAATTTTTATTTTGTCAGAGAAGAAGAAGTAGAGATAGGTTTTGAAACAGAAGAACTCGTATGTGTATTGAATATTGATGAAGATACAATCTGTGACTCCGGATATAAGGAATTTGTTGAAACTAAAGAGGATTGATATGGTTAAGGATATAAATATAGAACTTAGCGGCATAAAGAAGAGCTATGATAAACCTGTCCTCAAAGATATCTGTCTGAGTGTTACAAATTACAGTTATGTTACAATAGTCGGAAAATCCGGCTCGGGTAAGTCAACCCTGATGAATATTTTAGGTCTTATCGAAGGCTTTGACGGAGGGGTATACAGGTTTAACAATACTGTAATCAAAAAGGGTAAGGATTATTCAAAATTGAGATATGAAAATATAGGCTTTATATTCCAATCGTATAACCTTATACCGACTCTTACATGCAGAGAAAATATAATGCTCCCGTTAGTATACTCATCAAAGCAGTCCGGTAGTTTCGATGAAATAATTGAATCTCTCGATATAGCTGATCTCCTCGATAAGAAGGTTACCGTACTCAGCGGGGGCGAAAAACAAAGGGTTGCAATAGCACGTGCATTGCTGTTGAATCCGTCGCTCATAATAGCAGATGAACCGACAGGTAATCTTGACCCTACGAATACAAGGACCGTTCTTAATTTGCTTGAAAAGGAGAATAAAAAGGGCAGAGCTGTTATTATGATCACACATGATGATACAATAGCAAGGGAAGCCGGAAAAGTATATAGATTAGAAAATGGTGTTTTGCATGAGAATTATTAAACATTCTTTTTTAATGATCAAAAAGACATTTAGTAATTATTTATTATTGTCTGTTACAGCCTTTTTATCATTTGCCATAATGTTTGGTTATTTGATTTATACGGATTCCGAAAGCTATAATAAGTATAAAGATTTGTTCGCTGACAATCCAAATGTAATTTTTTCCTATAACGGTGCCGAAAGTAAAAATGAATTGAGAGCGGTAACAAAGCAGTTGGATAAGTTATCTGATACTCATTATTATTACATGAGACAGTGTGTTGCTCAGACATCATTCGGAAAGGAATGTGAGGTTAATTTTTTACCGGGTTATGTATGGGGATTATATTTGACTTCAAATGATAGCGAGGTCGTAACTTCAAGAGCCGCAAGAGCAATGATAAAGGGTAAATACGAAGTTTCAATTGGTGTTAATGAGGCTTTAGTTTCCCAAAGGGTTTATAACAGCTTAAAACCCGACAAAAACGGGAAAAAACAATTGAAATTGATTTTTACAAATGATGAAGGAAAAAGAATATTGAAGAAATATGATGTTGCAGCTGCATATTCGGGTCCGAATGAGTATGATGATCTTGAAACAAATTCCTCTATTGATTCCGTGTATTTGAATATCGGTTCCGTTGATGAAGATGAATGCAGTATATTAAATTTAGATCTTGTTATATATACCGAACAAAAGGACTTTGTCATACAACAACTAAAAAAATCAAACGTTACTTGTGAAGAGGTCTATACGGAACAAAATCAGGCCGTCCGGGATATTAAGAACGGTATCATGAATAAATACTTAATTGCAGCGGTACTGTTTATTCTGCTTGGCATTAATCTGTATAGTTCCTTCACGAATGCTTTGAAGGACAGAAAGTTTGAAATTGGTGTTAAAAGAGCGATAGGGGCGAAAAAAAGCAGCATAATGTTGCAGTTTGTTATAGAGGGATTTACTGTAATGCTTGCAAATACCTTATTGTCCGTATGGACTGTGTTGAGCCTTATGAATGTATATAAATTCGTTAAGGAAATCGTTTTTAACGAAAAATATATAGTGACAATAAATACAGAATCGTTAATTCTTTTTGTTGTTTTTACATTCTTTTTAATATTGATATTCAGC
Source organism: uncultured Clostridia bacterium (assembly GCA_947624835.1). Taxonomy (GTDB): domain Bacteria; phylum Bacillota; class Clostridia; order Oscillospirales; family Acutalibacteraceae; genus UBA1213. The sequence continues at coordinate 20,136 of CANQLX010000002.1, forward strand.
TTATTATTTGCATATAAGAGTACTAAAGTAGAAATAGTAAAATATCTGAAAGAGGAATTGTAAATTCAGGCGGAAGTTTGTCACTCTGATACCTGTTGTACATATTACCCGACCCTCGGGAGCCGGATCGGAATCCGGTTTCTGAGGGTCTGTTCTTTCACGCCGAAATCCGGTCGGGAATTTCTGAGGATTAATAAAAATTTTTCTGTTTTTATGTAAGATTTTCCGTGTGGGTTTTCGTCTGTTGAATTTGATATTACCAATCCTGAAACCGTAGTAGATGACGGTATGATTTAAGCAATCGGTCATATATCGGGAATCCCTGTACGTAGTATTCACGCACATATATGGGGTAAAGTTATTGTTCGTTTTTGGAAATAAAAGAGTGTACCGTATATAGTCCTGCGGCTATACGGTAAGTTTTTTGTTGATTTTTTATGTCGAATTTTGGATTATGCCGCAGAGTATAACAAACTATTGTAATTTGAGGAAATATGCGGTATAATTGGTATTGTAGAATAATGCGTGAGCATATATTTGTTAAGATTAGAAATACGGAGGAAATAAAAATGCAGAAAAAAGGTGAACTGGTATCGTTCAGACCTGATATCAAGGTTGTAGACTGTACGTTGAGAGATGGGGGACTTGTAAATGATTTTGCGTTTACTGACGAATTTGTTCATGACCTGTACAGGACAAACATTGAATCGGGAATAGACTATATGGAATTTGGATACAAGGCAGACAGGGATATGTTTGACGAAAACAAATTCGGCAAATGGAAGTTCTGTAATGATGATGACATACTCAAGGTTGTAGGCGATAATGATACAGACCTGAAAATATCCGTTATGGCTGATGTCGGAAGAACTAATTTCAAGAGGGATATCATAAATAAGGCGGACAGTCCTATTGATTTAGTGCGTGTTGCAACTTATATCAATACCATTCCGGCTGCCATTGAGATTGTGGAATACTGCAAGAATAAGGGCTACGAAACAACCATCAATATAATGGCTATATCAAAGTCAAATGACAGTGATCTCGAGGACGGTCTTGAGATAATCGGAAAAAGCTGTGTTGACATGGTCTATATAGTTGATAGCTATGGCTCACTTTACCCCGAACAGATGCGCAGGCTTGCCGAAAAGTATCTTGAAATGGGAGATAAATATAACAAGAAGATAGGTATTCATGCACATAACAATCAGCAGCTTGCTTTTGCCAATACAATAGAAGCACTCACGATGGGTGTGAGCTATCTTGATTCAACGGTAAGCAGCATGGGACGTGGTGCAGGAAACTGTCCTACGGAGCTTCTTCTCGGTTTCCTGAAAAATCCCAAGTATCACATTACGCCCGTACTTGAATTTATAGAGAAACACATAAACAAGCTCAAGGCAGACGGCATTGTATGGGGTTATGACGTACCTTATCTCCTTACAGGCAGGCTCAATCAGCACCCGAGAGATGCAATTCAGTTTACAGCCGACAAAAGAACAGATTATGCCGACTTTTTCCGCTACCTCTACGACAAAGACGTATTCTAAGCGGCGTCGTGCCGACGATATATTCCCTCACTGCGTTTGCCCTGATTTGTGGCGACAAGTATGCTTATGCAGCGGTAGGCTGCCGGTTGTAAATATTGATAAAGTATGGTGAAAGCCCCTTGTGAGGCTTTCCACAATAAGAAATATATTCTTATAACCTGTTTGCTTGGGTAAGTATATGGTCGAGCCATAAACTGATTGATCTGAGTGAATTGGCTGCGTATTGACAGCGGGGGTACCCCGCTTGCCCTTTTCGATAAAGGAGAGTAATTATGACACTTGAGAAACTTCTTGCAAAGCTTGATTATATCGTTGTTTCCGGTAGGACGGATGTGGAAATATCGGATGTTATATATGATTCACGGAAAATTGTTAAGGACTGCGTTTTCGTCTGTCTTATCGGCTCTGCCTTTGACGGGCATAAGTTTGCACAGAATGCTTCAGATATGGGTGCTGCTGCTGTTGTTGTGAGTGAGGATATTGACGTAAACGGTGCGGCTGTCATTAAGGTTGAGGATACAAGAAAGGCTCTTGCCATGATGTCCGTTGAGTACTTCGGCAATCCTGCCGGGGAGCTTACAACTGTGGGCATTACGGGAACCAAGGGAAAAACAACGACCGCATCAATGGTACATTCGATTCTTGAAAAGGGCGGCATCAAAACGGGAATTATCGGTACTCTCGGTATAATTATAGGCGATAAGCATATAAAGACAAATAATACAACACCGGAATCCTATGAAATACAAAAGGCAATGCGGCAGATGATTGACGAAGGCTGTAAATGCTGCGTTATGGAGGCTTCCTCGCTCGGAATAAAGTGGCACAGAACAGACGGATTTGTTTTTGATTACGGAATCTTCACAAATTTCTCACACGATCACATAGGCGGAGTGGAGCATCCTACAATGGAGGATTATCTGCACTGTAAATCACTGTTATTCAGACAGTGTAGGGTTGGTATCATGAATATTGATGATCCGATGTATGAGAAAATGCTCGAGGGACATACCTGTACGGTTGAAACCTATGGCTGTAATGAGGGCGCAGAGCTTAGAGCATCAGGTGCAGGTCTTATTTCTCGTGCCGGGTATCTCGGTGTGCATTTTAAGCTTAGCGGCTGTCTTTCCATGGATATTGATGTTGCAATACCCGGTATGTTTACCGTGCATAATGCACTTGCCGCAATAGCCGTTTGCAGACATTTTGATATTAAGGAAAAGAATATATATGACGGACTTAACGAGGTCAAGGTAAAGGGAAGAGTTGAGAGCGTCAGGGTGCCGGGGAACTATACATTACTTATAGATTATGCCCATAATGCCGTCAGCATGGAAAATATTCTCACCACACTCCGAGAATATAACCCGAAAAGGCTTATAACCCTTTTCGGTGCCGGAGGAAACAGACCGAGGGACAGACGTTTTGAAATGGGTGAAATATCGGGAAAGCTGTCTGATCTGTCTGTTGTGACAGAGGATAATTCCCGTATGGAGGCTGTTGAGGATATAATTGCAGATATAAAGGTCGGACTTGATAAGACTGACGGAAAATATATAACCATACCCGACAGGACAGATGCTATACGCTATTGTATGGAAAATGCACAAGACGGCGATATTATTGTCCTTGCCGGAAAAGGTCACGAGGATTATCAGGATAAAAACGGTGTTAAGACACATTATGACGAACGTGAGGTAATAGCCGGAATTTTGAAAGAAATGACGGAGAATGTATGATGAATAATAAGGATATTTTTATAATTGACAGAAACCTTACAGCAAAAAAAATTGCTGAGGCTGTTGGTGGGGAAATTCTCTGCGGTGATCCTGCTGCAAAGATAAGTAATGTACAGTTTGACAGCAGGGCAGTGGCTGAAGGTTCTCTTTTCGTTCCGATAAAGGGAGAAAAGGTTGATGCTCACAGGTTTATTGGAGATTGTTTGCGAAGGGGAGCAAGTGCAGCATTGACCGAATATGATATTCCTGAGAATACCTATGGCAAGGTATGTATAAAGGTTGATAATACCCTTGATGCATTGCAAAGGCTTGCTGCTTGGTACAGGAGTCAATTTTCCATGAGGCTCGTTGGAGTTACGGGAAGTGTCGGAAAAACAAGTACAAAGGAAATGATAGCCGCTGCACTTTCCGGAAGTCTTGATGTTATGAAAACTCAGGGCAATAAGAACAGCCAGATAGGTATGCCCTGTACAATGTTTGATATCAAGGAGGAAAATGAGGCGGCAGTTATAGAAATGGGTATGTCTGAGTTTGGCGAAATGGACAGGCTCTGCGATGTTGCAAGACCCGATATTGCTGTTATGACGAACATAGGTAAGGCACATATTGAAAATTTGAAAACTCAAGAAAATATTATGTCTGAGAAATTCAAAATTACAAAGCACTTTAGTAAGGAAAGTATTTTATTTCTTAACGGTGACGACAGGCTTTTGAGGACACTCCATAATAAACAGTTTTTTAGAACGGTTACATTCGGTTTTTCTGATGACTGCGATTATAGGGCGGAAAATATAAGGACAGAGGGTCTTAATACTGTATTCACATTATGTAGGGGTGGAAGAACCGAGGAAATAACAATACCTGCACTCGGTGAGCATAGCGTAAGAAATGCACTTGCGGCGATAGGTGTAGGGGAGGCACTCGGTCTTGATACCAAAAAAATACAAAGCGGTCTGATGACGTATAAAAATGCTCCGATGCGTCAGCAGATATATAAGCTTAAGGGAATTACGCTTATAGACGACAGCTATAATGCGAGTCCGGAGGCTACTGTTGTATCGCTTGATGTTTTGAAGAGCATCTCCAAGGGTAAGTCAATAGCCGTTCTTGCGGATATGCTTGAATTGGGCGAACAGGCTGAAGGTGAACATTATTCTGTAGGAAAGGCTCTTGCGGAAAAGGGGATAGACGCTCTTGTTGCCGTAGGACCGCTTTCCGAAATTACTGCAAAAGGGGCGAGTGACAGCGGTTGTATTAATGTATTTACCGCTGAAACAAATGATGAGGCATATGAAAGGCTTAAGGGGCTTATCTCCGCTGACTGTACAGTGCTTGTAAAAGGCTCGAGAGGTATGCATACGGAGGAGGTTGTAAAAAAACTTCTTTCGGATTATAATTGAATAATGTCAAACAAAAATGAGTTGCCGACCGGCTTTATAAGCCTGTCAGCAACTCATTTTATTACATAAGTCTGCGATATTGCAAACATTAATCCTTAAATAATTTTTTTACCTTGTCAAAAAAGCTTGAGCGTTTTTGGTAATTCTTTCCCGTGCAGGTTTTATCGAATTGTTCAAGTATTCTTCTTTGTTCGTCTGTGAGATTTCTCGGAACCTCTATCGTTACTTTGACATATTGATCGCCCCTGCCCCTTGAATTAAGGTGCTGGATACCCTTGCCTTTAAGCTTGAAAATATCTCCGGGCTGTGTTCCGGGATGTACGGTATAACTCGACTTTCCGTCAAGAGTAGGAACGGTCATTTCATGTCCGAGGGCAGCCTGTGCGAAGGTTATGGGGATTTCACACCATACATCGTCACCCTTACGCTCGAAAATATCATGCTTCCTGACATTGACATATACATGGAGATCTCCGGCCGGTCCGCCGTTATATCCGCTGTTGCCGTGACCTCCGATATTCAGTATTTGATCTTGGCTTATGCCTGCCGGTACGGTTACGGTCAGTGTCTTTGAGGAACGTATTCTTCCTACACCTGAGCATTTCGGACATGGTGTTTCAATGATCTTTCCTTTGCCCTGACACTTCTCGCAGGTTTGTGTTGTCTGAATTGGACCGAAAGGAGTTCCCTTTCTCACAGTTACCTGACCCGAACCGTTACATTGCGGGCAGGTTTTAAGATTGGTTCCAGCAGCTGCTCCCGAGCCTGCACATGATTTACAGGTTTCCACTTTTTTGTATGTAACCTCTTTTTTGCAGCCCTTTGCAGCTTCCTCAAAATCGATTGTGATTGATGCTTCTATATCTGAGCCTCTTCTCGGAGCATTTTGATTTCTCGGACTTCTCCCGCCGCCGAAGCCGCCGAAAAAGCTGTTGAAAATATCACCTAAATCTATATCCTGACCGAACGGGTTTCCTCCGCCGTATGCGGTTGAGCCTGCACCATAATTCGGATCAACTCCCGCAAAGCCGTATCTGTCATATCTTGAACGCTTATCTCTGTCGGAAAGAACCTCATATGCCTCGTTTATCTCTTTAAATTTAGCTTCAGCTTCCTTATCACCCGGGTTAAGGTCGGGATGATATTTTTTCGCCTGTTTGCGGAATGCCTTTTTGATTTCATCCTCCGAGGAGCCCTTCTGTACTCCAAGTACCTCGTAATAATCACGTTTATCTGCCAATTATACCACCCCGAATAGTAAATAATACCTTTATTTCCTGTTGTTTCTTATATAACCGCCAAAAGGGAAAAGCTAATCCCGGCTTTCCCCCCATGGCTTGATTTCTCAGTTAAGCTTAGTTGTTGTTATTGTTGTCGTCAACATCTGTGTAATCTGCATTATACACGCCGTTATTCTCCTCCGGAGCCTGCTGTGCAGCGGCACCCTGAGCGGCAGCATCCTGATATAGCTTCTCTGATACTGCATACATTGATTTTTGGAGATCGTCCTTTGCGGACTGAACAACCTCAAGATCCGTTCCTGCAAGTGCCGATTTTACTGCTGCAACCTTAGTATTGAGTGTTTCCTTGTCCTGATCGGAAATATGCTCGCCGTTTTCGCTGAGAAGCTTTTCAACGGCATAAACAAGGTTTTCTGCCTCATTTCTCTTGTCAACCTCTTCCCTGCGTTTCTTATCCTCGGCTGCATACTGCTCCGCATCCTTGATAGCCTTTTCTATGTCATCCTTGTTCATGTTTGTGCTTGAGGTAATCGTTATATGCTGCTCTCTGCCTGTGCCGAGATCTTTTGCGGATACATTAACTATACCGTTGGCATCTATATCAAATGTAACCTCAATCTGCGGAACGCCCCTCATAGCCGGAGCTATACCATCGAGCTTAAAAAGACCGAGCTGCTTGTTGTCTTTTGCAAATTCTCTCTCACCCTGAAGAACATTTACCTCAACCTGAGTCTGATTATCAACAGCTGTGGAGAATATCTGACTCTTCTTCGTAGGTATTGTTGTATTTCTCTCAATGATTTTTGTCATAATACCGCCCTGCGTTTCAACACCGAGTGAAAGCGGTGTTACATCAAGAAGGAGAAGTCCCTGTACATCACCTGCAAGCACACCTGCCTGAATAGCTGCACCTATTGCAACACATTCATCGGGGTTAATGCCCTTGAAGGGATCCTTGCCTATAAGGGATTTAACAGCTTCCTGTACAGCAGGTATTCTTGAAGAACCGCCGACCATGAGAACTTTGTCAATCTCGTTAATTGATATTCCCGAATCTGAAAGTGCCTGACGGACAGGGCCCATTGTTTTTTCCACAAGGTCTGCCGTAAGCTCGTTAAATTTTGCTCTTGTGAGAGTATAGTCAAGGTGCTTTGAGCCGTTGGCATCTGCTGCTATAAAGGGAATATTAATTTGGGCTGTTGTTATTCCGGAAAGCTCAATTTTAGCCTTTTCTGCTTCGTCCTTAAGACGCTGCATAGCTGTTTTATCTCCGGAAAGGTCTATACCCTCGTCATTCTTAAAGCTCTGAACGAGCCAGTCAATAATCTTCTGGTCAAAATCGTCGCCGCCGAGGTGGTTATTACCTGCCGTTGCAAGAACCTCCTGAACGCCATCGCCCATTTCTATAATAGATACATCGAATGTACCGCCGCCAAGGTCATATACCATTATCTTTTGGTCATTTTCCTTATCTACACCATATGAGAGGGCAGCGGCTGTAGGTTCATTAATTATACGTTTAACTTCAAGACCTGCAATCTTACCGGCGTCCTTTGTTGCCTGACGCTGTGCATCGGTAAAGTAAGCCGGTACTGTGATAACCGCCTGTGTAACTGTCTCTCCGAGATAAGCTTCTGCGTCCTTTTTGAGCTTTGTGAGGATCATTGCGGAAATTTCCTGCGGTGTATATTCCTTCCCACCGAGATTTACCTTGTATGAAGAACCCATATGTCTTTTTATTGATGCTATTGTTCTGTCAGGGTTTGACACTGCCTGACGCTTTGCAACCTGTCCCACAAGTCTTTCTCCGTTTTTGGAAAAAGCGACAACGGACGGTGTTGTTCTTGCACCCTCAGCATTAGGAATAACTACAGGCTCACCGCCTTCGATTACTGCAACGCAGGAGTTTGTTGTACCAAGGTCGATACCGATTGTCTTTGCCATAATTGTTACCTCCGAAAATTATTTTATATTGTTTATTGTCCGGCTTTAAGCCGACGTTGTGTAAGATTAGGTTTTCTCTCAATTTGAGATTATTACCATTGCATGACGGATTATTTTATCGCCTACCTTGTATCCCTTCTGATAAACAGAGGCAATACAATCCTCTTCCAGCTCGTCATCATCAACCCTTGATACTGCATCGTGAAGCTGCGGGTCAAACTGTTCTCCTCTTTCGCCAAACTGCTCGACATTAAGCTTCTTGAAAGCGTTCTCAAGTTGTTTGTTTATCATATCAAGCCCCTTCATAAATTCGTCACTTGCACCGTCTGTTGAGGTAAGGGCGAGGGTGAAGCTGTCTGCAACAGGAAGAAAGGCTTCGACAGTTGTTGCAAGTGCATTGTCGAATGTTGCAAGCTTTTCCTTTTCTGTTCTTTTGCGGAAATTATCATATTCTGCCGCCATTCTCAAAAACTGGTCCTTTTGCACGTCAAATTCAGCCTTAAGCTTATCATATTCTTCCTTACTGACCGTTTCGGGAGCCTGCTCTTCCGTTTCAACGGTTTCATTCTTTTCCTTATCTACTTCAGGCTTAGTATTTTTCTTTCTTGTCAAAATACATTCTCCTTTCTTATTATACCTTTTTATGCTTATCCGTATTCAATTAGTTCCGAAAGCATATTGCCCACAATATCCGAGGTGTATTCAAGAGCAGATACTATTTTTGGATAATTCATTCTCACAGGACCTATAAGTGCAAGCACACCGCTACATTCGGGTGTGGATGTATAATGAGATGCTATCACACTCAGCCTTGATAGGGCAGGATGATTTATCTCACTTCCTATAAGTATGCTCGCTTTTGAATCAGCACCCATAAGAAGCTTTTCAAGTTCTCTTGAATGGCTCAGCAGCTCCATAACTCTTTTGCCGTCGCCTGATGCGAGTTCGGTCATGGTAAAAAAGTTTGATTGTCCCTTGACAGCCGCATTTGCGGCGGATGCGTCCTTTGCGGCATCGTTCACTGCAAGCAGAACATTTGTCATGAGTATTGACATTTCACCGAGAGCTGCTGCGGAGCTTTGCATAAAGGCAGGTGTTACGTCGGTTACGGAAATACCGGAAAATCGTTCGTTCATTGTCTTTTCAAACATCTCCGTGAGTTCGGGTGTTATGATAAAATCGCACCTGAAGAGTTTGGTTTTTACCGAGCCGGTTGACGTTATCAAAATGACCATTGCGGTACATCTGCCGGTCTGGATAAATCTGATTTTTTTAATTGTTGCAGCTTCACCCGGGGGGGATGTAGCCACAGCAACGCAGCCCGTCATTTCTGACAAAAGTGCCGCCGCACCCTCAAGCAGATGATCGGGAGCATCCGAAGTGGGATACAACATATCATAAATATGAGATTGCTCATATTTTGTCAAAGGTATTCTTTTCATAAGCTTATCTACATATATTCTGTATCCAAGCTCAGTCGGAATACGTCCTGAAGAAGTGTGAGTCTGTTCAAGCAGACCGAGGGAAGCAAGCTCAGCCATATCATTTCTGATTGTAGCGGAGGAAACATTGAAATCAAGATTTTCGCACAGGGCTTTTGAACCGACAGGCTCTCCTGTTTTTATGAATGCCTCCACGACCGCTTCGAGAATCTTAAGTTTTCTTTGGGCCGGTTCCATTCAAGCCACCTCCATGTTAGCACTCTCGATATCCGAGTGCTAATCTACCTATAATGTACCACTATTTTCCGTAATTGTCAATAATTAATTTTAATGAATATAAATTTATTTTCCAATTATAACTGTATTATTATGACCTGAGCGGAAGTGTTTATGTTTAGCAAAAAACTGTCGTCCGGGCTTTTTAACACTCAGTACGACAGTTTGAATATTTATTTTTACTCATTTTCGACGGAGCTTTCATTGCTGCTCTGTCCGGTTATATCATTATAAAAATCATTTACACCGCTTGCCTGTTCGTCAAGGGTACTTTTTAAATCATTTGCTTCACTCATCATACTTGTTATTCCGCCTTGAAATTCATCCTGTGCTTCCTTGTATTCGTTGCAGGCACAAAGAATTATACACATCATAATGCTGAGCAAAACTGTCAATATTATTACTGTAAACTTTCTCATTATGAACCCCCCATTTATGAATCCAAAAATTACCGTACACTAACTATAGCATATCATAAGTAAAAACACAAGGTTGAAATACGACATATTTATCGGTTATATTTTTGACCGAAAAAATCGGCACAGTCATATTGACCTGCCGATTTTAACATATTCAGTATATTAATGTCGGATCCATATTATTTCCGTCAAGTTTTACTTCAAGGTGAAGATGTGATTTATCTTTGGATTCGGACGGTATCTTTCCGACATAGCCTATTGTATCTCCTGCCTTGACATTATCACCCTTGCGTGCAATGGAAGTATCCGTTACTCCGCAATAAAAGGATTCATAACCTCCGCTGTGTTCAACAGCTATAACATTACCGAGAAGTGGGTCGGTGTATAAATCCTTAACGATTCCGCCCATGATTGCACGGACGGGTGTGCCCTCACCGGCACTTATATCCACTCCGTTATGAGTACGCCAATCTCCCATGGTTTCTGATTTTATGGGATTTTTCAGGCTGAATGGCTTAAGGATTTCACCCTTGTCAATCGGCTCGGCAGTCAAAGCCTCGGATTCCTCGGCAACTGTTTGCTGTACAGAGGCTTCCTCCGTTTTATTGGAGCTTTGTTCGGAACCGGACGTTTTTGCACTGCTTTCAGTTCCTATTTCCGACGTCTCAGGCTTACTGCTTTCTTCAATCTCGGATTTTTCGTATTTCTGACCACTTACCTCTTCGTTGACCTTTTCGTTTTTTGATTCCTGAATACTGTTTTCATCTGAAGGCTGAGTATATTCCTGTATACTTCCGTAAGTAGTCCATGCCGCACCTGCAACAGCCGCAAGACATACTGCAAGAGAAATATAGAAACCAATATTTTTCTTCGGAGACTTTTTATAATTTCTTTCGTTCTTCATGTTTAGCATTTATTGCACCCCCATATTTATTGTTGACGGAGGTAAAATAAACTATTCATTCAACTTTATTTTTAAAAAGCCAATAAAAGTAAATTTTACAGATTGTATATTATTAGGGAAATATACAATCTGTAAAACAATGGCATTTTAAATTATTTTTCCGTTTACCCGTACCTCACAGTCGGAACGGTTGATTGCACAGAGCAGACTTCTCGCCGATGCCTTGAATATACCGTGAGAAATGCCCACGCCGAATACCTTTTTGCCGTCAGGCTTTCTCATTTGCATATAGCATATAGCCTTTGAATCGGAGCCGCTTGAAATTGAATGTTCCTTGTATGATAACACCTCAAAGCCGTTTATGCCCACAGACTTAAGGGCATTTACAAATGCATCTATTGGGCCGTTGCCCTCGCCGTAAATTTCTATATCCTTATCAAACTTGACAAGATGTATTGTTCCTTTGAAAGTCGCCTCGTCAACTCCAACATTAGTTATAACATGATGGACAAGCCACAGCTTCTGCTTTATATCAATGTAATTTTTATTGAATATCTCAAGAAGATCCGCCGGAGAAAGTTCTTGCCCTTGACGGTCGCTTTCAGCCTTGACGAGTGCACCGAACTCGGGGTGCATTGCCTTGGGAAGTTCATAGCCGTATGCTGTTTCCATAATGAATGCGGCTCCTCCCTTTCCGGACTGAGAGTTATAGCGTACTATCGCCTCATATTTTCTTCCTACATCAGCGGGATCTATCGGAAGATAGGGAATCTCCCACTTGTCACTGTTTGTAGCTTTTACATAATCAAAGCCTTTTTTGATAGCGTCCTGATGTGAGCCGGAGAAAGCGGTAAATACCAAATCGCCGACGTAAGGCTGTCTTTCGCCTATTTTCATGTTTGTGCAGCGTTCGTATATTTCTTTGTACTTTGGCAGATTGCTGAAATCGAGCTTGGGGTCAATTCCCTGAGTGTACATATTCAGTCCGACCGTTACAATGTCAAGATTGCCTGTTCTTTCTCCGTTGCCGAAGAGTGTGCCCTCTATTCTTTCGGCACCGGCAAGCAGTGCAAGCTCTGCTCCCGCAACCCCGGTACCTCTGTCGTTATGCGGGTGAACGCTGATTATAGCTGATTCTCTGTTTTTCAAATTCCTTATAAAATATTCTATCTGATCCGCATAGGTATTGGGCGTACACATTTCGACCGTATTCGGCAGATTTAGTATTATCGGGTTTTCCTTTGTAGGCTTCAAAACATCCATGACAGCCTCGCATATCCTGACGGAATTGTCCGCCTCCGTGCCGGAAAAGCTTTCGGGGGAATATTCCAGTCTAAAATTGGTATCTCCGTCGTATCCGTCAATCAGCTCCTTGATAAGCTTAGCACCTTCAACGGCAATGTCGATAATGCCGTCCATATCCTTTTTGAATACGACCTTTCTCTGAAGGGTTGATGTGGAGTTATAGAAATGTATTATTACATTTTTTGCCCCATGCACAGCCTCAAAGGTTTTGCGTATGAGGTGTTCCCTTGCCTGAACCAATACCTGTATGGATACGTCATCCGGAATGTGACCGCCTTCGATAAGCTCACGGCAGATCTCATACTCCGTTTCACTTGCGGACGGAAAACCTATTTCTATCTCCTTGAAGCCCATGTCGACCAAAGCGTGGAAAAACTCAAGCTTCTGCTCCATATTCATAGGCGTTACAAGTGCCTGATTGCCGTCCCGCAGATCCACAGAACACCATATTGGAGCCTTTGTTATAGTATTGTCGGGCCATTTTCTGTCTTTGAGCTTTATCTGCTCAAACGGTGTATATTTTTTAAATCCTTCGTTCATGAAAATTACCTCCTTATAAATTTAAATCCCGCCCCCTGCCACATGGACAAGGGGCGGGCATAATGCACGCGGTACCACCCTTTTTCGGATATAATATATACATATCCCTCACCGATCTCAAGCAAGATCTCGACCTTTAACGCTGCCGTGCGTACTGCCCTACATTATCGAACAGTCAACTCGGGAATGAGCTATACATACGGACACTGACATTGTCTTACACCGACCGACAATTCTCTTGGCACAATGTTCCGTATCTTATTTCCTTCAAAGTCTTTAATTATGAGTTTTCTATATTATATATTGGATATACGGTTTTTGTCAAGCATTTTATAAATCACAAAACAAATTTTCGGTAAAGCGAAATATTCATAATGGTCTTTTCTAAAAGGCTCCCATGAAAAGGAGATAACATAAGCTTGTAATAATTCCGGATGAATTGATCACTATTTCCACAATTACAAATATTTTTAAAGCTATCATCGCATATTTTTCCCAACCCTCCGTAAATCGTCTGAAAAGATTTTTCTTAGAGAGAACTATGAGCAAAATTATATAGGCGACAAGGAAAATCGAGCATAATACAAGCATGATTTTCATAAAAACACTCAGAAGCATAACAGAAATTGCCAATGCAAAAATCAGCAGGAACAGCAGTATCATCCATAATTCCTCCAAACAGAGCCAATAATAGAAAAAAGAAATGTGAAATTAATTTTTAACAGAAAAATCCTCTTTGATCGGGTCAAGCGGCATAAAACCCCTTATTGCCTTTTTCTGCACTTCACTCAGCGCCGCAAACTCCGTATATCTTGGTTTTTCGTCATACTTAAGGGAAACATTATCCTCATTTTTGCCGATTATTCCACTTGTTGAATGTGAATATACTGTTGAAAACAAAATTTCCCCTATAAGCTTTTCTGTTTCTTTCATATTTCTGCCCCTTTCATTCTCCGTTTATTTTATCATACAATTTCCCGTTTGTCATCATTTAATGAAGAAAAAATAAAAAATGTTAAATGGATATATTGCACACGATATATAAATTGATTTAGTGTGCATATAAAAGCTTGATCTCCGATTTTGCGTACATATTGTTTAGGATAAATTTACGGCTCCAATACGCTTTGTACAAGAGCCGCAGAATTGTGAATTTTTGCAACGACGACGGATCGTGTTAGTTTTTTACATTACAAAATTTTCCATCTGAAGAAGGGAACAGTAGATTATACGAACCGCCTCTTTTTAATTTTCTCTTTTCGAGTACACACAGCCGCAAAAATTCTGTCGGTACAGGTTGTACTTTGCCGAAAGTTCTATGGAACGCTTATAGCCCCCGCGCTTTTTAAAGTCCGAATATAAATACGGGATATTGTATTTTTCACTGACGTTTTTCCCTATATCATTCAGCACGGCGGAATCCTTTTGCGGTGATATGGAAAGAGTTGTGGTGAAATAGTCGTATCCCCGGGAAACAGCCTCTTTTGCCGTTTCTTCAAGGCGTAATCGGTAACATTTCAGACATCTTGCTCCTCGTTCCGGTTCATTTTCAAGTCCCTTTGATATTTCATAGAATCGTTCAGGTTCATATTTTCCTTCAATAAAGCTGACATCTTGACAAAATTCGCTTATAAGACGTTTTTGTTCCTCCACTCTGTGGAGATACTCGCTTTCCGGAGAAATATTGGGATTATAGTAAAATACTGTGATTTTGAAGTATCTGTTAAGGTATTCAAGAACATAGCTGCTGCATGGTGCACAGCAGCTGTGTAAAAGTAAAGAGGGACGTTTGCCTTCCTTGATGATTTGTTCAAGTGTTTTGTTAAGGACAAGCTGATAATTGATTTTCGGTTTTTGATGCATACTGTAACCTCGCTTATATGAATTTCAAAATATCCTCCGGTATCTCAGCTATATAATCGGCTCCCTCATGCATAAGCTCCTCTTTTGTACGGAACCCCCAGCATACACCTATACTTCTGATGCCTGCATTTTTTGCGGTCTGTATATCGACATTGCTGTCGCCGATATAGATGCTTTCTTCTTTAGTAACTCCAATGTTTTCCATTATGGAAAATGCTGCGGTCGGATCCGGTTTTGTATTTATTCCGTCACGCTTTCCTCGTATATCGGAAAAACAATTTTTTCCAAAAAGTGTTGTTACTATATCACAGGCGAAATTATCATTTTTGTTTGTATTGACCGCAAGTTTTATTCCAAGCTCCTTCAGCTTCCGAATAAGTTCCGACATACCGTCAAACGGACGTGTGTTGTCAAGCATATGAAGTTCATAGTATTCCCCGAAATCCTCAAGTATTTTTCTCTTTACAGCAGGATTGCTGTTTTCATTAAGTCCTGCGGCACGATCCGCAAGTACCGATATGCCATTTCCTACCATATAACGATATTTCTCGACAGGCTGAGGGGCAAAGCCATTCTTTTGTACTGCATAATTCATTGAAGCTGATATATCAGCGAGCGAATTTACAAGCGTACCGTCAAGATCAAATATACAAAGCTTTGTTTTCATCAATCTTTATCCCTTCTCTTTTTTCGCTTTCTTTCCGAAGTTTTTATTTCGGCGTTCGGTTTCTTTGCAAGCTCGGCTGCATTTCCCTCGGGCAGCGTTGCATGGGGTACCTCTCTGCTTTTGAGGAAAAGTACGGCGGCAATCGTCAGAAGTATTATTATGACGGAAATTGCACAGAAAACTATAATATCAGATACATTGGCAACGGAAACCTCCGAGTTTAGCACTGCCTTTGATCCGGCAAGTAAAACAGAATAAGAGCCGTTATCGTTTTTGTCGGCATATACGGTTTCATTTGAGTCCTTGTCAGAAGCTTTAATTGTTCGGATAAGTGATTTTGCAATTTCTCCGTTCCTTGAAGCAAGGGTATAATTGACGGGTGTATCAATGTTTTCTCCGATAAGTATGGGGGACAGATCTATAGTATCCTCTATATGCTTTGCCGTTCTCAGGGTCATAAACGGAATATCGGATGAATAGGTCAACAGATTGCCTTCACCGAATATTTTCGTTATCTTGGAATTAATTTCAGCGGGGGTTCCTGTAAATTCAATAGTACACGTTGCGGTATTTTCTTTGGATGTCTGCGTTGTTGATATTCCGAGATCTTCAAAATACGTTGCCGTATAACCTGAGGCTTCAAATCCGTTTTCTTCTATGTTATAGGAGAAAGCATAGGATTTTTTAAAATTGTCATTATCAAGCGGTGTTAAGGTTATATCTATTATTTGCGGTTTATATTGCTTTCCGTCATTGATACGTACAGTAAGAGAAGGCTGCTTTGAAGATATTCCGACAATTCTGCCGGGGTCATTTTCTGCTGTGAAGTCGGAGGCATTTATCCATTCGAGGTTTGAATAAATTAGGCATGAATCCAGTTCGGAGTTATCAGCTGTTGTATAGGTATATTCTATCGGTACATCAGTATTGTTGTCGCTGACATAGTTTGAAAAGTCGAGGGTTTCGATGAAGGAATTTTGATATGCAAGTGGTGTTGAGCCCTCGTTCCTGTCAACATATGAGGTATCACCGTACACCGAAGAAAACAGACGGTTCGTGTAGCCCTCAAGCTGTTTTAATGTGATATTTTTAAAGTCTGCCGTGTATGTATATTCACCGTTTTCAATCTGCCACGTTGTTGAGGCCGTACTGTCTGTCACGGAAGTAAAATATTTTGATATCTTATCGCCCAAAGAGTCAAATGTATTCTGGGATATTTTGAAAGTGAATGTGCGGTCAAATGTGGATTTTTTATTAACCGTGGAAATTTTTATTGATTTTATGGGGTGTCCGCTGAGTTTATTTACTGATACGGTGGGGGTAGTGCTTACGGTTTCTGAATTGAAGTTCACAGAGGTTGCACTTTCCTCCGAGGGAATATCGTAATCGTATATCTGTTCGGCATGGGCGGCATCTGTAAGCCAATGGAGAAGCTGCGAGCTTTGGAAGGATTCCTCAATACGCCAGCCCTGCGTCAGGGGGGTATCTGGATTTGCAAAGGTGACGGTCGGACGAGTGCCGAGTATATCGGTTAGCTTTGACATATAATCGGAGAAAGAGGAAAACGATAATGTAAAGGTATAGGAAAGACTGCCCGATGATTTATCGAGTGAATGTGCAAGGGCTGAGGGGCAGGAGTCCTGTATGAGCTTATCAAGTTTTTCTGCCCTGTCCGATGACGGTGACACCGAGGATGTCGGATAGGTTACGGTGAAAGTTCTTGTACCCGCAAAGTTAGGGGAAAATGTCAGGGTTGTTTTATAATTGACTTTGTCCGACTCCGACTGCGAGCAGGAAGAAAAAATTAGAAGTATCATGACAGTAAGTGAAGCTGTTATTATTTTCTTTATAATGCTTTGGTTTTTCAATTTTGTCACTCCTTGAAGCGTTGACTTTTAACAATATTTTACTCTCTTTATCCGTCAATGTAAAGAGTTTTTTGAATTATAAAGATATGGTTATGTATTTGTTTTTTACTAAAGAGGGGATTTTTCGGTCAAGCTATAAAAAATATACAATTACGGATTAAAAATTTATATAGCCTGATTATAATTTTATCTTGATTTTACAGGCGTTTTGGATTTATTATATATAGAGTAGGTTTTTTGTCATTTTGAAGGGAACTATAAAATATTAGGTAGGAGAAGATACGGATCTGATGAAATATATACATATACCGAAGATACTTAAAATAGATTTTGATAAGCCTGTACCGTTCAAACAGCAGGTTGCTATAATGTTTACGGTTCTTATTATCTCGTGTCTGCTGTTTACAGTTGTGTATTTCCAGCAGCTTTTTTCGGGGAATATAGCAACTGTAACCGAACCGGAGGTTTTACAGTCCGAGTCTCCGAAGGAAAAAGAGAAAAGTGTTGCCGATACATCACATGGCAATCCGACAGACAGAAATGATGAGAAAAGTTCTCCGAATGAAAACAGTAAGAATACGGATTTAAAAAATGCGAATGTCGAACTTTTGGGAAGCACAACAATTGTTTCAAAATCATATGACGATATATATAACGGTGAGCTTATACTTGTAAACAAGGATTATTCCTGTCATTCCGACGGTGAGAATGTCGAGTCTATATTTGAGAAAAAATCCGACAGCTATGTCGTTACAGATAAGTATGTAAGCATGGATACTTCCATTGTTGAAAATGTCAATTCAATGCTGGACGATTTTTATGATATTTACGGTGAGTCGGATATAATGATTGCCTGCGGCTATCGGAGCTATGATACTCAGGTCGGGCTGTACAATAACGAAATCGGAAATGTCGGTACTGAAATGGCGGAGCAGTGGGTGGCTCCTCCTGGATACAGTGAGCATCAGACAGGATATGTTTTTGACCTTGATTTGGATGTTGTCGGCAATGACGGAATAAACTATGAGGGAGATGGAAAATATGCATGGATAAATGAGAATTGCTCCGATTACGGTTTCATCATAAGGTATCCCGCCGGTAAAGAGGAGATAACGGGCTATTCGGAGGAGCCGTGGCATTTCAGATACGTTGGTGTTCCCCATTCCCAATATATCTCGGATAATGGTATTACACTTGAGGAATATCTGGATATTATTCATGAGCATAAATCGGATTCCCCTGCACTTATTGAGGATGACGACGGCGGCAGATGGTGTGTATACTTTGTAGAGGCAGATGAGACGGGGGATACACATATTCCTGTCCCGGAAGAGCTTGAGTACAGCATATCAGGGGATAATTACAGCGGATTTATAGTTACTGTAAAGCTCGGGTAGAATATTTCGACATAATTGCAGCAGAAAGCATGAAAATATTTTTTTTTATTGCAAAAAAGTTGGAAACATAGTATAATACATATGTTGGGTTGTGCAATGAATTATGTTGAAGTGTTGTATGAGGTGGTGTTGATTGGACGGTAATACAATAGGCTTGATTGTGGCCGGTGTGCTTTTTGCTGCACCTGTGGCGATTGTGGTGGGTGTTGTGCTTGTTATAAGAGGGAAAATAAGGAAATTTGAAAAGGAAAGTGGCCTTGACCTCAGTATGGATAACTTTATCAAGGATCTGGGAAAGGCGGATGCCTCGGATTCGAGTCCCTTATCGCTCAACGGTATGGATAAAATATATCTTCCGAAGATACATGAGGAATTTCCCGATTTTCAGATTGCTTCGGTTATGCCTCAGGTGGAAACCGTTTTGAAGGAGTATCTTAATTCCATTGAGATTAAGAGTACATCAGCTCTGAAAAAGCTTACGATTTCTCCGTCACTTGTTGACAGGGTGGAAAGCATAATTGAGGACCTCAATTCAAGAAATTTGAAGGTGAATTATGATAATGTGGTAATACACCGGACTGTTATAAGTGAATATGTTCATGAAAACGGAATGGTTATTATAAGATTTCAGTCTGCGGTTGGGTATCTGAATTTTTCGCAGGATGAAAATGGCAAACTCGTGAGCGGAAGCAAGGAAAAAACAAGAGAAACAGTATATGTTGTTTCATATGCGAGAGTTCTTGACAGCGATCTTGCAAGACAAGCCGGAGTTACTGATGTTATGGGACTTAACTGCCCTAACTGCGGAGCACCGCTGAGTTCGGCAAACGCTGAAAAATGCCTTTTCTGCGGAACACCATTCCAAAATATGACTAATGATGTTTTTGGATGGTCATTTACAGATATCAAGGAAAAGAACAGGATGACAAAAAAATTATACTAACAAAGGAGATGCGCTAAGATGGGAATTATTAAGGCGGCGATGAATGCGGTTGGCGGAACACTCGGTGATTCATGGCTGGAGGTTATTGAGCCTAGTGACATGGATGCAAGAACTGTAATGTGCCCGGGTGTGTCGAAATCAAGAAATGACAGCAGGAATACTAACTCTAAGGGTACACCCGATACTGTTTCAAACGGATCGATTATACACGTTTATGATAATCAGATGATGCTCCTCATAGATGGAGGTGCTATTATTGATTATACTGCCGAACCGGGTTATTTTGAAGTAAAAAATTCATCCTTACCCTCACTTTTCAACGGTCAGTTTGGTGACTCGCTCAAGGATGCTTTTAACCGATTTAAGTTCTCAGGTGTTACACCTACCGCTCAAAGGGTTGTTTATATCAACCTCAAACCTATTGAGGGAATAAAATTCGGTACTCCCAATCCTGTGAGCTTCTATGATGCAACATACGATATTGATGTCAGCGTTCGTGCACACGGAAAATTTTCTATAGAAATTATTGATCCTCTCAGATTTTTCAGGACTGTTATAGCAACTTCCGATGTTACAAATATGAGACCTGTCGATATGGAGAAGTTGGTTGCACAGAGATATGACCTTGAAGTTATTACGGCGCTTGAACCTGCACTTGCTGAACTTTCAATAAAAGGTGTAAAGATCTCCCAGGTTCCGGCACATCTTCCGGAACTTTGTGAAGCACTTAAAACCGCTCTCCGTGATACATGGGTTGAAGAACGTGGTATACAGCTAAAGCAAATAGGTATCAGTGTTAATCCGGATGAGGAAACAAAGGAACTTCTCAAAGAAAGAAGCAGAGTTGCTATGTTCAACAATGCCGGCATGAGAGAAACAATGATGCAGAAAAATATATCCGAGGGTATCAGAGATGCAGGCTCAAATTCCAACGGTGCTATGGCAGGTTTCATGGGTGTTGGTATGGGTATGAACGCTTCCGGCGGTTTTATGCAGGCGGCATCTGCCACTAATATGCAGCAGATGCAGATGGAGCAGCAAATGCAGCAGCAGCGTATGATGCAGCAACAACAGATGCAGCAGCCTATGCAGCAACAGCCGGTTCAACAGCAACAGACGGTTGCTGCTCAGCCTCAACAGGCTGCGCCGGCTGCCGATGGATGGACGTGCAGCTGCGGCAGGACCGGAAATACCGGAAAATTCTGTGCGGAATGTGGGCAGCCTAAGCCTGTACCCGCCGCATCCGGAGAGTGGACGTGTATTTGCGGTGCGGTTAATAAGGGTAAGTTTTGTGCCGAATGTGGTGCAAAACGTCCTGATGCAAAACCAAAAAAGCTGAAATGTGATAAGTGTGGTTATGAACCCGATATGAGTCAGCCTATTCCGAAGTTCTGCCCTGAATGCGGAGATCCGATAAATGAATCGGATTATGTATGATATTTTTGAATATTCAGTTTTAACAGTATGTTTAACTGAATTGAAATTCAAAGGTTTAATCGGCTGATTTCTACTAAAATACCTTTAATAGGGGACGCTTGCTAAAGTAACGGCGTCCCCTGCTGAATATAGACAGTTGCCTTCTTGCAATTAGGCGATAGGATTTACATAATAAAAGGAGTGAACTCCCTATTTATGGAAACATTAGTGTATAAATGTATAAACTGTGGAGGTCCGCTGCAATATGATGCCTCTAAGCTTAAATTCTATTGCGAATATTGTCGCAGCGAATTTACGGAAGAGGTTTTGCAGCAACATTTCGGAAAGCTTGAGGAAAAGCTTGACGGGGAAAGACAGTCCGAGGAGTTGAGCGAAGAGGATAAGCTTTACGGAACTGCACTTTTTACCTGCCAAAGCTGCGGTGCAGAGGTAATTGCAGAAACACAAAATACAGCGGCTACCTTCTGTGTATATTGCCATAGCCCCGTTGTCCTTACAAACAGACTCAAGGGTGAATTTAAGCCAAATAAGGTTATCCCGTTCAAAATTTCCGAGGAGGATGCAAAGCAGAAATTTCGTGATTTCTGCAAAAAGAAATGGTTTTTACCTAAGGACTTTGTATCATCTGCACAGCTTGAGATGATGAAAGGTGTTTATTATCCATATTGGCTTGTCGATTCGCATAAGGACGGCGGAATAAGTGCTACGGCAAAAAAGGTCAAAAGATGGACCGAGGGCGGTTATGAATATAAAGAAACAAAAATATATAAGGTTCGCCGTGCGGGTGTGATAAGCTTTACAGGATATCCGCAATCGGCATTGAGTGAAGATAATAGCAAGAATATATTGAAGTATGTTAATCCATATGATGACGAGGAATTGAAACCGTTTACAATGGCATATCTTTCCGGATTTCTTGCTGAAAAAAGAGATCTTGAAAGAAATCAAGTACAGTCCGAGGTAGATAAGGCTCTTGCCGAATATGCGAAGAAGATCTATCGTGATACGATTGATGGTTATGATTCGGTGACAATTGACAGCTTTGATATTAATACAATTGACGAGCATTGGAACTATGCGCTTATGCCCGTGTGGATGATGACCTTCAAATATAGGGATAATATGTATATGTATGCCATGAACGGACAGACAGGCAAGAATTTCGGCGCTCTGCCTATTGCTAAGGGTAAGCTTGCACTGTTCGGAATCGGTTTGTTTATTGCACTTGTGATAATAGCTTATTTCCTGATGGGAGGTTAATCAATGTTATGAAAAAAAACAGGTCGTTTATAAAGCTATTTATGCTTTTTACTGTTCTTATGCTGGCGGCGGTGTTTTCTTTGACAGTAGTTGCCGCTGAGCCGGATAACGCTGCCGACGGCATCGCTGTTAATGTCGAAGCAGTTACCGCCGGTGCTGACAATACCGTAAACGGTATTGCTGTAAATGCCGGAGCAGTTGACGCCGGAGCGGATAGTACTGCCGACGGTGCCGCTGCCAATGCCGAATATCAGGTGCTTTCTTCCTCAGGCGGCATTAAAAGAAGTCTTGTTGGAATTGTACTTTTGTCAGCCGTAGTCAGTGTTGTCGTAACGGTTGTTTTATACTTCAAATATAAATTCAACGGCAAGACCGAGCCGTATCCGTATAATAAGAAGGCTCCGCTGGAGTTGAGTGTATGCGAGGATATTCATATTGACACAAAGGTTGAGAGAAAGAAGATAGAGAAAAACAATAATTAAGTAGGTCAATCCGTTGATGAATAATATGGAAACAAGTGGTGGAATATGAGATTTGATGTTATGCCCGTTGCAACAGAAAAACAGATTATTGAGGTCGAACAGGCTGCAAATAATGTTTGGCATAATTACTATAAGGAGATTTTTTCTCCTGAACAGATAAGCTATATGCTGAAAAAATATCAGTCCCGTGAGGCATTGAGAAAACAGCTTTCGGAGGGATATATATACTATATGCTTCTTTCAGACGAAAAGCTTGCAGGGTATATGTGTATGCTCAGAACGGACGATTACATATACCTTGCGAGACTTTATATCAAAGCTGAATATCGTCGTCAGGGGCTTGCAAAAAAGGCAATAAGATACATTGATACCATTTTTTCCAATCCTGAATTCGGTCTTCTGCATATAAACAAGATACGTCTTAAGGTTGAAAGAGAAAATAGCTTTGCAATTAATGTGTATGAGCATTTGGGATTCCGTAAGGTCAGGTCGGAGGATACGGATATAGGCGGAGGTTTTGTCTGTAAGGAATATATTATGGAAAGACCCATCAGAAGTGTTGATATCTGAGGTGAGTATGCCATGGGAAATAAGCTTAATGCATATATAAACAGTCTTTATGAGATGATAGACAGCGGAGAAAAAATTGAGGATATAGAGCTGTTCAAGCAGGAACTTTTCAGAGAAATAGAGTTTTGGCAGCATGAAAGGCTTATACATCTTCTTGTGACGTTCCTGTTTGCAATAGTTACTGTCGCCGTTTTGCTTGTGTTGGTGTTCTATGCAAGTATTCCGCTGCTTATTTTGTTCGTATTGCTTTTGGTTCTTCTTATACCGTATATAAGACATTATTACATATTGGAAAACGGAGTTCAGACTCTGTATGTATTATATGAGGAGATAGAGAGAAGAAATCAGCCTGTATGCAAGTCGTGGCTCCCGAAGGAATACGGAATAAAGATGAAGCCGTTTTCCGGTGAAAATAAAAAATAGAAGAAACAGGACAGTATTCACGGAGTTTTTTCGTGGTTACTGTCCTGTGTTGTATTCTGCTGGGAGCCTAATGGTGATTGTATGGCAGGCTGTTCCGGGATAGTATTGTAATAATTACTACGCTATATCATATAAACTGAGCAGAGGTGATTCTTAAATATAACCGCTGAGAGCTATCTGCCTCTGGTCTACTGATAAACTCGGCACGTTGGGAAATAATCACCATAAAGCTGTATTTCATCTGCATTAAAGTGTACTTGCTTCCCTGTTCCCGGTTTAACAGCCGATATAACTTCGTTATTCATCTTCATCAGTGTATTCTGCATCTACAAATTCTTCATCAGAGTCCTTTCCTTTTTGACGTATTTTGCTGACGGACTTTTCAATGTTTTTGACAAATTTCGTTATATAAATCATGGTTATAAGATCCCACAAACCGTCAAATATAAGTGATATGCCAATAAACATCATAAGTATATTATCCGGACCGAAGGGGTTGAAAAATGCGATTATACTTACAGCTGCTACTAAGACAGCACCGATTGCCTGTATTCTCCATCCTTTTGATTTAAGCCGGGCAAATTCAAGTGTATACTGAAGCTTGAGAACCGCACCGATAAACAGAATCATAATAAGTACTATAGCAATTAACTTGCTGAGTAAATCAGGATTCAGCAATGTGTATATTCCGAAGCCAAGCAGGGCACACCCCTGTACAAGGGCAAATGATCCGAAAAATTCATTTTTTATTCTAAAATACTCGATAACCTTGAACAGACCCCATACAGACATTATAAGACCGAGTATAAAGAAGATGATCTTTGCTGAATCCGACGGAAAAATGACAAGGAATATGCCGAGAAGGACTATACCGACATTTAGCAGTATAAATTCTCTTGCTGCCTCCAGTGTTTTCTTTTTGGTATTCTTATTCAATTTCATAATAATTCCTCCTTTAAATTACTAAGATAATTATAGCACAATAAGCTTAAGAATTAAATATAATTTCATTGTAATTTGTATAAATTACTCAACAGTGAAAATTCGCAAATATCCTACCCGGGGCATAGTATGTAAAGAGTAGGACCTGTCTTACTTTATTTACATTAAGCTTGGGGCTGTGCAGTTTTGGAAATATATGAAATGCTTATTCTTGCCGCCGCACTTAGTATAGATGCATTCGCCATAGGGGCAAGCTGTGCCTTTAGGGGTATAAAGAATCCGCCTGTATCTAAGCTTGTTATATGTACGGTATCGGTTGCCGTAACAGCGGCGGCAGCTTTTATCGGGGGAATTATCGGCAAGCTTATGCCGGAATTTGTAGGAAGGTTTATTGGCTCTGTTCTGCTTATCTCACTTGGTATATATATAGCTGTCGGTGCGATAAAAGAAGGAGGAAGCAAAAGAAAAGAGGAAATCAGTGAAAACTCTCCATTTGAAGCTGCAGCAAAAATACTGAGAAATCCCACTTCCTGCGATATGGACAGTTCCTCTACCGTTGATATCAGGGAAGCACTCTATATAGGTGCTGCATTATCAGCAGATTCCTTCTCCGCAGGGATAGGTGCGGGAATTGGCGGAGCGGTGCTTGCCGTGCCGATATTGTGCGGACTGTTTCAGCTTATATTGCTGTGTATGGGGGAATTGCTGGGAAAATATCTGAAAAATATTTGCAGTATAAGGCAAATGTGGTTTAGTTTGTTGTCGGCACTGATGCTTACGGCTATAGGTGTTGTTAAATTATTTGTATAGATATTTAATATTAATGATGCTATTGTTTTTTTATTGAAGATAAAATGGAAAAATATATGTACAAATATGATTTTAAGAGTTTTGCACAAAAGTGAATGTTAATTATTGTTTATTGAGTCAATAGTCCGTTTTTTGTGTATTTTGACGTATTCTGTTTGACAATTATTTTATATTAATAAAAATATGTGCTGATTATATAAAAATATTTGTAAAATTCCTGATATTATGATTTTTATAAATATTTGTATAGTCATTTTACACAAAGACTATTTGGACAAAATTAACAAAAAATATATCAATATGAGTGCATGATGTCAAATATAAAAGATTTCGCAGTTAAATTCACCAAAATAAAATAAACATATTTGTGTATATGGATAAAAATGACAATTAACCATTGAAATTGTATTCGCTCTATGATATCATTATTACAGTGGTTTACGAGTGCTTGATTTCTTGAAGGGAGAATCAGCAGTTGGCATTCGTGACTGTAAAGGCGCTTTTGTGCGGAACTTAATAATATCTAATTTCAGAAAGAGGGATTATAACAATGGTTAGCAAAACAAAAAGGGCTTTGGCACTTGTTCTTACGGCCATGATGGCTGCTTCGGCACTTGCAGGCTGCGGACCGAACAACGGTGGAGGAACTCAAAACTCAGCAGCCAGTGCAAATGAGGGGGGGACTGCTTCACAGGCAGCTGTTCAGGATATAAATGATCCTAAGGTCAAGGAAAAGATTATTAATGCCATGGCTAAAGAGGCAGAGGCAAACGGCGGAAAGATCGAATTGACTCTTTGGTGTTCCGGAGATGACAAGCCGTTTGAAAAGACACTTGTTGATGCATTCGAGAAGGAATATGCAAACAGCAACTATGAGTTTAAGATCACAATCAGAAATGCATACGGCGAAGATAAGGCCGGCGGAAAGGTAATTGAAAACCCGAAAGAGGCAGCTGACGTGTTCAATATGGCTGACGACCAGCTTTCACAGCTTGTTACGGCAAAGGCTATCGCTGAGGTAGGCTCACTTTTCCAGGGTAACGTTGTAGCAAATAACACAGACGATGCAGTTGAAGTATGCTCCGTGAACGGTACTGCTTATGCATTCCCGAAAACCTCAGATAACGGTTATTTCATGTATTATGACAAGAGAGTATTTAAGGATGATGAGGTTGGATGTCTTGATGATATGATTAAGAAAGCAAATGAGAATGGTAAGTCTGTATACTTCAATATTACAGGTCCTTGGTATATGACGGCATTCTTCTTCACAGCAGGCTGCGAAATCACATATGATGTTACAAAAGATAAACAGGTAGCAACCTTTAATACAGATCAGGGTCTTGCAGCAGGTAAGGCTATATGCCACATTGCAGAAAGTCAGGGCAAGGGCTTTGAAGGCTCACCCGGAACAGTCGGGGATAATGCGTTCGTACAGCAGGGCTTCAAAGAGGGAACACTTGCAGCAGCAGTTATCGGAACATGGGCAGGCCCCACAATTAAGGAAGCTATCGGCGTCGAAAATGTCGGTGCGGCAAAGCTACCAACGGTTCTTATGGACGGCGAGCAGAAACAGCTTGACTCATTTGGCGGATATAAGGTGGTAGGCGTAAATGCATTTACTAAGTTCCCTGTATCTTCACAGGCACTTGCTTATTATCTCACAAACGAGGATTCACAGATTAAGCGTTATCAGGAGAGAGGCTATATCCCGACTAATAAGAAGGCACTTGAAGATGATACAATAAAGAACGACACGGCACTTAAGGCTATTGAAGCTCAGATGCCTTATGCTCATCCGCAGGGAACATCTGTTGGCGGTACCTATTGGGCAGTTAAACCTGAAACAATCGGAAGCGAGGCTTATGACAAGAAGGGTAAGCTGACCGATGACAGAATCAAAGAGATACTTCAGAACGTTGTGACACAGCTTGAAGGTGAATAGGCAACATAAATGACTCAGTTTTTGGTTGCTTGAGTAATTAAGTATTCAATATGAGCAGCTTGTGTAATGAACCGGGCTGCTCATATTTAAACGGATTGGATACAAATGCCCCGGGCGGACTGAGTTGAAACAGCACGGTATTCCTTTATTGGGAATCCGTACAGTTTTTAATATTAAGGCAAAGGAGTTGCATGTGAATGGATTATCTTGATTATGTCCAGATGACGACCGGTCAACGTTTTGTTTACAAGCTGAAGTCATTCTTTATGGGAATACCCGGTGCAATAGTTAAGCTTGTAAGCATTGTCGGACATTTTATTGCATCCTTTTTCAGTATGATCGCCAATGGTTTCAAGGGTTACGGAGAAAGATTTTCAAACGGCGATACAGGAACTAAGCTTTCCTATGTGATAATGGGTGCAGGAAATTTTGTACATAAGCAAATAGGAAAAGGTCTGCTTTTCCTTGCGGCGGAGGTAGCTTATATTGTATATATGGTTAGCTTCGGTTTTCAGTATATTACACAGATTTACAGTACCGGTGTTAATATCGGAGGAAATATAGTTAACGGTGTTATAGGAAATGAAGGACCGATTTACGGTCAGGATCCCGATGGTCTTACCGGAGATGTTATTATAAACAGCGATACAGTAGACGATTCAAATAAGATTCTTCTTTTCTTCGTTATGACCGTTCTTATAACGATTGCATTTGTCGTTGTTTATGTTGCCAATACCAAGAGTGCATATGCGGTACAGCAGATTGAACAGAGCGGAAAAAAACCTATGAGTGCAATGGAAGAACTTAGGTCATTCCTTGATGAGCGTTTCCATGTTACACTTATGGCAATTCCTGTAATTCTTCTTTTAATATTCACGGTTCTTCCTATAATATTTACGATTTTTGTGGCATTTACAAATTATGATAAGAACCACCAACCTCCGGGAAATCTTTATTGGTGGGTAGGTTTTGAAAACTTTGCAGATGTTTTCTATACAAATAAGATGAAGTCCGAGACCTTCGGAAAGATTCTTCTTTGGACAATTGTATGGGCATTTTTTGCAACATTCTCAAACTATATTCTCGGTATAGTACTTGCTCTTATGATCAACAAGAAGGGTATAAAATTCAAGGGATTTTGGAGAACTATGTTCGTTATTACGGCAGCTGTTCCTCAATTTGTAACGCTTCTTGTAATGAGAATTCTTCTCGATGATAAGGGTGCCATCAATTCAATGTTAGGAACAAACATACCTTTCCTTACTGATATGAGTGGTGTATGGCCGAAAATTACGGTTATTCTGGTCAATATGTGGGTAGGTATTCCTTATACAATGCTTATATCGTCCGGTCTTCTTATGAATATACCTGAGGACCTTTACGAAAGTGCACGTATTGACGGTGCGAACGCTTTCCAACAGTTTACAAAGATTACCTTCCCATATATTTTCTTTGTAACAACCCCCTATCTTATCACCAGCTTCGTTGGAAATATTAATAACTTCAATGTTATCTACTTCCTTACGGCCGGCGGACCGAACTCGGACAGCTACTATCAGGCAGGACAAACAGACTTGCTTGTAACATGGCTATATAAATTGACCGTAAACAGTTCGGACTACAACCTTGCGGCAGTTATAGGCTTGCTTGTGTTTGTGATTTGTGCAGCAGGAGCACTTATTACCTTCAATATGTCCAAGGCATCAAAGAATGAGGAGGAATTCTCATGACAAATACACAATCAGCTGCTATGAAATCAGGATATGCTGCAAGAAGAAAAGCAGCAAATATAATAATTTATGTTATACTTTCCATAATGGTTATAATTTGGTTGTTCCCTATTGTATGGCTCGTTATGAGATCGTTCAGTGGTGATAACCTGATAGCTCCAAAGAACTTCTTCCCAACGGAGTGGACTTTTGATAACTACATCAATTTGTTTGCAGTTTGGGACAGTGAGGCTAATGCTTGGGTTGATCCGGATCCGTTCCCCTACGGTAAATGGCTTCTCAATACATTTATTGTTGCTGTCTGCTCGGCTGTGATATCAACTCTTATCATTCTTATGATAAGCTACGCATTCTCAAGACTTCGTTTCAAGACCCGTAAAACTTTCCTTAATTTTGGTCTTATACTCGGTATGTTCCCCGGCTTTATGTCAATGGCCGCTACATACAATATTATGGAAATCTTCGGTTTGAAACAGTCACTTGTAGGTCTTGTCATTGTTTATTCGGCAGGTGCCGGCTTGGGATATCAGGTATCTAAGGGCTTCTTTGATACCATTCCACGTTCACTTGACGAGGCAGCAAAGATTGACGGTGCAACGAGAAACCAAATATTTTGGGTTATCATTCTTCCGCTTTCAAAACCGATTATAGTTTATACAGCACTTACAACATTCCTCTCTCCATGGGCAGACTACATCTTTGTAAGCTACTTTATGAAGGATAATCAAGAAAATTATACGGTTGCTGTAGGACTTTACAATATGCTTGAACCGAACTATATAGCTAACTACTTCACAAGATTCTGTGCCGGTGCAGTTCTTATTGCCGTACCGATTACGATTCTTTTCGTAATAATGCAGAGATTCTATGTAGCCGGTGTAACTGGCGGTGCCGTTAAAGGCTGATTTATTCATTCAATTAAGCAGGGATGCCTTTGCCTCCCTGCTTGATTTGTATAAAGGAGTAAGATTTATGATTAAAAAGAAAATTATTTCGCTTCTGCTTGCCGGCGGTATGGTTTCAACCCTTATATTCGGCGGCTGTTCTGCCAATACCGATAATACACAGTCCGGTGCATCAGGTACAAACGACTCCATCACAGGAACAACTTCCCTGCCTGAGGACGGAGGTTTTAAAACCGTATCATACGAGGCATCAAAGGATAAATACAGAACATTTTATGAGATTTTCCCTTATGCCTACTATGATTCCAACGGTGACGGAATAGGCGATCTCAACGGTATCACATCCAAACTTGATTATCTTAATGATGGTGATACCTCTACAACGGATGACCTCGGCATTGAGGGAATTTGGCTTATGCCGATTATGCCGTCGCCGTCATATCATAAGTATAATATTTCTGATTATAAGAATATAGATCCGGCTTACGGGACACTTGACGATTTTAAGAAACTTGTTGATGAATCCCATAAAAGAAATATAAACGTTATTATTGATTTGGTTCTCAACCATTCCTCAAGGGAGCATGAATGGTACAAAAAAGCTATTGAGGAGCTTAAACAGGGAAAGACTGACGGCTATGCACAGTATTATCACTTCAAGGAAAATAATAATAAGGCAGGCTGGAAAAAGGCCGGTGTCGGTGACTGGTATTATGAGTGTCAGTTTGACATTGATATGCCCGACCTTAACCTCACAAACGAAAAGGTCAGAGAGGAAATTCAGAATATTGTCAAATTCTGGCTTGATATGGGAGTGGACGGATTTAGACTGGATGCTGTGCTGTGGTATGAGAGCACCGGAAATGATGATTCCGTTGCAGATCTGAAATGGCTGTATGATTATGCAAAAACTGTTAAAGAAGATGTATACATGGTAGGAGAGTGCTGGGACGGAGCAGGAGTGATTTCCGATTTCTATAAATCCGGGGTAGACAGCTTCTTTGATTTTGCGGCACAGGGACCGAGCGGTAGAGTATGCGATGCGGTTCGCTCGGAGGATGCACAGGGTTATGTAAAATCTCTTACCACATATGAGGATATGATAAAGAAAAATAACGAAAATGCTATTAATACACCGTTTATATCCAACCATGATACAAGCAGAAGTGCAAGCTTTCTTATGACGGAAACATCGCAGAAAATGGCGGCTGCAATGTATATTCTTTCGCCCGGAAATGCATTTATCTATTATGGCGAGGAAATAGGCATGACAGGCGGATCCGAAAACGACCCGGATAAGCGTACCGGTATGTATTGGTCGGAAACAGATACAAAAGGTTACGTTGAAAAAATACCCGGAGCCAACAACAAAAGTGTTCCGGATGCTGCTGTCGATGAGCAGCTTAAGGATGAAAATTCTCTTTTGAGCTTCTATAAGAGGGTTATAGCCCTGAAAAATCAGAATCCCGAAATTGCAAAAGGCAAACTGACAGCCTTTAATTCCGACAATAAGGCAGTTGCGGGCTATGTGTGTGATAATGACGGCTCTAAGGTTCTTGTTATATTCAACGCAGGAGAAGAGGATGTAACTGTAACGGTTCCTGAAAGTACATTTAAGGTCAATGAGGTTCGGGGTTATGTAATTGCGGCAACAGAGGGTGATGGCTCCGGCGGAGGGGCAGCAGATATTGACGCACTTCTCGGAGGAGAAAGCTCTGAGGAAAATTCCGAAGAGCAAAGCAATGCCGGTGAATTTGTTGTATCAGGTCAAGAAATGACACTGCCGGCATACAGTGCAATAGTACTTAAGTAACGACAAATAGACAATATGTACTAATATCCTGTTTGAATTATGTTCCAAATGTGCAGGGGTTATCGAATAAGTGATTATGGCTTAAACGATAATCCCTTATTTTTCTAAGCCATTGAAAAACGTAAAACAGCATGATATATTATGATTAATATATGTCAACGGAGTGATGATTGTGAATAAGCAGAAAATCAGGCTCAGTGATGTTGCGGATGAATTGGGACTGAGTACGGCAACTGTTTCCTATGTTCTTCACGGTAAGACAAATATGGTATCGGAGCGTACCGCAAGTAGAGTACGTGAGGTGCTTGAGGAAAAGGGATACCTTCCAAGAGCGGCGGAGGTTTTGCTCGGGGAGAACCCTTCAAAAATAATAGGTGTCGTTGTTAATGACCACGAAAAATATGAAGCACACATTCTTGAGGATGCGTTCATTGCTTCTGCACTTAATTCCCTTTCTGCCGAAACATCAAAAAGGGGATTGCAGCTTATGGTTAAGCCTGTCAAATCACTTGATGAAATTGTAAGCTTTTCTACTATGTGGAATTTGGAGGGTCTTGTACTTATCGGATTTTGCGACACAGATTACGGAAAGCTCCGCAGGCAAATGCGTATTCCGTTTGCCACATATGACAGCTGCGGAGTTACTGCGGAACATACCTGTTCAATAAATATTGATGACAGGCAGGGCGGCTTTCAGGTGGGGGAATATTTCCGCCGGTGCGGACACCGCCGTGTTTTATGCATTGCCGATAATGATGTAGATATGGATAAGGAAAGACTTGATGGCTTTCGTGAGGGATTTGGATATGACAGAGCGGATTTTATGCTTATCCCAATGATAAAAAAGGATAGAATAAAGTTTTATAACGATAATTTAAAAAAGCTCAAAAATTATACCGCAGTCTTTGCTGTTTCTGATTTTTATGCGGTTGACCTTATGCATTTTCTTGACAGTCACAAAATTTCAGTGCCGGGTGAAATATCCGTTGCCGGTTTTGATGATACTCCACTTTGCGGTATGATATTTCCGTCACTTACTTCCGTACATCAGGATACGGCAAAAAGAGCGGAATATGCTCTGTATGCTCTGGAACAACTCCGTGACGGACAGGACATTGAGTCAACAATAACCCTCCCTACAAGGCTTATTATCCGTGAGAGTACACGTAGCTTATGAGTTTCTACAAAAATGAGCATAAAATTTTGGTATAACTTATGTATTTAAGTTTTGCATTAACACCTCTGTCGGTCTATAATGGAACTGACAGGGGTGGTATTAATGAAAAAATCGTCGTTCTTATATTCAGTTTGTATTCTTGCGATTCCCGTTGCACTTCAATCTATGCTTCAAGCTTCATTCGGTGTTGTTGATCAGGTAATGATTGGTCAGCTCGGAAGTGTTGATGTTACGGCTGTCGGACTTGCGGGAAAGTTTACGGGAATATTTAACGTAATGGTTTCGGCAGTAAGTGCGGTTGCGGGAATAATGATTTCTCAATATATTGGACAGAAAAACCATGCGGAGGTCAGGAGAAGTTTATCTGTCAATCTTATGCTTGCTATCGGTGTTGCTGTGATTTTTACCGTACTTTGTGCTGTTTTGCCAAGGCAGATTATGGGACTTTACATTGAGGACGAGGCGGCTGTGGAATCTGCCGGAGGATATCTTTTCATAACTGCATGGGGGTTTATTATTACATCAGGGGCAACAATAATTTCAACAATGCTCCGTTGTATGGAAAAGGCTTCTTTGCCTCTATATGCCGGAATTGCGGCTGCGGTTGTAAATACCGGTCTGAATTATCTACTTATATTCGGTAAGCTCGGATTTCCCGAATTGGGGATAGCAGGTGCGGCGATTGCTACACTGATTTCTCAGGCGGTGAATTTTATACTGATACTTTTTATGTATATCAAATATAGGAACTTTTTGGGAAAGACGAATGAATCCGCGAACGTCGGAAAATTTAATTACAAACAATATTTAACTATGCTTATGCCGATTTTGTTCAGTGAGTTTATGTGGAGCTTCGGGGAAAATGTGTATGCAGGAATATACGGACATCTGGGTACTGATGCCTGTGCCGCTATGACCCTTACAAATCCTGTTCAGTCCTTAACAATCGGTGCCTTATGCGGTCTAAGTCAGGCGGCAGGTATTATAATAGGGAAAAAACTCGGTGACGGAGAATTTGACGGGGCATATAATGCCTCCAAAAAACTGATTTTGTATGGTGCGGTCGGCTCGCTTATATTCTCGGTTATTATCGTACTTATAATGCCGTATTATGTTAGAATCTATAATGTGGAGGAAAATGTCCGTCAGATTACGGTTCAGATACTGACAGCCTATGCATTGGTTGTACCATTCAAGGTTCTTAACATGATTGTCGGCGGTGGTATTTTGCGAAGCGGCGGAAAAACCAAATATATTATGGTTATAGATATAATCGGAACATGGATTTTTGGTGTACCGCTTGGTTTTCTCTCAGCTTTTGTTTTTGGCTTATCTATCCCATATGTTTATTTTATACTTTCACTTGAGGAATGTGTACGTCTGGGTATTTCTCTTATAGTCTTGCATAGAAGAAACTGGATGAATACGCTTAAGACTTAATTAAAAAAATAGCCTTCTATTGTGCAAATTATTGCATAGAAGGCTGTTTTTTTTTGTAAATTTGTTGTATTTATAATATGTATATGTTATAATTGCACTATAAAAATATGGGGAGTGGTTCTTGTGAAATTTGAACATTTTTTAGGGATGGATATATGTAACAGTGCGGATGAGATTGAGGAAATTCTGCATAAGCAGAACGGGAACAATGTAAATGAATTTTGGATCAGCACTGAAACGCAATTTCCTTGTTTGGGTGTTCTTACCAATTCGTCATATGCCTATGTGCATTTTTTTGATGAAGATGGCAGTCCCGGATTCAGAGGATTGGCTGATGAGGATTTGGGTCTTGATGAAAATGAATTGCCAACCTTTTACTCAAGTAACGGTGAAATTATGTCCGTTGAAATTGAATGTATTGTCAGTCTGAATAAGGCAGTTGAGGTTGTCAGGGAGTTTTTTGAAACCGGATCTATGCCCACGTGTATTGAGTGGGACGAGCTTTGAATAAGTGCATAGATTTTGAAGAGGGTAACTATGGGTATAGATGGTTTTAGATATGGTTGGCGATTTAATTATGAAAAATATGCAAGGCTCAGTGAATCGGAATTATCTCATATCCAGGTTTTATCGCAGAAGGATTCACAAAATAAATGGGGTAGCATAGTAGAAACCGAAAGCTTTTATAAAAAGAGGATATATTCATATGATTGTAAACAGAATCGCTACTGTCTGCTTAAAGGATTGCTGTTGGGGGAAAGGTGAAGGTACTACAAAAGTACTACTCCGCAAAATTTTTAAGAATGTAAGCGTTGATTCTTTGTTCTTTGAAAAAATTGTCAGACTTCTGCTATCCGAGTGATGCAAATTTGATGATATTATTTAATTCTGAATTTGCGATTTATTATGAAGATATTTTGTATGGCGTGTTTGGTATTGAAACGGTTTAATGGGTGATTATGTTATGGAAAGAACGATAGAGCTTATTAATGTCACGGGCGGCGGCGACTGTGAATTACTTAATTACGGAAGTATGAGGGATGTACTACCTTATTTCGATTACATCTTCAAGTCCGGGGTATATATATTTGAGGGAGAATGTGCAGCGGGCGGCTGGGCATTGTCTGCTCTGCTGACAGGAAAAATTAAGACAGACGGCGGAAGTATTATTTATAATAACCGAAAACTTAGCCAAAGTGAGTTAAGACAAATTGCTTGCTATGTCGGAGAAGATAGCGGAATTAAGAAGCTTTTCGGGCTTGCAGATATGACGGTTTCGGAGCAGATTAAATACGGTATTGCCCATGGTTTGAGTTATAATGAAAGTGTATCGGATATAAAAAATCTGTTTGGTTTGTCTGACGGAAGGTTCAACAGAAAATTCCGATTTGTAAGCGGCGAAAGATGGAGAATTTCTATGGCAATCGGGTATGCGACGGGAAAATTTTTATATTGTTTTCCTTGGGTGAACAGCTATACCATTGAAAAACTCAAAGACATTTTTAAGCGGTGTTTTCCGGCTCTTATTGAGATAGGTGCAATTATATTAATACCGACAACCGAATACGGCAGAGTATCTCATGTTATGGAGATTTATAACCCGACTGTAATACAAAATGGGTGATAACGGTGAAATTGGGCTTCATACATCTTGGAAGAAGTGACTTACAGACTTGCGTTGGATTGTGAGAGAATAGTATATAAGTTAATGGAAATGAATATTGAATTGGATGTATGCCGTATTCTTTATATTGTTTTTGCAGAAACAGAAGGTTTCAGACAGTCTGAGCTTATTGACTATGCACCCTTTATGGACGCATTTGCATCCGCATCCAGAGTAATGTAAATATTTATTTTTTCTCAGTAATTACATTCTTTTTATTTTATTAAGGAACTGTTTGGTATTAAAAAAATTTTATCGGTTTTTGTTACGGCGGTCATGCTTATTACATTTTCGGTAAGCATATTTTCGGTTGATGCGGCTGATAATGTACCGAATTTAGAGTTTAATACAAAAATTCTTATTCTTGTGAATATGGATACTGATGAAGTGTATTATTCGCAGAATACAGACAGGTCGCCGATGGCGTCTACGACAAAAATAATGACATATATTGTTGCGGCAGAGGCGACCGCTTTTGATATTCTAAATAAAATATATACCAAGGAAATTATTGGAGCATCTGATACTCAGGTAACGGTTCTTGAGCCTGTTGGAGAAAGCAGCGATGAATCCTCAGAATCATCTGAAATATCAGAAAGCTCTTCGGAATCGAGTGAATCGTCTGAAATATCAGAGGGATCTGTGGAAACAAGCGATACATCTGAAAACAGTCAGGGTGTGGTACCTGAACAGTCAAATGTTGAGAATGAATCGGATAGTATTACAGGCAGTAACGATACGGTTCAAACAGGAGTTCAATTCCCTGTTGTGACACTTGTATTATTGGTTGTTTCTTCGGGTATAATTTGTTTGTTCATTTCTAAGAAACACAGCAGATAATTTATAAAAATAAAAAATCCGATTGATAATTTGGGGTGCATTTCATAGTGTGCACTTCAATATCAATCGGTTTTTTTAATATGAATGAATTTGCAAATATTGCAGTCGTATGTTGATTAATTACGCATACCCGTATTTTTTTCTGTTTGCAGAAAAACAGCATATTGTCAGAATAAGGGATAGACCCTCCGCAAATACTATGGAAAGCCATATTCCGTTGATACCCATAAGGAAGGGTAAGCACAGAACACATATAATTTGCAGAACAAGAGTGCGTGCAAAGGAGATAAGTGCGGATATAAAGCCGTTATTGAGTGCGGTGAAAAAGGATGAGGCATATATATTAAAGCCTGCAAGGAGATAGGAAACAGAATATATCATAAAGCCTCTCTGCGTCATGTCGAAAAGTTCTGCATCATAGCCCACAAAGATTGCCGAGAGCGGATAGGCTAAAAGCTCAGCGGATAATGTTAGTAAAAATGCGGCTATTCCGATAAGTCGCAGACTTTTGCCGTAAACGTTCCTAAGCTCTGCTTTATTCCCTGCACCGTAGTGATACCCCACTATCGGTGCACTGCCTATTGCATAGCCTAAAAATACCGATATGAAAACAAATGCTACATACATAATCACTCCGTATGCCGCAACTCCGTTCTGTCCTGCTATCTCCATAAGTCTGTTATTGTACAGCATATTTACGACTGATAAGGAAACGTTTGTCATAAATTCGGACGAGCCGTTTGTAAAGGTTTTTACTATGGCTTTTATGTCAAAGGGTGCTTGCCCTAATCTCAGCTTTGTTTTATTTGGGAGTATGAAAAATATCAACGGAGTTATTCCGCCGATAAACTGACTTATCCCTGTTGCAAGTGCCGCCCCACTTACACCCCATTCCAGTACGGCGACAAACAGGGCGTCAAGTACTATATTCGTTACCCCTGCGGCAATGGTTATGATAAGACCGAGTGTCGGACGTTCGGCTGTCACAAGAAAGCTTTGGAACACACTTTGCAGCATAAACGGAACCAGTGCAAGCATGATTATCCTTCCGTATTCTACACACAAGGGGAGCATTTCCTCATCTGCACCAAGAGCAAGTGTCACATCCTTAAGAAATATTATGCCGAGGACGGTAAATAATAAACCAATACCTATCATCAAATATACAATAAGCGAAAAGATATTTCTTGCCTTTTCATTATTTCCTTCTCCGAGAGTTTTTGCAACCAGTGCACTTCCTCCTGTACCTGCCATAAATCCGACAGCACTGAATATCATAAGAAACGGCATTATAAAATTTACGGATGTAAATTCTGTGCGTCCTATAAAATTTGAAATAAATAATCCGTCTACAACACCATACACGGATGTGAATATCATCATTATAATTGAAGGTATTGTAAATCTTATAAGTTTTTTATATGTAAAGCTGTCCGAAAGCCGGATTTTCATTTATTTCTGTATCCTTTCCCTTTCTCCAATATGTTTACTGTACTATTCTAAACGTTTTTACGCAAAAATGCAACCCACAGTCTGTTGACTGCGGGTTGCACGATTTATTTACCTGCCCTCAGGCGGGTTTACAGTTCATATCCAGGAGGATAATTACATACTTCTTTCGTATGCCTCAATCATTTTCTTAACCATCTGACCGCCTACAGAACCTGCTTCACGGGATGTGAGGTCACCGTTATAACCCTGCTTAAGGTTTACACCTACTTCGTTAGCACATTCCATCTTGAACTGTTCCATAGCCTGCTTAGCTTCAGGTACGTTGAGTGAATTAGAATTGTTAGCCATAATAGTTTCTCCTTTTATTGTTACGTTTATTATTGAACAAGCGACAAATTTACCGTAAATAATTTGCGGTGCAGTATTAATATATTAATTAATTTCGCACCGCTTATTAAGTACAAAATCAATCCTAATATATAATACCTGCTAAATTTCCGGACAAATATGTCCTTTGCCGCCTGTGTTAATATTATTATCATATTTTGATTTAATATTACAAATTTCCTATGGTAAATAATACTATTGTACAAATATGTATCAATATTTATGTTCGATGAAATTATAAAAATCAATGTTTTTATTTATAATACTGAAAAAACAGTATAAATTTTTTAAAAATTTAACGGAAATATACAAAAAGTCCCACAATAATTATTGACATTTTGGTAATTTAGTTGTTTAATTATATTAGGAGAAGTCAGAACGGAGGTGGAACTGATGAAGGTTATAAATGGTACAGGTGTTTCAAACGGAATAGCAATAGGAAAGCTGCATTTTTATGAGGATACACTGGGAAATATTACAGAGTACAGAGTTGATGATATAAATGCTGAAATGCAGAGATATCACAAAAGTATGTTCACGGCAAGAGATTGTCTTGTAAGTCTGTATGAAAATGCCTGCCGGAAGGTTACGAGGGAGGAAGCGGTACTTTTTAAAACCCACCTTCTGGTGCTTGAGGACTCCAAGCTTGTAAAGCGTGTTGAGGCTGAAATAAACAAGGGCAGAAACGCTGAAGCTGCTGTGTATGAGGCTTTTAACAATCTTGCAAATGTTTTCAAAAAACTTGACGATGAATATTTTAGTGCACGGTATAATGATATCTTGGATGTGGCTCATATTCTTATAGGAATTTTACAGGAAAAGTATGGGTGCAAAATAGATATAGGTGAAGAGGGTCCTGTTATCATTGCCGCAAGGGATCTTTTTCCCAGTGATACGATTTCATTTGATAGGAATAATCTCCTTGGATTTATAACCAACGAAAGCTCTTATAATTCACATACAGCAATTCTTGCAAGGACTATGGGGATACCCTCGGTTATAAGTATTGATGAACCGCTTGGGCAATATAACAATACAACTGCTGTTGTAGATGGGCAGTTGGGAAAAATTATAATCGAGCCTGATACAAATACTCTTGCATTATACAAAGCTAAATTGGAACGCTACAAAAAACAGCAGCAAAGACTTAGAAATCAGATTGGACGTCCCTCACAGACAAAAAATAAGCAGAGTGTTCGTCTTTCAGCCGACATAAGCAGACTTGAGGATATACCAAAGGCAATACATAATGATGCTGACGGTATCGGTATTTTCAGGAGTGAGGCTCTTTTTACAAACAGAGGAAAGGCTCCTGACGAGTCAGAGCAGATAGAAACCTATAAGACCCTTCTTAAGGCTTTCGGAGATAAGGGGGTCGTTATATGTACAGTAAACGGAAGTTCTGAAATGGGAATGGATTACCTCGATATACCGCAGGAGAAAAATCCCGCTCTCGGGTTCAGTGGTATACGTATTTCTCTCGAAAATTCGGATTTTTTCCGTACCCAGCTGCGTGCATTATACCGTGCCTCAATTTACGGAAAGCTTTCCGTTCTGCTGCCGATGGTAAGCAGTGTTGAGGAAATCGATTATGTTAAGAGGGAAATAAAAAAGATTAAAAATGAATTAAGACTTCAGGGAGAAGATTTCAGTAATGATATAAAGCTTGGACTTATGGTTGAAACTCCTGCGGCGGCTATCCTGTCCGACGAGTTATCCAGTCAGGTTGATTTTGTCAATATTGGAACGGATAATCTTACACAGTATACTCTTGCCATGGACAAGGATAACAAAAAGCTTGTTGATTTTTACCGTCCGTATCATCCTGCTATAAAAAGGCTTATCAGGATAACAATAGACAATGCTCATAAAAACGGTAAGCCTGTTGCATTGAGTGGTCAATATGCGGCAGATACGGCAATAACCAAAGTATTACTTGCACTTAAGGCTGATGAATTGGTTGTGAAGCCGTCGGATATATTAAAGGTTAAGGCATCTGTGCGTGAAACTGATACGAGTGATCCGGAGAAAATATTGAAAAACAACTTTTGACATATAACTGCTTCAAAGTGTGTGCTATTCTCATTTTGGCCTGATTGGGTATGAAGCCCCCGCACCTGAGGCGGGGGTAAGTTTACGATTATGATGACGTGATATTTAAAAGATGCGCTATTCCGGGAATGCTTTCACCCTGTTGGCTTGAGGTGGGTGACATAAGGGCCCCTGTGGCAATGAAGAGTATATTGTTAAGCTTTTTCTCGTCGAGCTGTTTTGCTATATATGAACAAAATACCGAACCGCAGCAGCCGCATCCCGAACCGCCCCCGTGTACATCCTGACCGTTTCTGTCAAATATCAGCTTTCCACAGTCGTTATGGTTTTTTGAAATATCAATTCCCTCACGATTCAA
Organism: uncultured Clostridia bacterium; assembly: GCA_947624835.1. Lineage (GTDB taxonomy): Bacteria > Bacillota > Clostridia > Oscillospirales > Acutalibacteraceae > UBA1213. The sequence goes on from CANQLX010000002.1 coordinate 61,320, forward strand.
AAGCTCAATGAGCAGTTCGGAACCTATATATCCGAGGTCGCCTGTCAGAATAAGGTCATAGTCAGATGCCTTGGTATTTGTGTCTTTTAGATAATTCATTACGGTATCGGCGGCGGCAGGTGCCATTGCCGCTCCCATGTTGTTTGCGTCCTTGATTTTATAATCAACTATTTTTCCGATAGTTACTGCCTTTACCGGTTTACCGTTCCCGCTGTCATCAATAATGGCAGCCCCTGCACCTGTCACTGTCCACTGTGCGGTGGGTGTACGCTGTCCTCCGTATTCGATTGGAAAGCGGAATTGCCGTTCGGCTGAACAGAAATGCGATGATGTGACAGCCATTACCCTGTCGCAGGCTCCACTGTCACATAAAAGTGAGGCAAGCATCATTGTTTGTGCCATTGTTGAACAAGCTCCGTATTGACCAATATACGGTATTCCCAAAGAACGCAGACCGAATACTGATGAAATGCACTGATTAAGCAGATCGCCTGCAAGAATTATATCAATATCGTTTGCACTCAGCTTCGCTTTATCGAGTGCAAGCTGTGCGGCATTTTTCTGAAGTTGGCTTTCTGCCTTTTCCCATGAGCTTTGACCTAACATATCATCGGCATATGTTGTGTCGAAATATTCGCCGAGCGGTCCTTCGCTCTCCTTGTGTCCTGCAATTCCTGCTGAGCTGATTATACCTATTCCGTCTGAAATTTTTACTGTTCTGTTACCTATTCTTTCCGACATAACTTTACCTCCATAATTACTTCTGATTTATTATCTGCAATATTTTGGAGATAATACCTATGAATCAAAAATAAATAATTAAAACTTTTGAAAGCTGCAAATTAATCCTATAAATTATTTAGTCACTTAATTTTATGAATATTTTATATTGCAATTTATAAAATGATAATATTAATCTTTTTTCACTTGACAAAAGAATATATATATAATATAATTGTTAAGGCTTGCGAATATAGTATCGGGGTGTAGCCCAGTTGGTAGGGCGCCACATTTGGGATGTGGAAGCCGGGAGTTCGAGTCTCCCCACTCCGATGCGGCGTGTCGCCGCTCACGATTAGCACTTGAAAGTTTTTCAGGTGCTTTTAGTTTTATATAGTCGATTACTCTACACCCTTTTATTTACATAATTATTGCGGCGTGACGGCGCCCCCTGTTATCAATTCGTAATTATTTTACATAGAGCAATTAATACATAACCCGACCGTTAATTTACTTGATGAACAAGAAATGAGTTTGGCGGGGTGCCGTTGTTCGATTAGCACCTGATAATTTTTCGGGTGCTTTTAATTCATTTGACGGATTAACAATATTTTTTGCATAAGTGTATATCCAATATAGTCCCGAGTCCTCCTCAAAAGTGATATCTATTTTATGGACTTTTTGCTATAATTGTTGTATTATATAGTTATATAAAAAACGAAAGGGGAAATGCAGATGAATCTGTTTTACCTTCTTAAGCCAAAAACAACAGTGGCTTACCTTAATAAAACGGGAAGTATAAGACAGGGTCTTGAAAAAATGCGTGTACACGGCTATACAGCAATACCCGTAATAGACGATAACGGGGAATACATAGGTACAGTAAGCGAGGGAGATTTCCTCCGACATATCCTCGAACATGGAAACGAGGGACTTGATGCGATTAATAATTATAACATTATAGATATAGTAAATGAGGAAAGGAACAGACCGGCAAAATCGACCGTTACAATGGACGAACTCCTCCTTATGGTTATGGATCAGAATTTCGTGCCCATAACAGATGACAGAAATGTGTTTATAGGTATAGTGACAAGACGTGATGTTATAAAGTATTTCTACGATAAGGATAAAAGGGAGAATGAGTTGAATGATGAATCTTAAAATCGACAAAACTAAACTCCCACAGGTAATGGATATTTATGCTTAATCTCAGCGAGGCAGAAATGGATTGGATTATAGAATATCTTGAAATTAATACAGGATTAGATATTTCTGATTATATTTTCTGTCCAGATACGGTAGGTCTTGATGAAGATGCTTTCTTATAAAGAGATTGCAGATAAAATAATTGCTGACAAAAACAATAATCATGCAATTTTATTATAGGGAATAAAAACAAACTAAAAGGGAAATATATACATTATGAATTTGATTTTTGATACCCATTCGCACTATGACGACAAGGCATTTCACGATGACAGGGATATACTCCTCCCACATATTTTTGAAAACGGAGTTTATGCCGTTGTAAATCAGGGAACGGATATTGCCTCCTCACGCTTTGGTATTGAGCTTGCGGAAAAATATGAACGGGTTTTTGCGGCGGCAGGTCTGCACCCGGAATGTTTGAATGAGAAAAGTATAAATGATTTAGAGGAAATAAAAAGACTTGCCACACACCCGAAAGTCGTTGCAATCGGAGAAATAGGACTTGATTACTACTATGATGTACCCAGGGAACTGCAAAAGCAGATATTTACCGCTCAGCTTGATATGGCAAGGGAGCTTGATATGCCCGTAAATATACATGATAGAGAAGCACACGGTGATATGCTCCAAATCCTAAAAGAATACACTCCTAAAGGAATACTGCATTGTTTTTCGGGAAGTATTGAGATGGCAAGGGATATAGTCGGACTAGGAATGTATATAGGCATCGGCGGTGTTGTAACGTTCAAAAATGCCGTGAAAATAGTTGAGGTTGTACGAAATACCCCACTTGAAAGGATAGTGCTTGAAACCGATTGTCCGTATCTTGCACCCGTACCATTTAGAGGTAAGAGAAACAACTCCACCTATATTGAGTATACGGCTCAGCGTATAGCGGAGATAAAGGGTATAGCTGTCGAAAGAGTATTGGAAACGACAAAATATAATGCCGAATGTGTATATAATATAAATGTAAAGCAGTAACCAATATACTATTTGTATTATAATAATTAAATATACAACGAGTGAAAGAAGAGGTGGAATTTATGAAAGCACTTATAACAGGAGCAAGCTCCGGTATAGGCAGGGATATAGCCCGTGCACTTGTATGCAGGGGTTGGGAGGTAATACTCGTTGCCAGAAGGGCAGATAGGCTTATGGAGTTGAAAAAGGAGCTTGGCAAAAAGGCTAAATGCGTTCGCTGTGATGTTTCCCACAAGGAAGAATGTATAAAACTCCATGATGTTCTCAAAAAGGAAGATATTGAAATGCTTGTCAACTGTGCCGGCTTCGGAGTCTGCGGTTTTTTTACGGAAACCTCAATGGAAAGAGAGCTTGAAATGATAGATACCAATATAAAAGCGGTTCATATACTGACAAAACTGTTTCTTGAGGACTTTATGATAAAAAATAAGGGCTATATACTGAATGTAGCATCTATCGCAGGATTTTTCTCAGGACCTATGATGGCAACATATTATGCAACAAAGAATTATGTTGTAAGCCTTACCGGTGCAATATACGAGGAGCTTAAACGTCGGGGAAGTAGTGTAAAGATAAGTGCATTCTGTCCGGGACCTGTGGATACGGAATTTAATAAAGTTGCCCATGTAAAATTCTCCACAGCACCTATTGACAGCAAAACAGCGGCGACAGCAGCTATTGACGGAGTTATGAACGGAAAGCTTTATGTGATTCCTACATTTAAGATTAAATCTCTTAAGTTTGTAAAACGACTTTTGAGCGACAGGGCAATAACACATTTCTGCTACACATTTCAAAAGAAAAAACGGTAAATGATACGGATTATAAAAAGGGTGATTTTATGCTTAAAACAGAAAGAGTAGAGGTCATGAATTTTCATAATGCCATAAGGGGGGCAAGAAATCCCCTCAACAGTTGGAATCGCTCGGACAGCTATTTTGATGAAAACGGAAAATTCATACTCGGAAAAAACGACCTTTCACTTGCGGTGCGTCTTAGAAAGGCAGGCAGTGACCACAGAAAATTCCTGCGCCAGATATTTGTTACGGTTGATATCACCGCACCAATCTATTGGTGGAAGGAATTTGATACATATAAGGTAGGAACGGTTGCCAATTCAACAAGCACCATGCATAAAATAACCTCCGCACCATTTGACATATCCTATTTCAGTTGTGACAGAATGGATGAAGAAACCCTGAACCATATGAAAGGTATAATTGAATATCTTGAAGCCCTAAGACTGAAATATATTGAAACAAAGGATAAACAGATATGGTACGATATGATACAGCTTCTGCCGTCAAGCTATAATCAAATGAGAACCTGCACAATGAACTATGAAAATCTGATTTCCATGTATAATTCAAGACATAATCATAAGCTTGACGAATGGCACGTTTTCTGCGATTTCATACGTACCCTTCCCTATTCAAGAGAAATTATAATATGCGAGTAGCATAAAAAGCATTTCCAAAAGCGGTGACCGGGTAGTTACCGCTTTTTATTATTTTATGTCAAAGTTGTAACTAAATCATTTCATAATCAATAAAAAAAATAACTGTTTTTATGTTACGAAAAATTATATTCTGTCATTCGGTGTCATTTATATATTAATATTTTCCCGTGAAAATGCGATTGTTTGGTAAAGCCTCAGCATTATTGTTGCATTTGGAGGTGTTATCAAAACGTAATTTTTTTGTATCCCATAAATTTAAAAGCTGTAATTTTTATATATGGTCAAAAAAAATTCAATGTAGATAAGAACGATTTTTTCACAACTTAAAAGTCTGTAAATCCGCTTGCAATCTGAGTTTCTTCTTACGAATACTTTTTTCGGCTATAATACAAATGATTAATTGTCTGTAATTAATTAGTTACAGACTTGTAATACTCATTTTCCGCAATTTGCACAGAAATTGAAGTTAAATATTCTTTAAAAGAACTAAAACCGCTCGTATACGGTCTAAAAAGGTGTGGTTTTGACATATTCTTCGTTAAAATGCACAAAAACCTGACTGCTTTTTTGTTTGACATACTTTCAAATCGGGACTATAATAGCAACATCAACGAAAAACTCATAACGGTGCACTTGTGCCGAAATGAAGCTAAGGAGATTTAATAATGAACAGTCAAAGGAAGAAGAAGCGACCACTGCTTAACAGAGCAGTATCCATTGCGGTAACAGCAGCGATTTGTATAGGTGCTGCAGCCACGGTAGCAACTTTTACTCAGACAGTTAAAGTAACAGACGGAAAAGAGAGTGTTGAAAGCGATATGCCTAAGCTTGACAGCGGTGAAGTATCAGTCGTAGAAACAACAGTGGGCGATTCAATGCTTTCTGCATTCAGTGTAGAAAATCAGGAAGATAATTCAACAGACGAGAGCAGTCTTATTGTAGTGAATACAGACGCTGATACTGCACTTGCAAATTTCAAAGAAACATCGGAAAATGAAATACGAATCACAAATTGGTGTTCAATAGTTGTTAATTTAAGAGGAAAGGAACTTAAGAAGGACGTTCCGACAGGTACGGTAGCCGATGCACTTGCTTATCTCAACATAGAACTGTCAAAGAACGATAAGCTTGATGTAAAGAAGGATACAAAGCTTACCGACGGTATGAAAATTGTAATTAATGAAGTTGTATACAAGAATGTAACAAAGACCGAAACTGTTGATTATAAAACAATAAACAAGGATACCTCAACCCTTTATAAGGGGGAAACAATGGTAGATACATACGGCGTCGAGGGCGAGCGTACAATAATAGTAAAACAGAAGTATGTAAACGGTAAGAAGGTTTCTGAAGAAGAAACAAGCAATAAGATCACCACAGAGCCTGTTGACGAAGTAATACTTAACGGAACTGCCGAAGAAGAAGTTGTAATAAACTATGATTTCGGGGACATCGAAGTAAATGAGGAGCAGGGCACGATAACTGATACATACGGAAATACGCTTACCTATACGGATGTTATAACAGGCTCAAGCACAGCGTATACTGCCGATGCGGGTTCACTTTGCTCGACAGGTCGTGAGGCACGTTACGGTGTTGTTGCCGTTGACCCCGATATCATTCCCTACGGTTCAATATTGTACATCGTTTCGGATGACGGTTTTGTATACGGCTATGCTGTAGCAGGTGATACAGGCGGGTTTATATATAACGGAACAGGTACAGTGGTAGACCTTTATTTCCCAACGCTTGACGAATGTGTAAATTACGGAAGAAGGGGAGTAAACATTTATATTCTCGACGGCGTATCTGAGGATGCTACTTATAATTAAATGTAAATATTGACAAAGGATGCTTTCGGGCATCCTTTCATTTTTTATAATACAAAAAAGGCATTTGCTGATACCGGAGTGTAGCAAATGCCTTTTAGTGTGTTTATTTGTTAATTTCAGGTTATTTTTCCCGTTCACCTGTTTTATATGTGTCGCATATACTTCTCATACAACATTCATCACATTTCGGCTTTCTTGCACCACATACAGATCTGCCATGCAGCACAAGCCTATGACAGAAATCATTCGACTTTTCAGGAGGCAAAAGATTCCTGAGTATTTTTTCGATTTTCACCGCATCTTTTATATTATGAAAACCCAGCCTTGCCGTAATTCTTATACAGTGTGTATCAACAACAACGGCAGGTTTACCATAAATATCCCCTACAATGAGATTGGCTGTCTTTCTGCCTATTCCCGGCAGCTTTACAAGCTCATCAATACTGTCGGGAACAACCCCGTTGTACACGTCGCAGAGCATTTTTGCCATGGCTGCAATATCCTTAGCCTTTGTTTTATACAGACCGCAGGACTTTATATATTTCTCAACTTCCTCTGGCTCAGCCGCTGCAAATGCTTTGGCATCGGGAAATCTCTCAAACAAAGCCGGAGTTACTGTATTGACTCTTTTATCCGTACACTGTGCAGCAAGCCGTGTTGCAACAAGAAGCTGCAGTGGGTCGGTATATGTTAATGAACATACCGCTTCGGGATATTCCTTTTCAAGCAATCCTACGGCCTTTTCAGCCTTTTCTTTATCAGTCATAAACACACCGTCCTATAAAATATGGGAATAATGCTGTCAATATATACGGTATACGGATATATTGACAGCCCTTTAGGTCAGTCCTTCTTCTTTGTATCTATTTCATCCCTGATCATTTTAATAAAATCATCAAGAGCCATTGCACCGAGATTTGCATTTTTTCTTGAACGGACGGAAACCGTACCGTTCTCAACCTCCTTATTGCCTATAACAAGCATATATGGGATTTTTTCAAGCTGTGCCTCTCTTATCTTATATCCTATCTTCTCACTCCTGAGATCTGCACTTACCCTTATTCCTTGTGCATTAAGTTTGTCAACAATTTTATTAGCCTGATCTGCAAGGTTTTCACTCAGCGGCATAACACGCACCTGCTCCGGACTTAGCCATACCGGTAAAGCACCTGCAAAATGCTCAAGCATATATGCGAGAGTTCTTTCATAGCAGCCAAGTGAAGTTCTGTGTATGATATACGGGAGCTTTTTCTGACCGTCACTGTCAACATAATACATACCGAATTTTTCCGCAAGAAGCATATCGATCTGTATTGTAACAATGGTATCCTCCTTGCCGAATACATTCTTATACTGTATATCAAGTTTAGGTCCGTAGAAAGCAGCCTCATCAAAGCCTATCTCATAATCAAGACCAATATTATCAAGTATCTTCTTCATAGCCGCCTGTGCTGCTTCCCACTGTTCGAAGGTTCCCTCATATTTATTATCGGGATTTTCGGGATTCCACATAGAGAATCGGAACGTACAGTCCTCAAGAAGTCCAACCGTATCAAGACAATATTTTGCAAGCTCAAGACAGCCCCTGAATTCATCCTCAAGCTGATCCGGACGAAGAATATAATGACCCTCGGAAATCGTAAACTGACGTACACGTATAAGTCCGTGCATTTCTCCTGACGCCTCATTCCTGAAAAGGGTTGAGGTTTCCGTAAGCCTCATGGGGAGATCACGGTATGAACGCTGCTTGTTAAGATAAACTTGATACTGGAACGGGCAGGTCATCGGACGCAAAGCAAAACATTCCTTTGTTTCATCATAAGGATCTCCGAGTACGAACATACCGTCAAGATAATGGTCCCAATGTCCCGATATCTTATAAAGCTCACGCTTTGCAAAGAAGGGAGTTTTCGTAAGCAGGCAGCCCTTCGACTGCTCAACATCTTCAACCCATCTCTGGAGAAGCTGGATTACCCTCGCACCCTTGGGCATAAGTATGGGAAGACCTTGTCCGACATAGTCTACAGTCGTAAAATATTCAAGCTCACGTCCGATTTTGTTATGGTCACGCAGCTTTGCCTCCTCAAGCTTCTGCAAATGCTCCTCAAGCTGTGATGCCTTTGGGAATGACACACCATAAATACGGCAGAGCTGGGCGTTCTTGCTGTCGCCTCTCCAATATGCACCCGTACAGGCAGTAAGCTTTATTGCCTTGATCGGAGATACACTCATAAGATGGGGTCCGGCACAAAGGTCGGTAAATTCTCCCTGCTTATAAAAGCTTATCGGCTCTCCCTTATCCGTATGCTCCCTGCAAAGCTCAACCTTATACGGTTCATTCATACCCTCAAGCAAACTCATGGCTTCATCCGGCTGCAAAAGAAATTTTTCAATCTCAAAGCCTTCCTTGACAATTTTCTTCATTTCAACTGTAATCTTTTCGAGATCCTCCGGCGAAAACGGCTTTTCTACATCAAAATCATAATAAAATCCGTTTTCTATAGCCGGACCTATTGCAAACTTAGCAGATGGGAAAAGACGCTTTACAGCCTGTGCAAGAATATGTGATGTCGTATGCCAGAATGCCTTTTTGCCTTCACTGTTATCAAAAGTCAGTATTTCAAGAGTGCAATCCTTATCAACTACCGTTCTTAGATCGAAAACCTCTCCGTCAATTTTACAGGCACAGGCAGATTTATAAAGACCCATACCGAGTGACTTGGCAATTTCGGCGGCCGTTGTTCCGTTTTCAAATTCCTTTACAACTCCGTCCCTTAGTGATACCTTTACCATTTTCCCTACCTCCGAATTTGTATTATTTTAACTGCATAGACACGAAACAAAAAGCCCGCTCCCTGTGATATACACACGAGGGGCGAGGCATAAGCTTCACGGTTCCACCCTGTTTTCCGGCAAAAAGCCGCTCAACGGAATTATAAATGTATAATCCCCGACATTATAACGTATGTCACACGCCGCAGCTTAGGCAAGCGTTCACTGCGAAGCTCCGAGGCGGTATCGAAAAAAGCGTATATACGGCAGCTTACAGCCCATGACCACCGATCTCTAGATATACTATGCTCAATTCGCTTCCTCATCATAGCAGTTATCATTTCAAGTGTAATATATCATGTTTTTTTAATAATGTCAATAATATTTTTAATTTTTTATTTCCAACATTACGTATTAAAATATTAGTTTGAGATGTATTGTAAAAACCGTAAAATGGTGATATACTCATATAAATAATATTTTTGAATGGATGCGTACATATGAGAAAGGTTAGTAATATAAACCTTAAAGTCATTACAACAACGTATCTTATGAAATATTTTGATTTCTATTACAAGAAACAACGCAGTTTTTCGAGAAAAAATGTAAATTTCTTTTGTTATTTGTCTTATATCGGAATAGGAATGACCATAGCAAGAATTTTAGATGTAGGGGGGTGTTGTTGATATAAGTGCACCCATCGTTGCAGTAACTGCAACATTGTTATTATTACCTGCCTATGCATATGTTGGTACATACGTTTGAAAAAATTCTATGAGAGAGCCGATAATGACATAATCGAACAGCGTATGGTAAAAATTTTTATGTCTTTTAATGAATACAACTTTAGGCAGGGAGAATACATACTTGCTTACATTTATTATTGGATTAATCCGTTGAAGGAATATATATGAAAAATATAGTATGGCAAAAACATATTTTATAGATACAAAAATAAAAGAAAAAATTCAAGAGGATTTTAACAAAAAGCCTATGCCCGGTCTTTCCGCAGATGAGTATGAGGCATATACATATTCGATTATCTGACAAACTGAAATAAAAATATAATTAACAGGAGGAAAAAAATTATGTGTACAGCGGCAACCTACAAAACAAAGGATCATTATTTCGGAAGGACTCTTGATTATGAATTTGCATATAATCAGACAGTCACCGTAACACCGAGGAATTATCCTTTCATCTTTCGGAAAATGGGGGATATGCCATCGCATTATGCTATTATCGGTATGGCATTCGTGCAGGAGAATTATCCTCTGTATTATGATGCGACAAATGAAAGGGGACTGAGCATGGCAGGCTTGAATTTCCCCGGTAATGCCGATTATAAGTCGGAAGATCCCGGCAAGGATAATGTTGCTCCGTTTGAGTTTATTCCATGGATACTCGGTCAGTGTGCAACTGTGAGTGAGGCACGTGAAAAACTTTCGTGTATGAGCTTATTGAATGAAAATTTCAGCGAACAACTTCCGCTTTCGCCTTTGCACTGGATGATTTCCGACCGTGACGAGAGTATTGTGGTTGAATCAGTAAAGGACGGACTGAAAATTTATGATAACCCGGTAGGGGTTATGACAAATAATCCTACATTCGATTTCCAGATGCTGAATCTGTCAAATTATATGGGTCTGACACGTGAAGAGCCTACCAACAGATTTTCACCCGATACTCCGCTTGAAATATATAGCAGGGGTATGGGCGGTTTCGGACTTCCGGGGGATTTATCATCCGCGTCACGTTTCGTGAAGGCGGCATTTACAAAGCTTAATTCCATATCGGGTGATTCGGAAATTGAAAGTGTAAATCAGTTTTTCCATATTCTCGGTTCTGTTGAACAGCAAAGGGGATGCTGTAAGGTTGAAGGCGGATTTGAATATACAATATATTCCTCCTGCTGTAATACGGACAAGGGTATTTACTATTACACCACCTATGAAAACAGTCAGATAAACGGTGTTGATATGCACCGTGAAAAGCTTGACGGAAGTGAACTTGCAATTTATCCTCTTGCTAAGTGTGAGGAGATTAATATCCTGAATTAACGTATTTGAGGCTATGGCATGGTTTCTTTGCCATAGATTTAAACTATGCATAGCCACAAAAAACAGATGTTACCACATATTACGAAAAAATGCTACAATAAGTAAAAATAACAATAAGGTAAGGTGGCATAATAATATGAAAACATCTGTTATAGGATATCCGAGAATTGGTGCTCAGAGAGAACTGAAATTTGCAAGCGAAAAATATTTTCGCAATGAAATAACCGCAGATGAGCTTAACAGAACGGCAAAACAAATCCGGCTTTCAGCATTTGAAGTGCAAAAGGAAAATTCGATAGATTTTATTCCTTCCAATGACTTTTCGTTTTATGATGGAATGCTTGATACCGCATTTCTCTTGAACGTTATACCGAAGCGTTATCGTGATCTAAATCTTTCCGAACTCGATACATATTTTGCTATGGCAAGAGGTTATCAAGGGAAGGTGGGCGATGTTAAGGCCTCGGCAATGAAGAAGTGGTTCAATACCAATTATCATTATATGGTTCCCGAATTGGACGATGACACGAATATAAGGCTTAATGGCGATAAACCGTGCAAACTGTTTCTTGAGGCTTTTGAAAATGGTATAAAGACAAAGCCCGTAATTATAGGCGGATATACTTTTCTTAAGCTTGCAAAATATACGGGGAATAAAGACAAATGGAATTTCTCCGAAAAAATTGCAGATTCCTATGTCGAGATTATAAATAAACTTGTCAGTTTGGGGGCGGAATGGATTCAGCTTGACGAACCCTGTCTTGTAAATGATATGACAGAGAGTGACAAAAAGCATTTTATAAGTCTATATAAGAAAATTCTTGACAGAAAAGGAAATGCCAAGGTTCTTCTTCAGACCTATTTCGGAGATGTAAGGGATTGCTATGGAGAAATATGCGCTCTTGATTTTGACGGTATAGGACTTGATTTTGTCGAGGGTACAAAGAACCTTGAGTTAATCGCAACAAAAGGATTCCCAAAGAATAAGACACTGTTTGCCGGAGTTATCAACGGAAAAAATATTTGGAAAAATAATTACCGGTGTACGTTAGATATTGTCTCAAAACTACAAAAAATGTGTGGGGAAACGGTGCTCGGAACATCCTGCTCACTTCTGCACGTTCCCTATACACTCAGAAATGAAACAAAGCTTCCTGAAAACTATAAAAAGCATTTTGCCTATGCGGAGGAAAAGCTTTCCGAGCTTGCGGAGCTTAGAACGATTATATCATCAGACAATCCCGAAAAAACAAATGAATTTATAAAAAACACCCTGCTGTTCAGTGAGAGGCGTGTGGAAGAAGATAATAGGGTAAGGGAAAAGATCTCCGCTTTGTCGAATAAGGATTTTGTAAGGCTGCCGGAATTTGAGGAGCGTGAAAAAATACAGAAGAGTATGCTTAAGCTTCCACTTTTCCCAACAACCACAATAGGCTCGTTCCCTCAGACAAAGGAAATACGTCAGGCTCGCTCATCTTACCGCAGGGGTGATATGACTGAAGAAAAATACGAGAAATTCATAAAAGAGAAGATAGCACAATGTGTTGAATTGCAGGAAAAAATCGGACTTGACGTTCTTGTGCATGGAGAATTTGAAAGAAACGATATGGTAGAGTATTTCGGACAGTGTCTGAACGGTTATATTTTCACCGAAAAGGCATGGGTACAGTCATATGGAACACGCTGTGTGAAGCCGCCTGTTGTATGGGGAGATATTTCCCGTGCAAGACCTATGACGGTGAAATGGTCGTCGTATGCCCGTAGTCTGACAGAAAAACCGATGAAAGGTATGCTGACGGGACCGGTTACAATACTTAACTGGTCATTCCCACGTGAAGATATCTCATTGAAGGAAAGTGCATTTCAGATAGCACTTGCTATACGTGAAGAAGTGCTCGATCTTGAGAAAAGCGGTATTTCCGTAATTCAGGTTGACGAGGCCGCTCTGCGGGAAAAACTGCCACTGAGAAAATCGGATCGGAGTTCTTATCTTGACTGGGCGATACCTGCTTTCAGGCTTGTACACAGTGGGGTAAAACCGGAAACTCAGATACATACCCATATGTGTTACAGCGAATTTTCGGATATAATGAAGGAAATTGACAATATGGACGCAGATGTTATAACTTTTGAGGCTTCACGCTCCGACCTGAGTATTCTTGATGATTTAAAGGAAAATCATTTCCGCACGGAGGTAGGACCGGGGGTATATGATATTCATTCTCCGAGAATACCGTCAAAGGAGGAAATAAAAACCTCACTTCGGAAAATGCTTTCCAAAATTTCGCCCGGAAAACTATGGGTTAATCCGGACTGCGGACTTAAGACAAGAGGAATAGACGAAACTGTTCCTTCACTTGAAAATCTTGTGGAAGCCGCAAAAGAATTGAGAAAAGAAAATAACGCATAGAAACGGAGTATCTCTGATGACTCTACAACAATTAAAATACATAATTGAAATCGTACATTGCGGCTCAATCACAATGGCAGCACAAAAGCTTTTTATAACTCAACCGAGTCTGTCAAAGTCAGTGGCCGAGCTTGAGCAGGAGATGGGTATAACTATCTTTCTCAGAAATAACAGAGGAGTTATTTTATCTGATGATGGTATAAAATTCCTCTCCTATGCCCGACAGGTCGTCGAACAGGCGGAACTTCTGGAGCATACCTATAAATGCGGTGAAACCGTAAAACGTGTTTTTGCCGTATCTGCTCAACACTATGCGTTTGCGGTAAATGCCTTTGTTGCCTTAGTAAAGGAGTACGACAAGGATAAATATGAATTTTCCCTGCGTGAAATGCGGACATATGATATTATTGAGGACGTACATATGCAGCGTTCGGAACTGGGGATAATATTTTTAAGTAATTTTAACCGTGAGGTTATTCAGCGTATTCTCCAAAGCAAAGAACTTGAATTTACTCCTCAGTTTACCGCTTCACCTCATGTATTCGTAAGCAGGAATAATCCTCTTGCCGGTAGAAGCTTAGTAAGCATGGATGATCTGCTCGCATATCCCCGACTCACCTATGATCAGGGAATAAACAATTCCTTTTATTTTTCCGAGGAGCTACACAGCACGGCTGAAAGTCCGAAAAATATTATCGTTTCCGATCGTGCCACCCTTTTTAATCTTATAATCGGGTTGGACGGATATACAATTTCTTCGGGAATACTGAGCAGCGATCTCAACGGAACGGATATAATCGCAATACCGCTGCAAAGTAGTGAAATTATGGAGGTAGGATATATACGTTCTGCTGAGCGACCGCTCAGTGGAATAGCGGGGAGATATCTTGAGCTTTTTCAAGAGTATATTGAGGGTTATGGAAAATGAAATATTTTGATTGTTTGAATTGGCGGTTCGGGGAATAACGTTTTTTGTAACAAGTGCAAGAAGTTATCCTTATTTTTATAAATACGGTATTTTTTTGTTGAAAAAATTTTTAATGTGTAGTATAACCAAATCAATATTACATTATTTGCAAAGTCTGAGTGTTTATTCCAACCAACATGATGTTCTTAATTAACAGAAAGGGATGATGAGTATGAAGAAAAAGAAAATTATAATTATTGCCGCCATTGTTTTGGCAGCATCTGTCGGTATATGCGGAGCATTGGTTGCCTGCAACGGCTCGGGGAGTGAAACGGGCAGTACAGAATCCAAGGTTGATGAAAGCACAGAAGGTTCTGTTGAAAGTGAAAAAGTGAGCGAGGAAACAAGCTCTCCCGAAAGCTCACAGAGTGAATCTTCGGCAGAAAGCAGTAAAGACAGCGATAAAAGCAAGCAGGAATCAAGCAAAACAGAGTCGAGCAAGCAGGAGTCAAGTAAAAAAGAAGCAAGTAAGCAGGAGTCGAGCAAGGTTGAAAGTTCAAAAGAGAGCAGTAAGCCAAGCAGTCCTGCACAAGTCCCCATCACCTCTCTATCTCTCCCGAAGTCATCGTTGCAGTTAAGGGTTGGGGAGAGTGTGTCATTAGAGCCTGGGGTAATGCCGTCCAATGCGACAGAGAGGTCGCTTGTAGCACATTACAGTAACAGCAACATAGCGTACTATGATGGTCACACGGTAACAGCAAATGGTGTAGGAAGTAGCACAGTAGGAATATCAACAGAGGACGGCAGGTATAGGGTTGACATAGAGGTCGTTGTGAGTGCAAATAGCGTAAATAGTGACAACAGTAGTAATAGTGGAAATAGTAGTAATACCTCAAAGCCGAGTAGCACACAGAATAATGGGGGTAGCAGTTCAAAGCCGAGTAGCACCTCAAAGCCGAGTAGCACACAGAATAATGGGGGTAGCAGTTCAAAGCCGAGTAGCACCTCAAAGCCGAGTAGCACACAGAATAATGGGGGTAGCAGTTCAAAGCCGAGTAGCACCTCAAAGCCGAGTAGTAACAATAGTTCAAAGCCGAGTAATAATTCTAAGCCGAGTAAAACACAGTCCACAGAGGTAAATCCGTCTAATCCTTATGACGATTTAAGTTGGAAGTCACGTTTGGAAACATATACATCACCTCATGGATTGACATTGTACAAATGTACCGAGATGTTACCTGTTATCAATAGATACCGTAGAGAGAGGACTTCAAGAATTAGTGTGGGACACTCCTGAATGGCAATATGAGGCAGGACTTAAACGCATTGAACATTGTAAACAAGAGTTTGGCGATGAGTTTGATGAAATGTTGAAAGAAGGTGTATTCTCCAATATTACACCTGATGGGAAGTATATATTGAGTGAGGAGCAAAAAGACCCATTACGAGGTATTGCCGAATCGGCGGATTGGTGTGAAGAAAATCATTCCATAGCACATCGTGCAGGAAATTCTAATATTAATGGTACTGAGAACGCATATGACATGGAAGCCTGGGTGGCTAACACAATACCGTGGACAGGTCACTGGGAGATTATGATGAATCCTGAAGCTGACACGTTTAGCGGTCTTTTTTATTATAATGAAGAACGTGGAGGATACACTATGTACCTTTGTGTGGGTAATGCGGAGTAAAGGATAATAATATTTGTTTAAAGCATATTAAAAATACTATAATTCAGTAAAAGTACCGAGTCTAAAAAATCGGTACTTTTTTCTATATTATATAGAAATTAAAGAAAAGGTGGTAGATATAAATGACGGGATTTACGAAAAGACTTTCAGCTTGTCTGTTATCGACAGCATTGATATTGTCATTGTCGTGTAATGTGTTGGCGACAGATGATACCGTGACTGATAACACAGACAACTTGGTGAGTGACCTTACAGTCAGTCATCAGTCAGAGGAAAATGGGGTAGACAGTTCAATAGATGTATGCTTTTATTTAAGACCGAGGACACAAGGCTCGATTATTATATCGCCTATTTATCATTCCGACCACCACAGGCTTTAACAAAATTTCGGAATATTTCAAGGCTGTTTGTATCCGACCTGAAAGAAAACTCAGGATGCCACTGTAATGCAAGAATAAATGTTTTATCGGGCATATATACTCCCTCAATAAGACCGTCCTCGGAAATTGCCATTGCTTTGAGTTGTGGAGATAATTCTTTTATTGCCTGATGATGATAGCTGTTTACACCAATGATATCAGCGTTAATTATTTTACTTAGTGGTGTACCGCTGCATATCCGTACTGAATGTACAGCCCTGTCATATGGTGCGGACATATGGTGTTCCGTGTCCGATGGGTGCTGTTTATTAAGATCCTGATATAAAGTACCGCCTAAGGCTGCATTGAAAATCTGTATTCCGCGGCATATTCCCAATGCAGGTTTATCAAGCTCTATTATTCTTTCAAGAAGATATTTTTCCATAATGTCACGTTCCTTGCAGATTTCACCACAGCACGGAAGCGTTTCCTCCCCATAAAGTCCGGGCCCCACATCCTGTCCGCCCGTAAAAAGAAATCCGTCAAATTCATTGGATATCCTGTCAAGGGTATCCATGTCTGTTGTAAGCGGAAGCATTATGGGGATACCATCGGAAATTTCTATTCCCTTCATATATCCCGGCAGCATCCAGTAGGATTTCTTATCACTGTCATACAGCGGCATTACAGCAATCAGCGGTTTGTTCATATAAGTCCACTCCTAAAAAATTTAGGACGCTCTGAAATAATCAAAGCGTCCTTGCCTGTGCTTATTATAATCCAAAATTAGTTATATGTCAATGTGTGATGATATTTTTATATAATGGATGGATAATAAATTTAATACCGTAAAAAAATATAAAAAAGGTATTGCATTTTTGAAATTAATATGATATAATTAATATCGTCGCTGAGAGTTCAGCAAGCAAATGGGAGCATAGCTCAGCTGGGAGAGCATCTGCCTTACAAGCAGAGGGTCATAGGTTCGAGCCCTATTGTTCCCATATAAAGAAAGCGTTCGGTTTTTCGGACGCTTTTTGTTTTTAAACTGATGTCCATAACCATTACGGGGTGCGGGACATCAGTTTTCTATGTAAAATTACTTATTGGTTTGATTCCTGCCTCATTATTGGATGTGTCAAAAATTCCGTGTTCTATTGGTCTTTTCAAACTTTTATTTAATTGGATGACGGATAACGGTTTTCAGCCTGTCCGGAGAAACTCTCCTTGCATCCGAAAGATATATTTTGTGATGAAAACGCTTGGCGGATATATCAAGCTCATGTCCGCTTTGCTTCATAAATTTATGCATAAGCTGAACTGTTTCCGGCTCTGAATCATAACTCCCTATGTGCATACACTGTACGCAAAGTCCATCGTCATATGTCATATAATTTACTTTTGAGAAGTCGGTTTTCTTCTTCTCTGTTGCTTCGGCTATTGCCCAATCAAAAGCTTCTTTATTTACGAAATCGGGTAAACGTATAACTGATATCCATTGAAATGCTTCTTTGTGGTTGTAATCAATATCCGGTTTTCCGTCCTGCCACCAAAAACCCTCCAACGGCGGAACAACATAATCAAAATACCCCTCAATCTGCCGACTGCCCTTTTTACTCATTTTTATTGTAAAGGCAATGGCATACAGCAGACCTATTGACTGCTTATATTCGCCGTTTTCTGCATTTGGATCGCCACTTCCGCGAACAGCAATATAATTTATTGGCGGCACGGTTACAATCGTTGGATTTTTTGGGGGCATATAAAATTCCTTATATTCCTTTTTGTAGTCGAATGGCATACTATCTCCCTCCGGGGCTCATTATACTGACTTCCAAAATTTCAAAATTCATTCTCATATGGTTTATATACACGGCGATAAGTAAACATATTCAAGCCTAGTTACTTTTCCATTTGCTGATTTGTACACGTAAAAGCTGTTATAATTCTTTTTGTTTTCGTCATCAAAAAGCAATTTTCACGAATGGTTATCCCAAAATGCAGCTCAACCATTAATATCACTTCCAAATTGGGGTAAATGCCTGTTTTCATATATATGAGGTGCTCCTATAAATAAACATAAATACGGCCTCTGTTACAATTTTATCAGACATAATCATAGCTGTCAATATATCACATGGAGTTTTGAGACTTCTTCTTTATTTTGGGATGTCTGTTATCCAATAATTTAAAGTCGGTTTTTGTTTTTTAGGGAAACACTGATTTAATCGCGAAAAATAATTCTATATTAGAATAATGAATTATAAAAGGTTTAGACTGTGCTA
>CANQLX010000003.1 GCA_947624835.1 uncultured Clostridia bacterium
TGGATTACGAAGAATGATGACGGAAGCATTTTATTTGTTTATCCGAATATATGCCTGATTTATTCAACGGGTAAAAAAACGGAGTATTGGACAGAAATAGAAGAAAATTGGTATTATACCTCTGAATTTTAGTTTATCTGTCGGACAGGATACGATAGATGATAACAGGTGCAAGATTTTACGGTATAAGTGTTATCATGCTTAATTGTTACTATGACGGTATAGTTGATATATGGGGAAGCTGTGATTTCTATGATGAACTCACATACATTACAAGGGAAGAATTACGGCTTTCATTCGGATTTGCATAATATATTCGAACTGTGAAATGTTTACAGATAACGGTATTATGCTTTTTGCAAAAAATATATGGTGTGTTAATTCGTAATAAAAAATTCAGGTCAAGCCCTTTTAGACTCGACCTGAAATTGCTTTATTGAAACTTCTTATCGTGGGGTAACTCCACAGAACCGCTCACGACGTTCTACCTATTCACCCCCACAGGTAAACTTACACTGTGTGAACGTACTTGCTATTGAAAAATCATAGCGAACAGGACAGCGACAATACTTTGTTATGATATGAACATTTGTGTCCAGTAGTTGCCGTCGGCTACATAGCCTACACCGATCTGTGTGTATGTGGAATTGAGAATGTTGGCTCTGTGACCGCTTGAATTCATCCATGCTGTCATGACGGTTTCGGGGGTTCTCTGTCCCATTGCAATATTCTCTCCGGCTGTGCGGTAGCTTATGCCGAATTTTTTCATCATATCAAAGGGACTTCCGTATGTCGGTGAGGTATGACTGAAATATTTATTGTCCTTCATATCCTGAGATTTAAGCCTTGCAACCTTGGATAACTCCGTATTCAGGGTAAGGGGCTTAAGTCCGTTTTCTGCACGGTAACGATTTACAATCTCTACAACCTGCTTCTCATACTCCGATACGTTGCTGTCAACGGACGGTGTCTGTGCATCCGAACTTTCGGACTGCTCCGGCTTGCTCGGTGCTGCTGACTGCTCCGGTACCGACGGCTTGGAAGATTCTCCGTTTTCACAGTCTGTGCATTGGCTGTCATCCGGAAGAATACCATATTTTGAAATTAAATCATTGATATCAATGCCTGCTTTTGTACATTGATCTGTGATAGTCTTTATATCACAGCTTCCACTGCAGTTTCCGATAATGTCCTTTATCTTTGACATATCTGGAGTTGTGCAGCTACCGTTGCTGATAACATAAGCTTTGACATTACCGCAATCGGGAAGAGCTGACCGGTCAGCTGCACCTGCGGAAATTACTGCACATGAAGCTAACGCTGCAACCATAAATAAAGACGTTGAAAAACGTAACATTTTTTTCATAAGAAAAAACCTCCGTGTAATAATTTCAGCGGTTATCTCCACTGCAATTAGTATTATAACGCTACTTCGGTGAAATTTCAACACTCATTTTTTTGAAAATTTTCAATTATAAGGAAAATTATCTAATAAATTGACACTAAGCCGATTTTATGCTATTATCATAGTATATGTTTACATTTGAAAGGACGGATTATTGTGGTATATGTATTTCTTGCAGAGGGTTTTGAAGAAATAGAAGCACTTACTCCCGTTGATATATTGAGGAGGGGTAAGGTTGATGTGGAAACGGTAGGAGTTGGGAGCAAAACCGTTGTAAGCTCACACGGTATCCCGGTTACGGCGGATATCACTGCAGATGAGCTTACCGAGCTTGACAGTGCAGAGGCTGTGATACTACCCGGTGGTATGCCCGGAACACTTAATCTTGAAAAAAATGAAGCCGTTATTAATGCGGTGAAATATTGCTGTGAAAATAACAAGCTTATAGGAGCGATATGTGCTGCACCATCTATACTCGGACACCTCGGCATACTTAAGGGAAAGAGAGCGACCGCTTTCCCAGGTTTTGAAAAAGCACTGGACGGTGCGGATTTTCGAAATGATTATGTATCGCATGACGGAATGATTATAACGGCAAGGGGAATGGGTGTATCCGTGGATTTTGCCCTTGAACTGCTTGCTTCTCTTAAAGGCAGGGAAACGGCAGATAATGTAAAGAGTTCGATTCAATGCAGGGAATAACCGAAAAAAAGGCAGAGCTGAGGAGAGAATGTAAGAAGCTGCGTCTTGATATGGATAGGCAGGAAAGAGATTATGCAGATAGGGAAATATTTCTTCTTGCACGTAGACTTATTGACGTTCTTAAGCCCAAACAGGTATTTTGTTATGTATCGTCGCCTTTGCTTGAGGTTGATACTGTGCAGTTGATTGAATATCTGCTTTCTGAAAATATTGATGTTGCCGTTCCGAAATGTACAGACAATAAAGGAAATATGCAGTTTTATTTTATAAGAAATTTTGACTGTCTTGCAGTCGGTGCGTACGGCATATCGGAGCCTGACAGCAATTTGTGCCGTAGGGCTTATCCGGGTATCGAGGCATTGTGTATTGTGCCGGGACTTTCATTTGATAAATCCGGAAGAAGGATGGGATTCGGCATGGGCTACTATGACAGATTTCTTGGGGGGTTCAAAGGAATATCTGTTGGGTTATGCTACGAATGCTGTATGAGAGATGAGATACCGCATGAGGATCATGATGTTTTGATGGATTATGTCATTACCGAAAATAATTGTATTATAATCGGAAATAAGAAGAAGGTGTTTAGTTGTGAGTGATGAGCTGGACGAAAAGAGAAAAGAAAAAATTGAAAATTTTAAGCTTCAGTTTAATGATGATTTTGACAAAGAGTTTGAGGACACGGACAGTACTTCCGGAGATGTTCCCGCAGAGGAAGAAAAGGCAGAGGATTTCAGCATAGATTTGCAAAGCGGCAGGGCGATAGATGATGAGTCGAATGACTATTTTACCGATGAGCTTTCGAGCTACAGCGATGAGCCGCAGGAGCATATTGCACAACAACCTGAAAGACATGAAATGAAAACAGCTAAAAGGCTCGACAAAAAGCGGCGCAGACTGAAAGCGAAAAAGAACAGGGTTATTTTCCGTACAGTCTGGTTTACGATGATAGTGTTTGTATCTATAATGATAGGTCAGTACATTATGGTGGGTGTGAATGATATGCTCGCTGTCGGTAGAGAGGGGGAAAAAACGGTTGAGATAAATATACCGGAAAATGCGACCCTTGACCGGGTGACGGATATACTTTTTGAAAACGGTCTGATAAAAAATAAAGGCTTTTTTAAGCTTTATGCTACCATTACAAAATCTACCTCGGGCTTTGAAAAGGGTACATTTGAGGTTCAGACAAATAAGGATTACGAGTCACTTATAAACAAGCTCCAAACAGTTGAAAACAGAACAGATGTAGTTAATATACGCTTCCGTGAGGGTATTTCCATACTTGAAATGTCGGAATTGCTTGAGAAAAATAAGGTTTGTACTGCTGAGCAGTTCCTTGATAAGTGCAATTCGGATGAGTTTGATAAGGATTTTGAGTTTCTTAAAAATGTAAAGAATAAAAGTGACAGATATTATAAGCTTGAGGGATTTTTATTCCCGGATACTTATGATTTCTATGTTGGTGAAAATCCGTATTCGGTAGTATATAAATTTTTGAGTAATTATAATGATAAGCTATATCATACAAAAATACGGTTTGTGCAGGGGGAGAAGAAATCTACTGTTGCAAAGAGGGCCGAAAAACTCGGAATGAGCATGGATGAGGTTATTACCATTGCATCATTGGTAGAGGCAGAGGCGGCTAATGAGGATGATATGTATATCATTTCCTCAATTTTAAAAAATCGTCTTGATACAATACCGAATGACGGACGGAATGAGTTTGGTGAGGGAGGATTCAAGAAATTACAGCTTGATTCCACTGTTTACTATCCCTATAAAACACAGAACCGGGTTCCGGCAGCCTTAAGAAAGGATTATGTCAGCAAATACGATACCTATAAAATTGACGGTCTTCCTGCTGGACCTATATGTAATCCGGGTCTTAGCGCAATAGAAGCAGCTGTAAATCCGACGGATACGGATTATTATTACTTCTGTCATAAGGCGGCTGACGGTGAGGTTGGTGCTATTCCGTATTATGCTAAGTCAGAAGAAGAACACCTCGCTAACCGTAAGGAAGCAGGATTGATGTAAAGCCGACATGACCTCAGATAAATGTTCCCCGACTTTAAGGTGGCGGGAATATATTGGGTTCGGTATGGGTAAAAATCTTAATGAGCCGTACTGCCGAACGTATAGTTTTTTATAATTACAAGAACAGTCGGATTATTTCGGCTGTTCTTTCTATAACAGAATTGGTTGGGTATATTTTGTGAATTAAATACGAATAGTTAAAAAAATATTGAAAAATATAGTTTATTTTGTTATAATAGTAGGTAAGATTGGAGGTTTTAATATGGAATCCTGTACGCAGATATATACAAAAAAAATTGTTGACTCCATAGTACATGGACTTGATCAGAACCATAGCAGTATTCTGTTCGTGAAGCATTACAATAATCTTAATATTTCAATGGACTCGATACAGGAGGCAGTTGAAAAAAGTAACGTTGATGTTGAGTTTCTGTATCATGAATTTTCTGCAATGAGAATGCAGGAGGCATATGAGCCGTTTCTCAGCTGGATAAAACAACTGTATTTTAAATATTACTACCGTATGTCCCTTGATGATTTTCTTGAGGAAACAGATGTATACTATCTCAGCCGTTCCACAATAAAAAGCTATATTATGCAGGGGGAATGTGAGAGGACAGAGGATATCATTGTGGTTGAGGTGGACTATGAGCGGAAACAGTTTATAAATTCGCTTATAAATATTTTGAGCTATATATCCAAGGAGCATACGCTGTTTGTGATATTGAATAAGCTGCATCTTGCGGAAGAGGGAACCGTGAATTTTCTCTGTCACTTTATTAAAAAAACATATGATAATATTTCACTTCTTGCAAATTACAATGAAGCATATGAAATGCCGACTTATATGTCAAAAATCTGGTCAGAGCTTGTACATAAGATTGATGAGCTTAACTATATGCTTGATTGGAATATTCAAGATTCACAGGCAGAGGTCAATATTATGGAGAGCTTTGAGCCGACATTGTCGGACTTCCCCAAGTATCTTACAAAAATAAATAATATGATTCTGACACTATCTACGAAGCAGGCGTTGTATTATCTTGACTTGATATATAACAGACTGATAACAGAGAGGGTGGGAATAAGCACAAAGAATCTTGTGCGTTTTTATATTCTCTATACAAATGCCGCTATTTATGAGGGTAATTATACCGCTGCCCTCAGTATGTGTGATAGACTGAAAAATGTTAATAACAGGCATCCAAATATAAAATATACTTTCAAATATTATTACCTTCTTACGGTATGTGAGATTTACGGAGGACAGCCGAGCCTTGCAAGAAAAAATTCAGGGAGATGCATGAAGATAGCACAGAAGAGCGGTTCCGAAAAATGTCTTTTGTATGCACAAATTCTTGATTATATGTGTGTGCTTGACGGTTGGATGTCATATATGCTGTGGCACGGTATAGATGAAACCGAAAGTATAGATGATTTCAAGGAAAAATGCATCAAGTATAAGCTTTATAATCATCTTGCACATATTATGTTTTATGTATGCGGCAACAGGAAAAGCTATTTTTCGGGTGATGCGGAAAAGTGTGAAAACCAGCAGAATTTTGTTGAGGCAATGAATCTGGCAAAAATGCTTAAGAATGAAAGACTGATGATTTCGGCATGGAAGAAAAATGTTTTCCTTGCACAGGGCTACGGATACTTTTCTTTTGTTGATTATTATTATAAAAAATGCCTTGATATCATTGAAAACCAGAATGATAAGTCTGAGGAGGCTTCTATCTATAACGGTCTTGGATTTAACAGAATTGTAAGTGAGCAGTTCACTCAGGCAAATGACTATTTTAACAGGTCACTTGAACTGTTCTATAAGCTTAAGGATGCATACAATGTTGCTGAGACTCTGTATAATATGGCAACAAATGCTATACTTTCCTTTAATTATGATGTTGCGTACAACAGTCTCCTTCAGGTTCTTAAGCTTCTTGATTCGGTAAAGCTTTACCGTATGAGAGTCTGCAATATATCAAAGGTGTACGGTATGATAGTATACTGTAGCTATAAAATGGGAATTGAGTATAATGCCCATTTTTATCTTAATAAGATGGAGAGGGTGCTTTATCATCTTCTGCATTGCGACGGTGAACCCAACTATTATCTGTGGGACGATGATATGTTCTTCTATTACTTTTGCAGTGCATTGCTTGAAAAAAATGATAATGTCCAAAAGGCTCAGGAATATATGGATAAGGCAAGGATACATATGTACCGTTCTGAGGGACTGCAATTCTTTGTTTATGCGATGTTTGCGGAGGAACAGTATGATATGTATGCGGAGCAGGGGGAAATAGAAAAGGGAGAAGAAATTCTCAATACCTGCATAGAATTTTGTAATAAAAACGGCTATAAATATAAGGAAGAAAGGCTTTTTGCCAAGCTTCATAAAAAGTCTTATATTGAAAAGCATATTCCCATTCATGTTCAGAAAATTGATAAATATCAGATAGATGAGCTTGCACAGATTTCGGAAATGAAGGTAATGCTTGCCGACAGAACAAAGGGTATCAATTTCCTTCTTTCATGGCAGGAGCTTCTTAACAAGGCTAATATGACGGTTGAATCAATAATAGATGACTCTATGGTTATGCTTCAAAATAACTATAATGTCGACTATATTCTTTATGTTGATGTTATTGACGGTGCCCCGGTTGTTAAGTATAACAGCAGTGATGTTAATATTACCAATGAGGAGCTTACAGAGGTTGCACAGTATCTGAGAAAACACAAGAAGGAATTT
The DNA here is from genome assembly GCA_947624835.1 of uncultured Clostridia bacterium. Lineage (GTDB taxonomy): Bacteria > Bacillota > Clostridia > Oscillospirales > Acutalibacteraceae > UBA1213. The sequence goes on from CANQLX010000003.1 coordinate 6,900, forward strand.
GTATCCTCAAGGTTCGACAGAGAGTTTTATGAATATACACCCGTCCTAAATATATACGGAGTGAACAATATTATATCATTTGCCTGTGTTCCCGTAACGACTAACGATGAACTTTCGGGCTTTATGATAGCCTGCATAGAGCTTCATGAAAATATGAGCTGCAGCATTACCACTCTTGACAGGAATGATCTTACAATATTCAAATTTGCCGTTCGCCAAATGACAGATACAATTTACCGCCTTAAAGCAAGAGATGAGATAAATGCGATGAACGATAAGCTGCAGAAGAGTGCGGTTACCGACCTGCTTACCGGTCTTTATAACCGACAGGGCTTTACAAAAAGGCTTGATGATTACAGAAATATGGTTGTTTCCGGTAAGAAGGAGGATACCGAAGCAGCTGTCATATATCTTGACCTAGACAATTTTAAGTACTATAACGATACCTTTGGTCATGATATAGGTGATGAGGTTCTTATAGCATTTTCAAGATTGTTTGAAAAGGTTGTAGGAACAAACGGATATATTGTCCGCTACGGCGGAGACGAGTTTGTTATCGTACTCCCCGGTCACAATGTGGAAACGGGTGAGCAGATAGCGAAGGATATATATAAGGGTATTGAGGACAGTGACCATTTCGCGTGGATTACAAAGGATGTCGCTGATACGGATACCGGAATAGAGGAAAAGAATAAGGTATCCTGCTCTATGGGTATAGCCGGCATGGATATTTATGATGCGGCTCACATGAATGACGCACTCAAGCGTGCGGATACTATGCTTTATGCTATAAAGAAGAACGGAAAATCAAATTATATGGTTTGGACGGAGGAGCATGAAAAAAATCCTATTCTTCTTGAAGAATAATATTTAACCCTATATAAAGGGAGCTGTCATACAGGCTTAATTTTTGCCTGTATGGCGGCTCCCTTAAAAATAAGTTATACAAAATTGCGGGATCGTATCATCATGCTGATAGCACAATAATGCGATCCCACGGGAATCTGTTTTTTGAACTTTTACAAACTGAAAAGCCGAAATTATGCTTTATTTACTGAGCCGAAAAGCTCCATTTTTTCCTTAACGGTTGCCTTTATTGCCTCGAAGCCGGGAGCGAGAAGCTTTCTCGGATCAAAGCCCTTGCCCTGGAGATCCTTGCCCTCTTCTATGTACTTTCTTGTTGCTTCCTGGAAAGCAAGCTGACACTCCGTATTTACGTTGATCTTTGAAACACCGAGTGAAATAGCCTTCTTTATCATGTCAGCCGGGATACCTGTGCCGCCGTGAAGAACAAGAGGCATAGCACCTGTAAGCTTCTGAACGGCATCAAGAGTTTCAAAGCTGAGTCCCTTCCAGTTGTCGGGATATTTGCCGTGAATATTTCCTATACCTGCTGCAAGCATTGTTACACCGAGGTCCGCAATCTGCTTACATTCATTAGGATCTGCACATTCACCCATGCCGATAATGCCGTCTTCCTCGCCGCCGATTGAACCGACCTCAGCCTCAATAGAAAGACCCTTTTCTTTGCAGATAGCAACAAGCTCCTTTGTTTTCTCAATGTTCTCCTCTATCGGGTAATGAGAGCCGTCAAACATGATTGAAGAAAAACCTGCCTCAATACATTTCTTTGCACCCTCATATGAGCCGTGGTCAAGGTGAAGTGCAACGGGAACGGTAATGTTAAGTTCCTCAAGCATACCGTTTACCATGCCGACTACAGTCTTGTAGCCTGCCATATACTTTCCTGCACCCTCGGATACACCGAGAATAACAGGGGAATTAAGCTCCTGAGCTGTCAGAAGGATAGCCTTTGTCCACTCAAGATTGTTGATGTTGAATTGACCTACTGCATAGTGGCCTGCTTTTGCCTTTGTAAGCATTTCTGCTGCATTTACCAATGGCATTAAAATCACGCTCCATTAAAAATATAATTCAAGGTATAAATCCAAAAGGGAATACAACATTCTCCCTGACAAAACATACCTGTCACTCCTATTATACAGCAATCAAAGGAAAATATAAAGACCAATTTTTCTATTTTTAAAATTTTTTTCATCTTAAGTCAATGATTCTATATAATTTACCAAAACTCTCTTACAAAATTATTTATTTTGTATAATAATAAAAATATTTTCCTGTAATTATTGAATTAATTGACTGTGTATATAAATTAGTTGGTGAAAATCTTGACTTTTCATCAAAAAAGGGGTATTTTTATATAGTACAGTAAGTTATAAAGGAGATATATAGATGCTGACGTTAGACAAAATATATCATGCCTCCTATGTACTTAAGGAGGTTATCCGCCCCACGGATATGATAAAGGCAAAGAATCTATCGGACGAATGTGAGATTTACCTTAAAACGGAGAATTTACAGGTTACAGGTGCATTCAAGGCGAGGGGAGCCTATTATAAGATTTCTCAGCTTACAGAGGAAGAAAAGAAAAAGGGTGTTATAGCCTGCTCTGCCGGTAATCATGCCCAGGGAGTCGCACTTGCTGCCGCTCACCACAACATAAAGGCCCTTATATGTATCCCAAATTCCGCCCCCATATCCAAGGTTGAGGCAACAAAAAGCTACGGTGCTGAGGTTTGTCTTGTCGAGGGTACTTATGATGATGCTCATGACAAATCGGTTGAGCTTCAAAAGGAAACAGGGGCCACATTTATACACCCCTTTGATGATGAGATGGTTATTGCGGGTCAGGGTACCATAGGGCTTGAAATTCTCGACCAGCTTCCCGATGTTGATGCGGTAATCGTACCTATAGGCGGCGGTGGTCTTATAAGCGGTGTCGCTTATGCAATAAAATCGCTTAATCCCGATGTCAAGGTTTACGGTGTTCAGTCCGCAGGTGCTCCGTCTATGTATCTTTCGCTTGCACATGACAGTATAGAAACACTTGATGCTGTCAATACTTTTGCTGACGGTATAGCAGTAAAGACTCCGGGAGAGCTTACATTTGACCTTTGTAAGAAATATGTTGATGAGATAATCACAGTTACCGATGATGAGGTTGCAACTGCAATACTTACACTTATTGAAAAGCAAAAGCTTATTTCCGAGGGTGCCGGAGCTGTGTCCGTTGCAGCCGCCCTGTTCAGCAAGCTTCCCATAAAGGGCAAGAAGGTATGCTGCCTTGTATCGGGAGGAAATATTGATGTTACAATACTTTCAAGAGTAATTGACAGGGGTCTGCAAAAAACCGGCAGACTTGCCGAATTTACCATTGCTCTCACCGATAAGCCGGGTGAGCTTCAGACAGTGTCTAAAATAATATCAAGGCTCGGAGCGAATGTTGTAGCTGTAAGTCACGACAGAGCGGATCTTAATACGGATATTAATTCCTGCTATCTCCGTCTTTCGCTTGAAACCAGAAACCATGAGCATATACAGAAAATTAAGGACGAGCTTGCCAAAAAAGGATACCGTATAGTTCAGTAATTTATTGATTTGGATTTAATTAAAGACTCTATTGATTGTGCGGAGGTGGCGGAATGGGAAAGGTCAGAAAGGGCATCGGAGTTTTTCTGTGGCTTATATCTCTTATTTCCGTTTGTGCGGTCGTATGCCGGAGTCTGTTTAATATTAATTTTTTCAAAGAAAAGGAAGAATCCGTGGAGGAAAGTATTCCCGACGGTGTGCCGACAATAGAATGGAACAACGTTTCTCCCGAAAAATCATATGAAGAATTATCAGTGCTTCTCAGTAACATGGAGTCGGAAGTTGTTGTGTTGAACTGTGATGTGAATCCCGAATGGGAAGATGTATGTATGGAGAACTTTTGGGTCGACAGCTTCAATATCAGCGGAGTGAACGGTGGAAAAGTAAAAACCTTTAACTTTAAATTCAAGGATGATGCTGCCGATAACAAAGAGATGCAGGCACAGGTTGAAAAAGAAGCAGATGAGATAATTGCCCTTATTCCTGAGAATGCGAGTGATTATGAAAAAACACTCATAATTCATGATGAGCTTATAAAGAGAATAGAATATGATGAGAGTGTAAGGCTTAAACACAGCCATGATATATACGGTGCCTTCGTTGACCACAGGGCGGTATGTCAGGGTTACACATATGCCATGGTGTATATTGCAAAGAGGATAGGTCTTAAGTGTGAAGAATTATCTTCGCAGACCCATATTTGGAACAAGATGCCCGGTTTTGACAGCGGTGAGTGTTATATTGATATAACATGGGACGATATTGACAGGTCGGATGCCAACGGTGACCCGTATGTGATACATGACAATTTCGGACTTTCAAAGGAGGAAATGGAAAGGCTTTCCGAACATCAGCCTCTTGGAGATGAAAAGGATTCAACGGTAAAAGGCTCTGTAGGAGATAATTTTTTCAAAAGGAACGGCTGGTATATTCCCAAAGGTGACACGGCAGTATTGGAGCTTGCGGTAAAGGAACAGCTCGAAAGCGGAAGCAATACAGTTGAGCTGCGTTTTGAAGATAAAGCGGATTATGCTTCTGCAAGGGATACGGTTGAAGAAATGCTGAGAAGGATGGGATACAAGGACGCATATATTTCATGGCAAAATGAAAGTCTGCTTATATATACGGTGGGACTTAATCCGCCCACAGATGAGTGAAAACAGCCGACTCTGTCGGATGTACATAAAGAAAGGAAATGATAATTATGTTAGAGAAGATTTATACAAAGAATGCACCGGATGCTATAGGTCCGTATTCACAGGCTGTCAAAGTAAGCGGTATGGTCTATACCTCAGGTCAGATAGCAATTAATCCGGAAACGGGAAACGTTGAGGAAACAACCATAGAGGGTCAAACTGAGCAGGTAATGAAAAATCTTAAGGCAGTGCTTGAGGCTGCCGGTTCGTCACTCGAAAAGGCAGTCAAGACAGTATGCTTCCTTGCTGATATGAATGACTTTGCAAAATTCAATGAGATATATGGGAATTATTTTACGGGAAAGCCTGCACGCTCTTGTGTTGCTGTAAAGACACTTCCAAAGAATGTACTTTGTGAGGTTGAGGTAATAGCTGAGTGCTGATGTGTGTGGTCTTTAACCCGACCGTAAAATGGGTTATGCAATCCATACGGTCGGGTATATGCACCCTTACAGCGGAAAAATGATTTATGGCCGGTAGGTCTGTTCGGCACAGGGAGAAAATAATGAAATTTTGTTATGAATGTGGAACGGAATTGGTGCTCAGAAAGCTTAAGGACGAGGGAATGGTACCGTTTTGCACATGCTGCGGAGAGTACCGTTTCCCTGTTTTTTCAACAGCGGTGAGTATGATAGTGCTTAACCGTGATAAAACTAAAATACTTCTGATTCAACAATATGGTACGAAGAATAATGTTCTTGTCGCAGGCTATGTTAATAAGGGAGAAAATGCCGAGGATGCCGCTGCAAGAGAAATTTCGGAGGAGCTTGGTCTTGAGGTTAAGGAAATGGGATATTGCAAAAGTGAGTATTTCCCAAAAACCAATACACTTATGCTTAATTTCAGATGTACAGTTAATTCGGAAAGTCTTGATAAAATAAACCAAAAAGAAATAGATGAAGCAGAATGGTTTCCGCTTGAAAAGGCAAGGGAGGTAATTATGCCTGACAGTCTTGCAAAGCGTTTTTTATGCAATTTTCTGGATAATCTTCTATAAACGGGATTATCCGATTATTTTTTATAAAATAAATGATTAGAGGGTTAGATTAATGATTACGGATATGACTGTGGGAAAGCCCGCAGCGGTTTTATGGAAATTTTCATTTCCGATGCTGATTAGTTCAATGTTTCAGCAGATATACAATATAGCGGACAGTGCAATCGTGGGGCAGATATGCGGTGACGATGGACTTGCGGCAATAGGAGCATCATATTCAATTACCATGCTTTTTGTTGCGGCAGCACTTGGCTGTAATGCAGGCTGTTCTGTTGTTATTTCTCAGTTTTTTGGGGCTAAGCAATATAGCAAAACCAAAACGGCTATCAATACTTCTTATATTTCGGTTTTGATTCTCAGTACCGTGCTTACGGTTGTGGGCTGTATATGCTGCCGTCCTGTCCTGAGCCTGATGAATACCCCGGAAAACATATTTGCAGACGGTGCTGCCTATCTTGATATCTATACATACGGACTTATTTTTCTGTTCCTGTATAATATTTGTACAGGTATATTTACATCGTTGGGGGATTCCAATACTCCGCTTATTTTCCTGATAATTTCCTCCGTCCTTAATATCGGATTGGATTATTTGTTTGTAGGTCCGCTCGGATTAGGGGTTGCCGGTGCTGCATGGGCGACATTTATCGCACAGGGAACGGCAGGACTTGCGGCATTTTTTGTATTGAACAACAGGGTTAAAAAAACAATAAATAATGACGGACCGGTTAATCATTTTTCGTTTCCGATGTTTAAGAGAATATGTCTTGTTGCAATTCCGAGTATTTTACAGAACAGTTTTGTATCTGTCGGAAATCTGTTTGTACAGGTTGTGGTAAACGGCTTTGGTTCTGCTGTTATGGCGGGTTACTCTGCCGCAGTAAAGCTCAATACGTTTGCTGTAACGTGCTTTGCTACAATGTCAAACGGATTGTCTAACTATACCGCACAGAATATAGGTGCAGGGAAGCTTGCACGTATACACAAAGGCTATAAGTCATCAATTATTATGGTTTTGGCAATAACCGTACCGTTTATCGTTCTTTATGTATGGCGTGGGGATATTGCTATGGCACTGTTTATGAAATCAGACAGCCAAAAAGCACTGGAGGTAGGTGTTCAGTTCCTTAAAACAGTGTCGGTATTCTATCCTATGGTTGCAATCAAACTTATGACGGACGGAGTACACAGAGGGGCCTGTGCTATGATATGGTTCATGGCTTCAACATTTCTTGATCTTATTGCACGTGTTATCCTATGCTTTTGGTTCTCAACTATATGGGGGGCAGCCGGAATATGGTATGCATGGCCGATAGGATGGATTTTGGCAGCTGTACTTATAGTTTGTGCGTATTTCGGTGGAGCATGGATACCGAAGCCGCTCAGAAAAAGAAGAAAAATAATTGCACATATGAATACGGAATGATTAATTATATTAGTAAAATTGACTATTCAATATGCTGAAACATTGTATAAAATGTAAAAAATTAAATATTTTCAGATTTTACTTTTATTAATTTGTACTATATGTTATAATAAACACGATAACTATTTTGTATTGGAGGAATAAAACCATGTATTATCTTGGAATTGACCTTGGAGGCACCAATATTGTTGCCGGAGTTGTTGACGAGGACGGCAGAATTATTTTAAAGGCAAAATGTAAAACTACAAGACCGTGTACTCAGGAAGCCTTATGTGATGATATGGCGGCTGTGGCTATGTCTGCACTTGAAAATGCAGGACTTACGGTTAATGACATACAGTATGTGGGTATCGGTGCACCCGGTGCTGTAAACAGCAGCAGTGGGGTGATTGAGTTTGCGAATAATTTCGGTTTCCATAACTGGGAAATTGTCAGAATGATGAAGGAGCGGTTAGGTACTGAGGTATATGTTGAGAATGATGCAAACGCTGCAGCTTATGGTGAGTATTGTGTAGGTGCTGCAAAGGATGCTAATGATGCGGTTGTTATCACTCTCGGTACAGGTGTAGGCGGAGGAATAATTGTTGACGGTATGATATACAGTGGTTCCAACTTTGCCGGAGCTGAGGTAGGACATATGGTTATACAGCACGGAGGACGTCTTTGTACTTGTGGAAGAAGGGGCTGCTGGGAGGCGTATTCCTCTGCGACCGGTATTATAAATATGACAAAGGAGGCTTGTTCGATGCCCAATGCGTCGGAGTATCCTCTTTACCAGATGATAGACGGTGATCTTGACAAGATTGACGGAAAGACTGCTTTTGATGCGGCTAAGAAAGGTTGTCCTCTTGCAAAATCCGTGGTTGATGCATACATAGATTATCTCGGTTGCGGACTTGTAAATATAATTAATATATTTCAGCCTGAGATACTTTGTGTAGGCGGAGGAATAAGCAAGGAAGGCGATTACATTCTTGAGCCTGTCAAAAAGATTATTGAGCGTGACCGTTACACAAAGCACAATGCAAATCAGACAAAGTTATGCATAGCACAGCTTGGTAACGATGCCGGCATAATCGGTGCAGCATTCCTTGGTAAGTAGCAGCGTGCCGCCGCTGTCCGGTCGCGTTTTCGCTCACTGCGTTCGCTTTGATTGTTTTGACGGTAGGTGTGTTTCCGCAATATGCCTGTCGTAAATAATGAGTGGATTTCGTGAGTGACCCTGTGAGCCACTCCGCAGGTAGTAATTACGGAGATTTACTACGGTAATGCGAAAAATCGTCTGTACGATTGTTTCGAGAATATCGCTGATATCGTGTCTGTAAATGAAAAGTACATAGTTTTTAAGGCTGATTTATTTTGTTTGTGTCTGGGGATAGAAGATACAATATCCTTTAATTACTCATCAAAAAAGTAGGGCTGTCGCATATGGTTTCCAAAACCTATGTGACAGCCATTTTGATATTATTATTCCATTTTGTAAATACTACGAGAACAGTTCAGTAGAAAGATATCTGTCGCCTGTGTCGGGAAGAATTACAACAATATGTTTCCCGTTGTTTTCGGGACGCTTGGAAAGCTCAAGCGCAGCGTAAAGAGCAGCACCGCTCGATATTCCTACAAGTATCCCCTCACTTTGTGCAAATGCTCTTCCGAATGTGAAGGAATCCTCATTACTTACGGCAATAACTTCATCATATATTCCCGTATCAAGTGTTTCCGGAACAAATCCTGCACCGATACCCTGAATTTTATGCTTTCCCGCCTTGCCCTCCGAAAGAACAGGTGAGGTTTTCGGCTCAACAGCAACTATCTTTATATCAGGATTTCTTTCTTTAAGATATTTTCCTGCACCGGAAATTGTACCGCCTGTTCCTACACCTGCAACGAAAATATCTACCTCTCCGTCTGTGTCCTCCCATATCTCGGGACCCGTCGTTTCATAATGCGTCTGAGGGTTTGCAGGATTGTCAAACTGTCCGAGAATTACAGAACCCTCAATTTGAGCCTTAAGCTCGTCTGCCTTTTCTATTGCACCCTTCATGCCCTTTGCTCCCTCTGTGAGGACAATTTCGGCACCGTATGCCTTGAGAAGATTTCTGCGTTCAATACTCATGGTTTCGGGCATTGTAAGTATGGCTCTGTATCCGCTTGCTGCTGCGGCTGCTGCAAGTCCTATTCCTGTATTTCCGCTTGTGGGCTCAATTATGGTTGCACCCGGCTTAAGTATGCCCTTAGCCTCCGCATCGGCAATCATGCTTTTGGCTATTCTGTCCTTTATCGAGCCTGCCGGATTGAAATATTCAAGCTTTACTATAATATCAGCTTCCGCCCCGTTTGCTTTGGAAAAATTATCCGCACGAAGCAGAGGGGTTCCTCCTACAAGTTCTGTCATGCTCTTATAAATTTTCGACATACTAATACAACTCCTTTTTATTTTACAGTATTATATGCTTATTTTATATGTTGCTATGAAAATAAAACATAGTAAATATATAGGTTTTTGGTTTATTAATACTATATCACCATATATTTCATTTGTCAAGCTAATTTAGGGAATTTTTAAATATTTATTATATAAAGGCTATTGAGGGTGTACTTTCAAAAAGCGGAGCGGAGGGGGGATAAAAGGTAAAGCCCACGAAAAGTATTGCAATACCTGTTATAAGAAGGAGTGCAGAAATTGTACGGGATATACCGGTTTTGATTTTTTTACCTATGTTGTTCGTGCTTATATGAAATGAGAGATATACAGCTATGAAAAAAAGAAGTATATCGGCTATAAAATAATTATTTCCTATAATGGCGGTATATGTGTAAAAGCCTGCCGGTATAAAAACAAGACCGACAAGAAGTCCTTTTACCCTTGAAAACAGGAAGCCGTTTATGTGTCTGCCATAAATAAAATATTCTGTAATTGTATATAATATATACGGAAAAAACAGGAGCTTAAGGTGCTCCCATGTGCTTTCATTTACGGGAGTGACAGCGCCTGCAATAGGATTAAATCCGCTCAGCTTATATACGAAGTGGTTGATACATCCGAGTATCCCTACAACAAAAAATCCGACCTTGCCGCCGTAGACATAATTATCTGATCTGTTATTCAAGCAATACACCGCCTTTAGATAATCTTGATTATTGTATGCGGAAAACCGACAAAAAATAACTTGACATATACCCTATGGGGGTATATAATGTTTTTATAGAGAATAGGACGATATAAATACAGAGGTGTGGTGTGATGGATAAAAAAATTGACAGTAAGGAAAATTGTGAGGTATGTATGTGCAGATATAAGACTAAACCAAGAACCGCAGAAGAAATGACCGCACTTAAAAACAGAATTAACCGGATTATCGGGCAACTCGGCGGTATAGGTAATATGATAGATGATAACAGATACTGCGGTGATATACTTATCCAAATTTCAGCGGTAGAAAAGGCATTGCAGTCACTTGGCTGCATTATAATGAAAAATCATCTCGAAACCTGTGTGACAGAGCAGATAAAAAGCGGTAATGAGGAAATTATGGACGAGGTTATGGAATTATTCAAAAGGCTTTCATGAGGTTGGTGAGAAAATATGAAACAAAAATTTGATGTTATGGGAATGACCTGTGCAGCCTGCAGTGCAAGAGTCGAGAAAAGTGTATCTGTTCTTAACGGTGTGAAAAGTGTTACCGTAAACCTTCTTAAAAACAGTATGTCAGTGGAATATGACGAGAAAACTGTCAGTTCGGACGAGATTATAGGAGCTGTGGAAAAAGGGGGGTACGGTGCGTCTGTAAGCGGGGGAAACAATTCGGTAAAAAATAAATCCTCAGGCGGTGAAGACGCCGGGAACAGTGCGGAAAATGAACAGGCTAAAATGCTTAAAAGGCTTATTATATCCGCAGTATTTGCCATTGCCCTGTCCTATATTGCAATGGGGCATATGTTTAATTTACCGTTGCCGATGTTTTTCTTAGGACATAAGAATATGGGAATATTTGCCCTGACACAGCTTTTATTGACTCTGCCTATTATGGCTGTTAATTATAAATATTACCAAAATGGCTTCAAATCCTTGCTGCACGGCTCTCCGAATATGGATACGCTTATTGCTGTGGGTTCGGGTGCGTCGTTTGTTTACGGAATTTATGCATTATACGGCATAATGTACGGATATTCGATAAATGACCTTTCGGTTGTGCATAGCTTCGGGGAAAATATGTATTTTGAAACCGTCGGAATGATACTTGCACTTATAACCCTCGGGAAATATTTTGAATCAAGGGCAAAAAGAAAAACAACGGATGCAATTATGGGTCTTATGGATATGTCGCCAAAGACAGCTACGGTTATCCGTGACGGTAAGGAGTACGAAATTGCCGCAGATAATATACAAATAGGGGACATTCTGTCAGTCAAGGCAGGAAGCACAATACCGGCAGACGGTATTATAACGGAGGGAAATGCTGCCGTTGACGAATCAAGTCTTACGGGTGAAAGTATCCCGGTTGAAAAAGGTGTTGGTGACAGCGTTATCGGGGCAACCGTCAGCAAATCAGGTTATTTCAAAATGAGGGCGGAAAAGGTCGGCTCGGATACTGCACTTTCACAAATAATTCAGTTGGTTGATGAGGCTACCTCCTCAAAGGCACCTATTGCAAAGCTGGCTGATAAGGTTGCCGGAATATTTGTTCCTGTTGTTATGGTTATATCTGTTATCACAGCGGTAGTATGGCTTCTGCTTGGCTTTGGTGTTTCCCATGCATTTACTGCGGCGGTATCGGTGCTTGTAATATCATGCCCCTGTGCTCTCGGTCTTGCAACACCTACCGCCATAATGGTAGGTACAGGAAGAGGTACCGCCGGAGGAATATTGATAAAATCAGCCGAAGGCTTAGAGCTTGCACATAAAACCGACACGGTAGTTTTAGATAAGACGGGGACGGTAACGCAGGGAAAGCCTGATGTTACGGATATTATTCCCTTGGGGGGAACGAACAGCGATTTTCTTTTGAAATGTGCATATTCACTTGAAAGGCTTTCCGAGCATCCGCTTGCAGAGGCTATTATACGATATGCAGAAAAGGAGAATATTGAATATTTTGAAATATCCGATTTTACGCAGACACCGGGCAGGGGTATTTCGGGAAATGCCGACGGAAGGCTTTACAGTGCGGGAAATTATGCGGCGGCGGAAAAGCTTATTGATGAAAAAATCTCGGAAACTGCAAAAAAGCTTGCAGATGAGGGAAAAACTCCTATGTTCTTTATGTGTGACCAAAAGCTTATAGGTATAATAGCAGCAGCGGATAAAATCAAGCCGACAAGTGCCGAGGCTGTCGGAGAGCTCAGGAAAATGGGAATAGATGTAATCATGCTGACCGGAGATAATAAACGTACTGCTCAGGCAGTCGGAAAATCCGTGGGCATTGAGCATATTGTGTCAGAGCTTTATCCGGGGGATAAGGAAAAAGAAATTTCCGCACTTATCGACAGCGGCAGGTGTGTGGCTATGGTTGGCGACGGTATAAACGACGCCCCTGCACTTGCAAGGGCAAATATAGGGATTGCGATTGGTGCAGGTACTGATATAGCTATGGAATCATCCGACATAGTTCTTATGAAAAGCGATCTGTATGATGTTGTCAATACAATACGGCTGAGCCGCGCGGTTATGCGTAATATTAAGCAAAATCTGTTTTGGGCATTTTTTTATAATGCTATAGGCATACCGATAGCGGCAGGTGTATTTTACAGTTTTGGATTAATGCTTAATCCTATGATAGGGGCTGCGGCAATGAGTCTGAGCTCTGTATGTGTTGTTTCCAATGCACTCAGGCTTCGCCGTTTCAAAATGAAAAAGCCGGTCGGTATTGAAAAAAATGTTGAGGATAAAGAGGAGGTGAAAACTATGGGAAATAAGACCGCACTTACAGTTGAGGGAATGATGTGTATGCATTGTGTTTCTCACGTTAAGGAGGCACTTGAAAAGCTTGAAGGTGTAACAGCAGCAGAGGTAGATCTTGATAAGAAGACAGCTGTTGTTACTTTAAGCGGTGATGTTCCGACAGATACTCTTATTGCTGCGGTAGAAGGTGCAGGATATAAGGCAAAGGCTGTTGAATAATGTGATGACGGAGATCAGCGGTGATGAATAATCGTCGAAGATCTCCGTTTCGTTTTACTTTTAATTATAGTGAAGAAATTATTAATTGACAGAATACTTATGTTATCGTATAATCGAATTGTAGGTATATCGGAATTTATTATAATTAAGAAGGAAGGCGTAATAATTATGAAAAGGAAGTTGTCGGTCATACTTTCAATTATACTAACGGCACTTTCTGTTTCTGCCTGCGGTGGCTCGGATTCTTCTACCGCAAGCAGAACACAGGGTTCCGAAAGCAGTATAGGTTCTTCAGCACAGGAACAGGCGGACGAAACTAAAAATGATGAGGGAAGTAAAGAGGATTCCGCTTCTGCTGAAAATACCGGGGATAACAGCGGTGTGGGTGATACATCGATAGGCGGTGAATCGGTGTATAGTGAACTTTTCAGTCTTGACAGTAAGGTTACAATAGAAATAACGATGTCAAAAAGTGAAATGGATAAAATGGACAGTGATTATTATAAATATAAAGAAAAAAATACAAAATCGCCGATTTACAGAAAAGCTAATGCTGTTATTACAGTTAATGGAAAAAGTTATACCGTAGAGGAAGTCGGAATACGTGCAAAGGGTAACCTTTCGATCCTTCCCGTTTATGAGGAGGATTCGGAAAATCTCAATCTTTCACATTATAAATTAAGCTTTAATGAAACATTTGATGATGAAAACTATTACGGCAGCGACGTTAGGGTATGGAAGAGTACCGAAGAAAGAAATGCAAGAAAAAACAGACGCTTTGCGACTTTGAAGAAGCTTGACATAAAATGGAACAGAAATTATGACAATACATACATACGAGAATTATATGCCTCGGAAATGTTCAGACAAAGCGGGGTTCTTTCACAGAAAATCGGTCTTTCACAGCTAAAGTTCAATGACAATAATTACGGTGTTATGACAATTTATGAACCGATAGATGAAATTTTCCTCGAACGTAATCTGCCCGCTTCGGCTCTCGGAGGGGATCTCTATAAGGTGGGATGGACGTATTCTCCCGCAAACTATGTAGAAAATCAGGTTACAATAGGAATAACAGATGAAGACAGTGGGTCAAAATATAATTTTGATCTTAAGACAAATGAGAAAACCTCCAATAATGAAAAGCTTGTAAATTTTCTTAAGGTTATAAATTCGGATCCAACACAATCTGAACTGGAGGCTGTGCTTGATACGGATTATTTTGCAAAATTCCTTGCGGCGTATTATTTTGCAGGGGATCCCGATGATATAAGAAATAATTATAACAACCACTATATCTATTTCCGTAAGGATAATGGAAAGGCTGTATTTATCCCGTATGATAATGACCGGACTCTCGGAATTACAAAGGGATATAACCCTGACGGAACGGGAATGACAGGTCAGTCACCGTATTCCAACCGTGCAGTGGGTGCAAGGCAGCTTCAAGCAAATCCACTTATAAAGCTTGCAATCAAGAACGGGAGTTTTCTTGAAAAAAAATATACCGCTGCCCTGAAGGAGGTTGCGGAATTGTCCGTATGGGATACGTCAAAATTTGAGGCAGAATACAATAAGGCTAAAACCAATTATGAGAGTTGTGTACAGCCGGGCATAACCTTTGCGAATGCAGACAATGAATTTAAATTCAGTCTTGACGGAGTATATTCGTCCGGCGATGACTCAAATATGTCCTTTTCGGATTATGTCACACGGATAATGAGTACATATAAGAAATATGCAAAATAATATATATAAATTGCCCGACTTCATTCTTACCCGGAACAGAGTCGGGTATTGAGTTTGTCCGAACAGTATAAATTTGCCAAAGCGTACATATATTTTCGGTATTTTGGCATTTGTATTGTTATGATACCGAAAATGAACTATATTGATTGACAAAGTGCACTTTTGAAATTATAATATTACTTAATTATGGTGTATTGGACTGTGTGTTTATGACGGTTTCTTTATGTATAATAGCATATAACGAAGCAGAGGCTTTGCCCGGTCTTTTTGACGGTGTGATATCCCAGACCTACCCCAAGAGCAAGACGGAAATTGTTTTAGTTGATAGTGGCTCACAGGACAGAACGGGGGATATATTTAAACAATTTGCAGAAGCTAATAAAAACACCTATATGAATATATCCGTGCTTGATAATCCGAAAGTATTACAGGCGGCGGGTTGGAATACAGCTATAAAATCCGCAAAAGGAGATATTATTATAAGGATTGATGCTCACGCTTCCATACCTTATAATTTCATAGAAAACAATGTGAAAATAATCTCCGGGGGTGAATATGTCTGCGGCGGGGCAAGACCGAGTAATATTCTGGAGCCTACACCATATAAGGAAATGCTGCTGCTTGCAGAAAGCTCTATGTTCGGCAGCTCTTTTGCAGGATACCGCAGGCAGACGGAAGGGAAAAGGTATGTTTCCTCACTTTTTCACGGAGCGTACAGGCGGGAGGTTTTTGCAAATGTTGGCGGATTTAACGAGGATTTGGGCAGGACTGAGGATAATGAGCTCCACTGGAGGATAAGGCAGAATGGTTATAAAATATGTCAAAGTGACGAAATAATATCGTATCAGAATATAAGACCGACACTTATGGGAATGTTGAAACAAAAATACGGCAACGGCAAATGGATAGGACTCACGCTGGGGGTATGTCCGAAATGTCTTTCGCTTTTTCATTTTGTACCCTTTTGCTTTGTCGGTGCAATAATATGTTGTTTGGTATTGCTTATAATTGGAATATTCTGCGGTAATTCACTTTTTTATATCCCTATTACGGCTCTCGGTATTTTATATTCTGCAGCAGATATTCTTATGACTTTTGCGGCAATTATTACTTCCGAAAGGAAAAATGTCTATATGCCGCTTCTTATATTTGTATTTCCGCTTTTACATATCGTATACGGTATAGGAACATTAGTGGGGATAATTGAATTGCCGTTTTGGAAGAGGGGTCTTGACGGCTCAGCACAGAGGGAAATTGAAGAGGTAAAAAAATGTGTGGCTGAATGTCCACGGTAATGGAGGTAATTTTATGACAAATACTGAACTTGTGCCGGAGAAGGGAAGCAGAGTCTCACAGTTTTTTAAGAATATGTGGGCAGGAATAATGCAGATACCGAGAGAGCATAAGGGATTTGCAAAACAAACCTTTATGCTTGCAAAGGAAGACCTTATAAAAACATATAAGGGTGCTATACTTGGTCCTTTCTGGGCTGTTATGAAACCGCTCTTTCAGCTATTTGTATATTGGTTTGCTTTTACAATCGGCTTCAGGTCGGCAGACAGAACGGAAATGGGTGCACCGTATTTTATTTTTCTTATGGTGGGCTTTATACCATGGGCGTTTATGAGTGATGCAGTGAGCAGAGGCTCAAAGTCAATAGCCGATAACCGACAGTTTGTAACGAAGGTTTCATTTCCTGTTTCGGTTATAATGACATACACTACAATTTCAAAATTTTATGTTCATATATTCCTGTTTTCACTGGGATATATCTACCTTATGATTATGGGGTACCAACCGAGCCTATACAATTTGCAGGTGATTCCGCTCGCACTTATTATGTTTATATTCTTCCTTGCCCTTCAATGGTCGCTCGCCCCTATGTGTGCATTCAGCAAGGATTTTTCAAGCTTTATAAACACAATTATGTCCGGTCTTTTCTGGCTTTCGGGTGTATGTTATGATTCCTATACTATCAAAGATGACACAATCCGTATGGTACTTCTTTGTAATCCTATGACTTATTTCTCCAATGCATACCGCAAGGCACTTATATGCGGCAAGTGGGTATGGGAGGCTCCCGATTACGGTGCAGGTATGAGGTATGCATTGCATCCCTTGTGGGAAAATGCGATATTCCTCGCGGAATTAGCTCTTGTTGTAATATTGGGCATCTATAATTACAACCGTCTCAGAAAGGAACTCCCCGACGTTCTGTAATATACTTTTGGTATGGTGTTTAAGTATGGAGGAAACATTTTTTCAAAAGCTTCAGCGTGTTAAGCCCGGAGATATAGGTCATATATTCCTGTTCATATTTGCATTGCCGATATCATTTGTTTACAGACTTTTCCGAAAGGATTTGTGGCTGATTTGTGATAATAAAAACGAGGCAAGGGATAACGGGTTTTATCTTTTTAGATATATAAGACAGAATTATCCCGAACAGGATGTGGTATATGCCATAAATAAGCACTCGCCTGACTGTGCAAAGGTCAAGTCTTTGGGCAGGGTTGTAAATTACGGCAGCTTTTTGCATTGGATACTGTATCTTGCCGCTAAAAAAAATATAAGTTCACAAAAGGGCGGAAAGCCTGATGCGGCAGTATGTTATTTTCTTGAAGTAAATCGGATTCTGAAAAATACACGTATTTTTTTGCAGCACGGTATTATAAAGGATGATATGCCATGGCTGTATTATGAAAATACTATGATGAGGATGTTCGTATGCAGTACACAAAGAGAATGGGAATATGTCAGCGAAAAATACGGATATCCTGATGGGTACGTTAAAAAACTGGGTATTTGCAGACTTGACGGACTGCATGATATAAAAATAAGGGAAAATCAGATTTTGCTTATGCCAACATGGCGGAGCTGGATAGCAACCCCGACCTCGGCATCTTATGACATTGAGGATATATCGGATTTTACAAGCACAGAATATTTTAGGGGCTGGAATGAATTTCTGAGCAGCGAAAGACTGCATGATATACTTGCGGAAAATAATCTTAAGCTTGTGTTTTATCCTCATAGGGATATGCAGCCTTTCTTGAAATATTTCAACATAAATGATGATAATATAACAGTGGCAAAATGGCCGGAGTATGATGTTCAGCAGCTTTTGAAGGAGTCAGCCTATCTTATTACCGATTATTCAAGTATAGCTATGGATTTCGCATATATGAAAAAAAGACTTATGTATTATCAGTTTGATTATGAGGATTTTCGCAAAGGGCAATACCCTGAGGGATATTTCAGTTATGAGGATGACGGCTTCGGTCCCGTTTGTTACAGTCTTAGCGATGCACTGAGCGAGATCGAAACAGCAGTAAAAGAAAAATTTGCAAACAAAGAAAAATATCTGAAAATGCATGATGAGTTTTTTGATTTATATGATAAAAATAATTGTGAGCGTAATTATAGAGCTATTAAGGGGTTATAATATATGTCAGAAGAAAAAATTGATTTTGTTATCGCTTGGGTAGACGGTAATGATCCTTTGTGGCAGGCTGAAAAGGCAAAATACGATAATTCTGCGGTAATGAAAGACAGTAATACGACCGTAAGATACCGTGATTGGGATAACCTCAGATATTGGTTCAGGTCGGTGGAAAAATTTGCTCCGTGGGTGAACAAGATACACTTTATAACATGGGGGCATATACCTCCATGGCTTGATGCCGGACACCCTAAGATCAATATTGTAAATCACCATGATTATATCCCTGAAAAATATCTCCCGACCTTCAGTTCGCATACAATAGAGCTGAATATTCACCGTATAGACGGTCTTTCGGATAAATTTGTTTATTTTAATGATGATATGTTTATAACTAAGCCTGTAACGTCCGAGGATTTCTTTAAGGACGGACTGCCGTGTGATACATTTGGACTTAACTGTATTTATTTTGGGCGTAACAGTGCGGGGCATTTCAATGGCTCAAACATGGAGGTTATAAATACCGAGTTTGAAAACGAAAAAAGTAAGATAATGAAACGTGATTTTTCAAAATGGTTCAGTGTTAAAAACGGTCCGAAAAATGTTATGAAAAGTTTTCTTCTTGCAGCGTGGGAATGGTTTCCGGGTTTTAACTATGATCATCTGCCTTCGGATCTTCTCAAAAAGACCTATGAGAAAGTATGGGATAAATACTATAATATCCTTGACAAAACCTGTATGGATAAATTCAGAAGGGAATCCAATGTAAACCAGTGGCTTTTTAAATATTGGCAGTTTTGTGAGGGAAATTATAAGGTTCGTTCATATAAATTCGGTAAGGTGTTCCATATAGAGGAGGATAACTTTGAAAGTGCCTGCAGAGCCATTACCGGACAGAAATATAAAATGATTTGTATAAACGATACATCCGATACAAAAAATTTTGAAGAAAAAAGGTTAAGGATAAATGAGTGCTTTAATTCGATTTTATCCTGTAAATCTTCGTATGAAATTTAGGAGGACATAAAGGGTGACAGACGTTTTTTCAAAAAAGGATACACTGACGGTTAAGGGTGTAGCTATAATATTCCTTGTATTTTATCACTGTTTTTCATCTGTTGACAGACTTTGCGGATATAATGTTGACTTCGGTTTACTTTCGCAAAAAAATGCAATGTATATATTTGAAAGTATGAATATATGTGTTGGAATGTTCGCTTTTCTGTCGTCGTACGGTCTTACAAGGGGAATTATACAAAAATATAAATCCTTTGATCTGAATAAGAATGATATTTCGGTTTTTTTGGTAAAAAGAACCGTGTCCCTTCTGGGATCGTTCTTTATACCGTATATTATTTGCGTTGTTCCGACTTTGCTGTTGACTTCTTATAATCCGTACGGTGACGGTATAGGATTTGTTCTTAACCTCGCCGCTGATATGTTTGGTATTGCAGGACTTATAGGCTCGAAAATGATGATAGGAACATGGTGGTATATGAGCTTTGCTTTTGTAATAATTTTCCTTGTTCCTTTTACGATAAAGCTTTATAAGCATTTTGGCATTTTTTGTACGGTTCCGTTTATTCTGGTACCGATACTGTTAAATCAGGATTTTTTCTCGGCGGGCGGTCTTCAAAATATGACAAGGTGGCTGCTCACTATACCGTTAGGTGTAATTATGGCGGATCTCGAAATATTTGAGCGTCTGAAAAAATGCAGTGTGACTCACAATAAATATGTAAGTAAGCTGATAAAGTTTGTTGTTTTAACAGTGCTGCTTGCAGCCTTGGTAATTTTCAGAAGATCGGACTGGTGCAAAAGCTATTTTTATTATTTTATCAGTTCACTTCTTCCGGTATTTTTTATATATTGGCTTTACGAGTTTATATGCGGAGTACCTGTTATAAACCATATACTTGGTTTTTTGGGTAAACATTCGTCAAATATATTTTTTATTCACACATTTGTCAGACTTGTATGGTTTAAGGATGCAGCATACTCCATAGGTAATTGTTTGGCAATATTCGGCTTTGTGTTTGGTATTTCTTTAGTGCTTTCATTTTTTGTTTTCTTTCTCCAATGGTTTATACGGTGGAATAAATTTACAAAATTCCTTTCCGACAGACTGTCAAAATTTCAGGGCAGGCTTTATGGGGGCAGTGAGGCAGCAACCGATACCTGATACGGGACAGCAATGCTGAAAGGGGACTGCGGACAGAGGATAAAAGATTGTTCTTTTGGCGAAATTTGTCGTAAATGTTTTTTTACAGTAGATATTTTGATTTTTTTTTCGGGAATAAAAAAGGAAGGGCTGTGCCATATATGGATAAAATTGATTTTGTTATGATATGGGTTGATGGAAACGATCCGGAATGGCAAAAAGAAAAAAATTTGTATGACGCCTCAAATGATAAGGGGGACAGCACAGAGATACGTTACAGAAGCTGGGATAATTTACAGTATTGGTTCAGAGGGGTAGAAAAATTTGCTCCTTGGGTGAATAAGATACATTTTGTTACATGGGGACATCTTCCGCCGTGGTTGGATAGGAATAATCCTAAGCTTAACATTGTAAACCATAAGGACTATATTCCGGAAAAGTATTTGCCGACGTTTAATGCCAATACCATAGAGCTGAATCTTCATAGAATAAATGGACTTGCAGAACAGTTCGTCTATTTTAATGATGATATGTTTGTGACAGCACCTGTAAGGCCGGAGGATTTTTTCAAAAATGGCCATCCTATGGATACCTACGGCTTGGACTGTATTTTCTTCGGTAAAAAAAGTGCCGGATTTTTCAACGGAAATGATTTGGAGATTATAAATACCTATTTTGATAAAAATAAAGTGTTTAAAACAAATGTGAGAAGTAAATGGTTCAGCCTAAAAAACGGTGTTAAACGGGTTATCAAAACATCAGCATTGAATATGTGGCCATGGTTTCCCGGGATTTATTATAATCATCTTCCGAGCAATTTTCTGAAAAGTACATTTGAAAAAATATGGGAGCTTGAGGGTGAAACACTTGATCTTACCTGTATGGACAGGTTCAGGACAAAATCGAACTGTAATCAGTGGCTTATGAAATTCTGGCAGCTTTGTGAGGGAGAGGCAATTCCGAGAAGTATAAAAATCGGCAGGTGCTTTCATATAAAGGATAATATTTTTACAGAAATGCTGGAATCTGTTTCAACCGGCAGGTATAAGCTTATATGTGTCAATGACACAGCAGGAACCAGTAATTTTGATTTGCAAAAGCAGCAGGTTATAGAGGCTTTTGATAGGCTGCTGCCTAAAAAATCAAATTTTGAACTGTAGTTTCCCGAATGGGATATATCAAAGCGGTTGTAATATTTTGAGTATTAAAGCAGGTAGAAATATTTGTGGATAGTATGCTTGCTTAATTAACATAAAACGAACGAAAACCCGATGGCAGGAGGATGTTATAAATGGATTCTAAAATAATTAATCACTATGAGGCAGATGAGTATAAATATTTGTTTTCTGTTGTTATACCTGTATATAATGTCGAGAATTATATACAGGAAACGATTGAATCGGTGATTAATCAGTCAGTTGGATATAAAAATATACAGATAATTCTTGTTAATGACGGCAGTCCTGATAATAGTGAAAAGATATGTCTAAAATATAAACAAAAATATCCTGATAATATTGTGTATGTTAAACAGGAAAATGCCGGTGTCAGTGCCGCAAGAAATACAGGTATAAAGTATATAGAGGGAAAATATGTTAATTTTCTCGACTCGGATGACTGTTGGGAATCCTCAGCATTTGAATATGTTGCAAAATTTTTTGATGAGCATTATCAGGAAACCGACGTTGTCGGTGCCAGAAAAAAATTTTTTGATGCAAAGACAGGTTTTCATTATCTTGATTATAAATTTTCATATTCGAGAGTGATAGACCTTTTGGCAAATTATGAAATGATACAGCTTGATGTTACAGGAGCCTTTATAAAGTCTTCGGCAATCGGTGATCTGCGTTTTTCTACAAAATTGAAATACGGAGAGGACGGTCAGTTTGTCAATTCAATTATTCTTAATAAATGTACTCTCGGTGTAGTGAGAGAAGCTGTTCACCTTTACCGTAAGCGTCAGGATGAGTCTTCGGCACTGCAAAATGAGTTGAAGTCCTACAGCTATTATTTTGATTCACCTGAATATTTTCATAAGGATCTGATAAATCAGTCCAAAAAGAAATACGGAAGAGTGCTTGAGTTTATACAGTACATTGTGATGTATGATATAAAATGGCGTATGTCAAAAAATCTTGATGACGCATTGCCTCTTGATGAACTTACAAAATACAAAAATATTATAAACAGTATTCTTTTGGATATTGATGATAGGATTATTCTTACGCTAAAGGGATTGGGAATAGGTCAGAAAATATATGCCCTCAATATCAAGTATAATTGTGATGTTACTCCCAAGTTCGCATATGATCACGGAAAACTTATCTTCAATAATATTCCGGTTATGAATATGCTGGATTTTAAATCGTCATTGATTATCAGATTTATGGATTTTGCAGATGACGTTCTGTATATGGAAGGTAATGATAACCTTTTTATAAACTGGGACAGCTATAAATTCTATGCCGTTGCGGACGGAAAAACTTATTATCCCGAATTGTTTGAAACGGATAAATATCAAATCAAAATACTGGGCTTCACCGCCTTTAAGAGTAAGGGATTTAAATTCAGGATTCCGTTGGAAAAGGGAAAGGATCACAGTATAGAATTTTTTGTCTTATTTAATGATACCTATTGCACAAAAATTCATTTCTCAATGGGCAAATTTTCCCATATTCCCACATTAGGAGGAAATTACGGATATACCTGTATGAATGATTATATTATACAGAAAAATGGAAAAATGCTCGTATTTACCGGATACAGTAAAAGAAAACATTTCGACCGTGAAATGAAATATTGGAAATATCTCAGAAGCAGGAAAAGGGGATATCTGATAAAATCACGCTTGCTCTATTTTATGATGCGTCCGTTCAATAAAGGTGTATGGCTTATTTCCGACAGACCGAATAAGTCCGGTGATAACGGAGAACACCTTTTCAAATATATAAGCAGTGTGAAACATCCGGGAATAAAACCGTATTTTGTGCTTCAGAAGGATAGCGAAGATTATAAAAAAATGTCCGGAATCGGTAAAGTTATTGATTTTAACTCAGTTAAATTCCGTCTTATGACTTTGCTGAGCGAAAATGTGGTTTCTTCTCAGGCAAGTGAATATGTTCTCAATCCGTACGGTGGGGATATAAATTATATGTCGGATTTGTACAACTACAATTTTGTATTTTTACAGCACGGAATAACCAAGGATGATATTTCAGGCTGGCTCAATAAAATCAATAAAAATATAAAGCTTTTCGTTACTGCCGGAAGACCTGAATACAGGTCAATCCTTGACGGTGAGTATTTTTACGGTGAAAATGTAGTGAAGCTTACCGGGTTTCCCCGTTTTGATAATCTGACAAGAATGTCAAAAAATGTTAAAAAAAGAGTTTTGATAATCCCTACATGGAGAAAGTCTTTGAGTAAATGTGTCGATCCTGCAACAGATACCAGCGTATATTATGACGGATTCAAGGAGAGTGAATTTTTTAAATTTTATAACAGCCTTATAAATGATGAAAGGCTTAAATCATGTATGAAAAAACACGGCTATGAGGGATTATTCTGTCTTCACCCCCTTTTCGCCCAACAATACGTTGATTTTGACGAAAACGAAGTGTTTAAGGTTAATAACGGTTATGTTGACTATCAGAAGCAGTTTGCAGAATGTGCATTGCTCGTCACAGATTATTCAAGCGTATTTTTTGATTTCGGATATTTGAAAAAACCTGTAATTTATTGTCAATTTGATAAGGAAACATTCTTTACGGAACATTCCTATTCCGAGGGCTATTTCAGCTATGAAAAGAATGGTTTCGGACCCGTTTGCTACGATCTTGAAAATACAGTTGATGAAATTGTCAGTGTAATTGAAAACGATTGTAAAAATGATCCTGAATATATTAAGCGTGTTGAAGATTTTTATCCTTATTTTGACGAGAACAGTTGCCGCCGTGTCTATGAGGCTATTAAGGAGATTACGCAATAATAAGGATTGGACCGTGTGCTCATGCCTGTTCCGATTTGAGTTTGCGGAAAATTACAATATGTCTAATTGTTGCGATTAGTTTTACAAAACTTTTACAGAAAAAAAATAAAAGACCTTGATATTATTCAATAGGTGGAGTAAAATAAATTTATAAGGAATATTGTAGAATTATGGAGAAGTGAAATGGTATTTTCGTCTTTGTTCTTTTTGTATGTGTTTTTGCCGATTTGTCTTGTATGTTATTATTTGTGCAAGACAATCGAGCAGAAAAATATTGTTCTTATTATATCATCGCTTGTATTTTACGCATGGGGAGAGCCTGTATGGGTTTGCTTGCTTGTTTTTAGTGCATTTGTAAACTGGTTTGCTTCAAGACTTATTGGTTTATTTGATGTGGAGTGGAGAAAAAAGCTCGTTGCGGCAGCTGCGATAATATTTGATCTCGGACTTCTTATCGTATTTAAATACAGTGGTTTTATTGTGGAAAATGTCAATGCTGTGACAGGACTAGGAATACCTGTTCCGAATATAGTTATGCCTATCGGTATAAGCTTCTTTACATTTCAGGCAGTATCATATATTATGGATTGCCTGTGGGGAACAGTAGAACCTCAGAAAAAATATATTAACTTCCTTCTTTATTTGTCGCTCTTTCCGCAGCTTGTCGCAGGACCTATTGTTAGATACAGTGTTATCGCTGAAGAAATATCAAACAGAAAGATTAGGGTTGTTGATATCAGTGAGGGAGCAAAAAGAGCAATGCTCGGTATTGCCAAAAAGGTTATAATTGCAAATAATCTTTATGCTGTGGTTGAACAGTTCTTTGGGACAGATATAACAAATCTTTCATTCCTCGGAACATGGTACACCGTAATACTCTATTCGCTTTATGTTTACTTCGACTTTAGCGGATATTCGGATATTGCTATAGGTTTGGGAAGAATGTTTGGTTTCCATTTCAATGAAAACTTTAATTATCCGTTTATATGTAAGACTATAAGTGAATTTTGGCAGAGGTGGCATATATCCCTCAGCTCATTTTTCAGGGATTATCTTTTCTATGTACCTATTTTCGGTAAGCCGAGAAAGTATTTTAATCTGTTTCTTGTATGGTTCTGTACAGGTCTGTGGCATGGTGCTTCATGGAATTTTATTTTCTGGGGTCTGTATTTTGGAATATTCATTTTTATAGAAACAAAAATCGGCAAGAAAAGGCTTAAAAAATGGAATAAGGTATGGACACACATATACAGTAAAATTATTATTGTTATAGGTTTTGGTATTTTCTATTTTACCGACTTGAGTCAACTTGGCAAATTCTTTATGAATATTTCGGGTATTAGTATGATAACTAATGGCAATGAATTTGCTGATGTTCTGACAAGGGATTCGATGCTTAATAATCTTTTCCTGATTATTTTCGCAATCGTTGTATCTATGCCTATTCTTCAGAAGATTAAATATTTCTTCTATAAATGGGGAAACAATGTTGTATATGCAGTCGGACAAATCGGCGGAACGCTTATTTGTTGCACATTGCTGATGATATCAAGTATATTGCTTGTGGACAATACAAACAATCCGTTTTTGTATTTCCGTTTTTGATAAGAGGAGTTTTAGATGGATAATAAAGAGGCTCATACTGATACAGGACGTAAAAGAAAAAAGGGACTTAATAATATTCCAAGGAAAGGTGTGGAGCATGGCTTCGCGGTTATATCGCTTATGATAACTGTGCCGATATTTTTCACAGCCGTTTTGCTTATGATTGTCCTGCCACGTCCCAAGGTATCGGAAATTGAAAAACGTAAGCTTGCGGAGATGCCTGAATTTACCTTTGATTCATATTTTTCAGGGGAATATACCGCTGATGTTGCAGAGCATTATGACGACACTGTTCCGTACCGTGATGATCTGAAAAACGTTGGATATAGCTTTAAAACATCATTCGGAATACATACCGAGGACGAGGTTAAGGTTGTAGGTAAGCCATCGGTTGTTCCGAAGCCAGTTGATGATAATAAAAATGAACAGTCGGAAAATACAGTTCCTGATGCTGATGAAAATTCAATAACCGAATCTCAGCAGGAAAATGAAAGTTCAGCTAAAGAAAGTCAGGCGGAACAGAGCAAGTCTGAGTCCTCTCAGGAATCCTCTGAGGAAGAGGAGGTTACTGTTGAGAACGGTATAATTGTTGTCAAGAGTAATGGTCACTACCGTGCACTTGAGCTTTTTGGCGGAGGAAGCGGAAGTACATATGCGGAAGCCTTGAATAATTTCCATAAGGATCTCGGTGACAGTGTTAAGATTTATTCAATGGTAGCACCTCTTGCAAGTGAATATTACACTCCGAGCAACTATTCTGATTTTAATGCGAGTCAAAAGGACAGTATAAAGAGTATTGAAAGCAAGCTTGATAAGGATATAGTGTCAATAGATATTACGGATGTTTTGGGAGAACATAAGAGTGAAGAAATATATTTCCGCACCGACCACCACTGGACGCCCCTCGGAGCATACTATGCGGCAGAGAGCTTTGCGAAGGCAGCAGGAATAAGCTTCAAGGAGCTCAGTACCTATAAGAAGAATGATATGGAAGGCTTTGTAGGTACAATGTATGGTTTCACAGGGGATGCAAATCTTAATAATGATCCGGAGGTATTTTCGTATTATACCCCCGATAATATTGATAAATGTATGACCTATTACTACTCTACGGATTTCACATACACCGGCAAGGGCAACTTCTTTAACGGTGTTGGAGATATAAGAAGTGCTTATCTCACCTTTATGGGCGGGGATGAGCAGGTGGTTAAGGTGAAAACAAATATAAAAAACGGCAAAAAGCTTCTTATTGTTAAGGATAGCTATGGAAATGCCATACCCGGATATCTTTTTGGATCATATGAAGAGATATATGTTGTTGATATGAGGTACTTTAAGCTTAATCTTGTTGACTTTGTAAAGCAGAATAATGTTACGGATATGCTTTTTGCCATGGTATCGTATTCTGCTGTTGGGGATAATGCGGATAATCTGGAAAATCTCAGAACTCAGGTCAAGGGTAAGAAAATTGTTGACGAAGGTCTGAAGGATGAGGATTAATTTAAAAATTAAATATAATTAAATGAATTTTAAATGTGGAGGATATATGAAAGAACTTGAATATCCGTTTGACAGTGACTGTATAATTAAAAAGAAAAGGTCAATTAAACGTACTCTTATTGCCGACGGCAAGGACAGGCTTAGGAAAAAAATAGCCGTATTCGGCGGATCAACCACACATGATATTGTTGTCTGTCTTGAACTGTTTTTGCTTGATCAGGGAATTGAGCCTGAATTTTATGAATCCGAATATGCACAGTATTGGCAGGACGCCATGTTTCCGAGTGATGAGCTTCTAAATTTTTCACCCGATCTTGTTTATATTCATACAACGAGCCGCAATATCGTAAATTATCCCTCAGTATCCGAAGACAGGGAACAGGTTGCTGAAAAGCTGGAGAGGGAATATGCAAAATTTGAGCAGATGTGGAAAAAGATAACGGAAACGTATCATTGTCCTATAATACAAAATAATTTTGAAATGCCGTTTTACAGGCTTATGGGAAATAGAGATTGCTCGGATTACAGGGGACGCTCCAATTTTGTGAGCAGGCTGAACCAATTATTTTATGAGTATGCGGAAAAAAATGAGGGTTTTTACATAAATGATATAAATTTTATTTCCGCTTCATACGGTCTGAGGCAGTGGAGTGACCCATCATACTGGAATATGTATAAATATGCCATGTGTACGGAGGCTATACCGGAATTTTCATTTAATCTGTCAAATATTATAAAATCTGTATTCGGAAAAAATAAAAAAGCACTTGCCCTAGATCTTGACAATACCCTTTGGGGCGGTGTTGTAGGCGATGATGGTGTTGACGGAATACAGATAGGTCAGGAAACGGGTGTTTCACAATCGTATTATGAGTTCCAGTGTTATGTCAAGTCGCTTAAAGATATAGGTGTAATCCTTACGGTATGTTCAAAGAACGACCGTGAAAACGCAATAGCTGGTCTTAGTCACCCCGAAGGGGCACTGAAACCGGAGGATTTCATTATAATAAAGGCGAACTGGGAGAATAAGGACAGAAATATAATAGAAACGGCAAATGAGCTTAATATTTTTCCTGATGCCATAGTATTTGCCGATGATAACCCGGCTGAAAGAGAAATTGTCCATACACAGGTTCAGGGAGTTGCGGTGCCGAAGATGGACAGTGTTGAAAATTATATCATAAATATTGACAGAAGCGGATATTTTGAAGTAACCAATTTCAGTACGGATGATATCAAAAGAAATGAGATGTATAAAGCGAATGCGGAAAGGACCGCTCAGCAGGCTTCCTTTGCGGATTACGGCGAATATTTATTAAGTCTTGATATGAAGGCTGTTATAGATGATTTTATACCTGTATATCTGCAAAGAATAACGCAGCTCACGAATAAGAGCAACCAATTCAATGTCACAACAAAGCGTTATACTGCAACTGAAATGGAGGATGTATATAAAAGCGATGAATATATACGCCTGTACGGTAAGCTTACGGATAAGTTCGGTGATAACGGTGTTGTATCGGTAGTTATAGGCAGGATAGACGGAGATATACTTAATATAGATTTATGGATAATGAGCTGCAGGGTTCTGAAAAGAGATATGGAGCTTGCAATGCTTGACAGGCTTGTGGAGCGTGCAGCTGAAAGAGGTATAAAGAAGGTGAGGGGATATTATTATCCCACAGCCAAGAATAAAATGGTACGGGAGCTTTTCGGAGGTTTTGGTTTTGAAAAAATTAAAGAGGACTACGAGGGTAATACCGTATGGGAGCTTAATATTGACGGATATGAGAAAAAGAATAATGTAATTACAGTTGAAGATAATTCTTCACTTACAAATTAAATACAAAGGGGATTTTATTATGGATTCTAAGGCAATTTATGAAAGACTTAACAAGGTGTTCAGAGATGTATTTGATGATGACGATATCACGGTTAATGCAAATACGACTGCGAACGATATCGAGGACTGGGACAGCCTTGAACATATAACACTTATGGCAGCTGTTCAGAAGGAATTTAAGGTAAAGTTCTCAATGGGAGAAATTGCCTCAATGAAGAATGTAGGCGAAATGGTACAAATAATTGAAAAACGTGCTAAATGATTATTACTATGTTACGGGATTTCCAATTATAAGGAAGTCCTGTATTTTTTGGTATGTGTAACAGTGGAAAATGACAGCCATACAGGTATAATATTCCTGTATGGCTGTCATTTTTCTATACTATTGATTATTCAAGAATAACAGGCTTAGCATACCATATTGTATCGGCATAATCTCTTATGCTGCGGTCGGAAGCGAATCTTCCTGCCTTGGCAATATTTATAAGCGACATCCTGTTCCATGTATTCTTGTCCTCATAAAGACGTGATGCCTTCTGCTGGGTGTTTGCATAATCTGCAAAATCTGCAAGAACCATGTATTGGTCAACGGTTGAAAGAGAATGTGCTATCTCGCTGAAACGATCGCCGAATTCTGCACATATGCCGTCAACGGCAGTCTTGATGATATGGTTGTTGTTATACGGAACGCCCGGATCGTAGCCCTGCCTTTTGAGCTGATTTACCTCAGGTGTTGTCATACCGAAGATGAGGGAATTATCATCGCCTACTACATCATGAATTTCAACATTTGCACCATCAAGTGTGCCGAGAGTTATAGCACCATTTATCATGAATTTCATATTTGAAGTGCCCGATGCTTCAGTACCTGCAAGGGATATCTGCTCGCTTATTTCTGCGGCAGGTATAAGCTTTTCGGCAACCGATACACGATAGTCCTCAAGATATACTACCTTGAGCTTTTTGTTTACACGGGGGTCATTGTTTATTTTATCTGCAAGTGCTACGATAAACTGAATTATCTGCTTTGCAAAATAATATCCGGGGGCAGCCTTTGCACCGAATATATAAGTTTTAGGCTTATAATCCGCATCAGGGTTATCCCTGAGCCATTGATAGGTGCTAAATATATGCAAAGCATTAAGCAACTGACGCTTATATTCATGCAGACGCTTTACCTGTACATCAAAAATAGAGTTGGTATCGACCTTTATTCCGTTATTTTCAAGAATGTATTTTGCCATTCTTTCCTTATTCTTTTTCTTGATAACAGCAAGCTTTGCAAGAACTGCGGCATCATTCTTATATGCCATAAGACCCTCAAGGGCGTTTGCATCCTTTTTAAATTTATCTCCGATAAGCTCGGTTATGAGATCTGCAAGACCGGGGTTTGACTGATTGAGCCAACGTCTGTGTGCTATACCGTTTGTTACGTTTTTAAATTTCTCCGGTGTTACGGTATAGAAATCGGTGAATACGGAATCCTTAAGTATTTCACTGTGGAGCTTTGATACACCGTTTACGGAATGTGAAGCAATAACTGCAAGATTTGCCATTTTTACAATTCCGTCATTGATAACAGCCATTCTGCCGATTTTATATCCGTCAACATTTTGCTCATGCATTTCAGCGCAGAATCGGCGATTTATCTCTTCAACTATCTGATAGATACGGGGGAGTCTTCTCTGAAAGAGCTCAACCTGCCAGCACTCAAGAGCCTCGCTCATAACCGTGTGATTGGTATATGCAATGGTGCGTGTTACGATATCCCATGCCTTATCCCAGTCATAGCCGCACTCGTCAAGCATTATACGCATAAGCTCGGGGATTGCAAGAACAGGGTGTGTATCGTTAAGGTGTATGGCGACAACCTCCGGAAGATTATCTAGCGAATTGTAATTTCTGAGGTGACGCTGAATTATATCCTGAATTGTAGCCGATACAAGGAAATACTGCTGACTCAAACGTAAGCTTTTACCCTCGGAATGGTTATCCTCAGGATAAAGAACTCTTGTAATGCTTTCGGCAAGAGCCTTCTGCTCCATTGAGCGTACATAATCGCCGGAGTTGAACAGCTTCATATCAAAATTATCGGATGTTGCGGCCCAAAGTCTGAGTCTGCTGACACCCTTGCCGCCGTCGCCCGGAACAAGCATATCATATGGTGTTGCGATAATCTTTGTTGCATTTTCTATTGTTATTGCATGATGGTTGTCATGCCATGTTTCTGTTACTTTTCCGTCAAAATATACGGGTATGCTCTTTTCGGGATGAGCCTGAAGCCATACCGCACCGCCGGGAAGCCAAAAATCGGGAAGCTCCGTCTGCCAGCCGTCAACAAGCTTCTGACGGAATATACCGTATTCATAGCGGAGGGAATATCCCATAGAGCTGTAGTTCTGTGTTGCAAGGCCGTCAAGAAAACAGGCTGCGAGTCTGCCCAGACCGCCGTTTCCAAGACCTGCGTCGGGTTCCTGTTCATATATATTTTCAAGCTTAATATTCATGCTTTTGAGTGCCTGACATACAGTGTCCTCAAGACCAAGATTATAGAGGTCATTTTTAAGTGAACGGCCCATGAGGAATTCCATGCAGAGGTAATAAACGGTTTTGCTTTGCTGTTTTACTGCGGCATCGCTGAAATCCTTATATTCCTGACGCATGATATCACGAAGAATGAGTGCTATCGCTTTGTAGTAGTGTTCGTCAGTTGCATCTGACGGTGTTACACCGAAATTATGGGAGAGTTTTGCTATTATTAGCTCCCTTACTTCACTCGGTGTGAGCTTTGACTTTGACATTATAATAATCCCCTTCCTGCGGCGAAACGCCGCTGCCCATTCGGAACTGTACTTGGATACTGTATGTAAGTATAGATAACCGAACGGCATTGTATGCAGTATTTTTTATACACACACAATTTTAACGGGAATTGTTTACCCTGAAAGGAAAACAATTCCAAATTTATTATAACCCATTCTCAATAAATTTTCAACCGCAATAAAGAATATTATTTTTGTTTGTTAAAATACATATTATAATTCACATATTTGTCACAGTATTGCTGTCGGCAACTGAATTTTTGATTTTATTGGCAGCAGTTTGGTATTCGTTTAATAATTTTGATGATGTAATCAAATATGGGGTGTATGCGATAGCCGGGAGTGCCAACACAATAAGATCAACATCATATGAATCTCTGTAATATTTATTGTTGAGGTAAAAATTTAAACATATCAAAACAACGCTTATTAACAGCTCCAATGCACAATTAACAGTCTTGCCCCCTTATATGGCAGATATATTTCATCATATCAAAAACAACAAACAATATTGCTGAAATCATAAATATAACCGAACCAATATTATTAACATATCCGTTTGTTTGTCCTATAATACGGGCAGCAATTATGGAAATAATTTCTGCAACAGCACAAATTAATATATGATATTTTTACTTGGTTTTGGTTTGTTTGGGATTAAAGTTTCCTCTCCCTTCATGCTGTTTATTCCTTCTGTCTGAAAAACACAAATATATTCGTTGGGTGAATTATAACATAAGGCAATAATAAACACAACAACTCATAGTAAGCTTTTATGACGGAAAATTACACCACCTGAAGGAGCTGGGGCAGAGCAGAAATTTGGCGGTATGATAAAGAGAAAATACAAGTCACAGATTAGGATATTGCAGTAGAAAAAAGACAATTTTTATAATTTTTCTCCCATTCTTTGTCCGTAATACTAAAAGTTTCCTAAAAAACTATATTTCGCTTTTATATTTGTCAAAAATGTATTATAATATTTTTGTATATTTATGAAATCAGAGGTGTATTTTAATGGAAGAAAAAACCAAGAACCGTATAAAAATAGATATTGCGGGGACGAGATTTACCGTACTCAGCGTTGAGGGGGAGGAATATACCAAGGCCGTGGCAGAAAGGGTAAACAGAGAAATTGAAGCGGTACGCAGAGCTGCTCCGGGACTGTCTATTACATCGGCTGTTATGCTTGCCTCGCTCAATATATGTGACAGCATGACAAAGGCAGAGGAGGATTCGGACAGACTCCGCAGTCAGGTCAAGGAATATCTTAACGATGCCGCAAGATACCGTGCCGAATACGACGCTGCTATAAGAGAGAACGAAAAGCTTAAAAAGGATGCGGAAACCTACCGTAAAAGACTGAGTGAAAAGGGCAGGGCAACAGAGCCTGCACCTGTTTCCCCGGCTGTAAGGACAGTACGCAAAACAAGTTCAAAAGAGGCAGAGGACGAGGAAAATCTGTCATTCTTTGATAACACGGATAAATCATAAAAATGAGGGCTCTTGAAATACTTGCACCTGCCGGAGGGATGGAATGTGTTTATGCTGCTGTAAGGTCGGGTGCAGATGCTGTATATCTCGGTGCAAAAAGCTTCAGTGCACGTTCATCGGCTCATAATTTTGATGATGAACAGCTCAGGGAAGCCGTAAGATATTGTCATATAAACGGAACCGCCGTGCATCTTGCCTGTAACACTCTTGTACACGACGATGAGATCAGAGATGCCCTAAGGCTTGTTGAATATGCCTGCAGTATAGGTGTTGATGCACTTATTATGCAGGATGTAGGGCTAATTTCCCTTGTTAGAAAATGTGCTCCCGATATGCCGATACATGGCTCGACACAGCTTTCGGTCCATACCCGTGCAGGTGTGGAAAGTCTGTATAAGCTCGGACTTACAAGGGTTGTGCTTTCCCGTGAGCTTTCAAAAAATGAAATAGAGGAAATAGCGAGGGACTGTCCGGTTGAGCTTGAGGTATTTGTACACGGTGCACTTTGCATGAGCGTATCGGGACAGTGCTATTTCAGTGCAATGCTCGGTTCACGCAGTGGAAACAGGGGAGCCTGTGCACAGCCTTGCAGACTGCCTTTTTCCTACGGCGGTTCGGGTCATGCTCTGAGCCTTAAGGATCTGTCGATTGTAGAACATCTTCGTGAGCTTAATGAAATGGGAATAGCATCGGCAAAAATCGAGGGCAGAATGAAACGCCCCGAATATGTTGCGGCAGCTGTTTCAGCGTGCCGTCAGAGTCTTGACAACGGGGAAATTTCTACTGAGCTTTCCGAAAAGCTTAGGGCTGTTTTTTCACGCTCAGGCTTTACGGACGGATATTACACCGGAAAGCGTGGGTCGGATATGTTCGGAATACGCTCAAAGGAAAATGTGATTGCAGCGGACAGTAGGGTTTTTGCATCTATTCATGAAATGTATAAAAACGAACGCAGACATATACCTGTTAATTTTACGCTTGATATATGCGGTGAAGGAAGCAGTCTTACTGTTGTCGACTGTGATAAAAACAGCTTTACTGCAAAAGGCTCAATGCCCGAAAAAGCCATAAAGCTTCCGCTTGATTATGACAGATGCAAAAAAAGCATATCCAAAACAGGCGGGACACCGTATATTATGCAAAAGCTCCGGTGTAATATTTGTGAGGGTCTGACGATGCCTGTTTCCGCACTCAATGCCATGAGAACTGAATGTCTTGGCGGTTTATCGGAAATAAGAGGAGCGGCAAGACCTGTAGAGTTTTCTTCAATCACTATTTCAGAGGTTGGCACAAGAGAAAATATCAAACCGAAAAATTACAGGGTAAGATTTACCGACTGCGATATATCAGATAATTTTCTTGACAGCGAGCTTATTTATGTTCCTGTCAATACCGACAGCAAAAGTCTTAACGACCTTATGTACAGAGGCTTTGCCGTGGCTGTGGAAATACCGAGAGGAATGTTCGGAATTGAGAATAGCATATATTCTCATCTTAAAAGGGTAAAAGCACTCGGAATAAATGAGGTGCTTGCAAATAATATAGGTGCGGTTGAGATGGCGAAAAAACTTGGTATGGATATACACGGCGGCTTCGGTCTTAATCTCACAAATACAGAGTCAATAAGATGGGCTGAGGACCGGGGAATAATTGATGCAGAGGTTTCCTTTGAGCTTACGCTTGAGCAGATATCAAGGCTTGGGGGAATAATGCCGCTCGGTATAATTTCAATGGGCAGGCTTCCACTTATGCTTGCAAGAAATTGTCCTGCAAAATGCTCGGGCAGAAACTGTGAGCAGTGCAATAAAAATAAAGCCTGTATAAGGGACCGTAAGGGGATTGATTTTCCCTTATACTGTTACGGTGCCTGTGTGGAAATTCTTAACAGTGTACCGCTTGTTTTATCTGACAGGAAAAATGAAATAAAGGGAGTTGAGTTTGAGGTTTTACGCTTCAATGTTGAAAACTCTGTTGAAAAAGAGGAAAACTTACTTTTGTACAAGCATAATTCGACACCGAAAGACGGCTTTACAAGGGGATTATACTATCGTGGTGTTGAATAGTTGAAAGCATATATGTTAAAACCTGTTGAAAGTGTTGAAAACATATTGTATTGCTTTCTATGAAAATTAATTAAATAAATACGTAATAAAAGAATGGGAGGAAAACCATGAAGAAAGTAAAAATTAAAAAGCTCAGTGAAAATGCAGTTATACCCACAAAGGCAACAGCAGGTTCGGCAGGATCGGATCTATATGCCTGTATAGATGAGGCTGTAACAATAAGACCGGGGGAACCGGTAAAAATTCCTACGGGAATTGCGATAGAGATTGGCGAAAGTGAGCTTGCGGCATTTATTTTTGCAAGGAGCGGACTCGGAGTAAAGCACGGTATATGTCTGTCAAACGGGGTGGGTGTTATTGACAGTGATTACAGAGGGGAAATATGTGTGGGACTCTGCAACGTATCGAATAGGGAATATACGGTAATGCCCGGAGAACGTATAGCACAAATGGTGATAATGCCTGTGATTTGTGCAGAATTTGAAGAAACGGATATACTGAGTGGAACTGACAGGGGTGATGGCGGCTTAGGGTCAAGCGGAAAAATGTGATTATTGTCGTTTTTTCTGATGATATTAATACATTTTAACAAAATTAAGCGCAATAAAAACAGGTTTTTTTGTATTAAAGCAGAAGTTTTAAATATGACAGTTTTTTTGGTTGAGATTGATATATTTTGAGAGTATAATATATGATGTGGTATAGAGGAAATTTTTGGAAAAGTACAGATTTGAATACAGAAAGAAAAAGGGAGAGATATTATGTTTTCAAAGGATATAGGAATAGATCTCGGTACGGCGAATACACTTGTGTATATGAAGGGTAAGGGTATAGTAATGCGTGAGCCGTCTGTAGTGGCTGTTGATATTCGTACAGACAGCGTCGTTGCCGTTGGTTCAAGGGCAAAGGATATGATAGGAAGAACTCCCGGTTCGATAGTAGCGGTCCGTCCGCTTAAGGACGGTGTTATAGCGGATTTTGATATAACTGCAACGATGCTTAACAGATTTATAAAAATGGTTGTTAAAACTTCGGCTTTCAGCCGTCCGAGAGTTATAGTATGCATACCCTCAGGTGTTACAGATGTAGAAAGAAGGGCTGTTGAAGATGCTGTACGCAGGGCCGGTGTAAAGCAGATTGAGCTTATTGAGGAGCCTATGGCAGCTGCTATCGGTGCAGGCTTGCCGGTTTCCCACCCTGAGGGAAGTATGGTTGTCGATATAGGCGGCGGTACGTCGGAGGTTGCGATAATTTCGCTTGATGATATAGTGACTGCCTGCTCGGTGAGAGTTGCAGGAGATAAGTTTGATGAATCCATAATTCAATATGTCAAAAAGAAATATAATCTCCTTATCGGCGAGCGTACGGCAGAGGAAATAAAAATCGGAATAGGTTCTGCATATCCGTATGAGGGAGAAGGCAGTATGCAGATAAAGGGAAGAAATCTTATTGACGGACTCCCAAAGGATGTTGTGATTAGTGCTGCGGAGGTCAGGGATGCCCTTGCGGATCCGCTTTCCGTTATTATTGAGGCAATAAAAACGACACTTGAGCAGACTCCGCCTGAGCTTTCTGCCGATATTATAGATAACGGAATTATGCTTACAGGAGGTGGGGCACTTCTCAGAGGTCTGGAGCTTCTTGTTGCTCAGGAAACAAGTATGCCTGTTCATGTTGCGGAAAGACCGCTTGACTGTGTTGTTGACGGAACAGGAAAACGTCTTGAAAAGAATATGGGCTCGTGGGGACGTTCAAAGAGAAGATAATACATAAGGCTTAATTTACGGGTTTCGCTCGGTCTTTCCTCAAAGGCTTGAGCGAAGCCCGTTGTCGGTAAGGATAGGAATTACGCTGCGTCTACGGAAGGGCAAAAAATAGGAGGAGGCTGAATTGTGAATAAGGTGACATCAGGCAAGGGATTTAAGGTACTCATTACGACGGTTTGTATACTGCTTGTTCTTGCTTTGATTACGGCAGGTAACAGTACCGTTGGAGGAATAGTTACAGGTTATATTCTAAATCCTCTCCAAAGGGTTGCTTCCGATTTAACAAATTCGGCAGAAGAAACAGTTGCACCTCCTAAAAGTGTTGAGGAGCTTGAAAAGGAAAACAGTAAGCTTGAGGAAGAAAACCGTCGGCTTAACGATATGCTTGTTGAATATTATGACCTGAAAAAGGAGAATGACGAGCTTTATAAATTTTATAATATAAGGAAAAATAACGAGGATTTCTCGGTTATACCCTCCACTGTCATATCAAGGGATCCTAATGAAAATTTTTACGGCTTTATACTTGATAAGGGCTCTGCCGACGGGGTAAAGCCGAATGACCCCGTTATGACAGATAACGGACTTGTGGGTTATGTATGTGAGGTCAGCATGAAAACTTGCAAGGTTACTTCTATAGTTTCACCTGCTGCTCAAGTCGGAGCTGTGGATAAGAGAACAGAGGATGAGGGAATTATCACAGGTTCCCCGGAATACAGTGACAGCGGCATTGTCGTTATGAAAAATATATCAGCACAAAATGCAATGAAGAGCGGCGATATTGTGGTGACCTCCGGATATGGCGGAATGTATCCGAAAAATATAAAAATAGGAACGGTCAGTAAGCTGGATTATGACAGCTACACCGGTATGCCGATTGCCGTTGTTAAACCGTTTGAGGATGTAAGGGATATAACCTCCGCAGCTATAATTACTAACTTCAGCGGAAAGGGAGATATTGAGGTGCTTGAGGAGTCAGGTAAAAGTAAGGAAAATTCCCAAAAAAGTAACTGAGGGCGATTTGAGTATGAACAGATATAATGTGGTAAAATATACAGCCTTTTGTCTTGAAATTTTGCTGTGCTACATAATCCAGAGTACACCGGGACTTACACTTGAGGTATTCGGCGGGAGACCGGTTCTGATGATTCCGATAGCGATGACGGTCGCTGTTTTTGAAGGAGAGATACCGTCTATAATATTTGGCGTAATATGCGGTCTTATGGCGGACTCGGGTTACAGCGGACCTATGGGATATTATGCAATTATGCTTTCCGTACTTTGCTATATTGTGAGTATCCTTATGGAAAATTATATCCGTACAAATTTGCTGACTGCCGTATTGATTGGAGTTATCAGCATACCGATAATTATTGTTGGACAATTCCTTCTGTTTTACGTTGTTATGGGATACGGTTATGCCATGGAGTATTTTGTTGCACATTATATTTCAAGAATAATATATACCTTTGCATTTGTTCCCGTATTTTACGGTATAAACAGATTTATTGTATCAAAGACAATTTCCGAATAGGGGGTCATATCATGGAGAACAGGGTCGGAAAGTGGCGTTATGCGCTGATTATAAGTATTGCTCTTATAATATTGGCAATATATTGTGCAAGACTCGTTCAATGGCAGTTTTTTCAGAATGATTTTTATGAGGATATAGCGCTGACCTCAACAGAATATACAATAAAAACCGATGCAATAAGAGGAGAAATATACGATAAAAACGGAGTGCCGCTTGCAATAAATAAATCGGGCTACAGAATTGTGATAAATAAATTGTATATGCCCGACAGTGAACTTAATGAAAATATTGTCAGGCTTGTAAAGCTTCTTGAAGGCTGCAAGGGAAAATGGATAGATGAGCTTCCCATTAAAATTGACAATAAGGGTAATTATTATTTTGACGAAAAAAAGACTGAGGAGATTGAAGATCTTAAGAGTAAAGATAATTTAAATATGAATCCCTATTCTACTGCTGCTGAATGTATGACAAAGCTCGTGGAAAAATATGACTGTGAGAAATTCGGCAAAAGCGAACAAAGAAATATAGTAAGTGTCAGATATAATATGGACAGGCTCGGATACTCAAAAAGTACCCCTTATGTATTTGCAGATGATATAAGCCAGCAGGTCATGAGCATTATTTCGGAAAATATGCAGTCCGTTCAGGGGGTAGAAACAGAATCTACCGCCGTACGTGTATACGAAAACGGAACAGCAGCACCACATATGGTTGGTATTACAGGACTTATATCCGAAGATGAATATACTGAAATGAAAAATAAAGGCTATGACTATAATGATAGGATCGGAAAAAGCGGAATAGAAAGAGCATATGAAGAGGAATTGAGAGGAAGTCAGGGAAGCAGAACGTATGAGGTATCTGCTGACGGTACGACCTCACTGAAGGAAACAGTAGAATCCAAACCCGGCAATTCCGTTTACCTGACTATAGATGTCAATATGCAGAAGACGGCACAAAAGGCATTAAAGGAAGCGGTTCAGGAGGCAAAGGACCATGCCAAGGAGGTTGGCGGAAAATATAACGGAGAGGATTGTGTAGGTGCCGGGGTTGTAATGCTTGATATAAAGGATTTTTCAGTCATTTGTGCGGCAAGCTATCCATCGTATGATCTTACAAAGTATTATGAAAATTATGAAAAGCTTGTTTCCGACAAGAATCTGCCATTATTTGACAGAGCATTTATGGGTGCACTTGCACCCGGCTCAACCTTCAAACCGATGGTTGCTTCTGCTGCCCTGCAGGAAAAGGCAATAACAACCAAAACACATATTGAATGTGTGGGTGAATATACAAAGAACGGATTGCACCTGTGGTGTATGTCATATCACGGAAGTATAGATATGTATCAGGGAATACGTGATTCGTGCAACTATTTCTTTGCCGAAACAGCAAGGCTCCTCGGTATAGAAAATATGAACATATATGCAAAAAGATGCGGACTCGGTGTAAAAACAGGGGTTGAGGTATCGGAAAGTTCAGGCACACTTGCAGGTCCGGAATACAGCCGTGAAGTTAATTCGGAGTGGTACCCGAGCTTTGTTTCACCGGCGGGGATAGGACAGTCGGATAACCAGTTTACACCGCTCCAGCTTGCAACCTATGTTGCGACGATAGCGAATGACGGAGTACGTCTGAGAACCCACGTTGTAGATAAGGTGGTATCATATTCCGGAACGGATATCCTAAAAAAAACCGAGCCTCAGATTATGGACGATATGGGTGTAAGTACGGAAAATCTGAAAGAGGTAAAAAAGGCCATGAATATGGCTGCAAACAGCTATGTTGCACTTGACGATTTCGATATGCAGATAGCTGCAAAAACCGGTACAGCGGAAAATTCGGGATCGGACCATGCAAATTTTATATGCTATGCACCGTATGACAACCCACAGATTGCAATAGGAGTAATGGTTGAACACGGAACCAAAACCTCGGTTGCCATAAATGTTGCAAAAAAACTTATGAATGAATATTTTGGGATGAATACGGATAAAGAAGAATGATTTGAAATTGAAAATTCTTTTACAAACAACAATCTGTTAAATTTGTATGAAATTTTTTTATTAACTCTTGACTTTATGTCTAATGTGTGATAATGTTATTAAAGAGGTATATGAAAATGGGAAAAGTGGCAGTGATTACATCGGGAAAAGGAGGAACGGGTAAATCCACGCTTGCGGCGGGACTCAGTGCAGCCTTGGTAAGACGGGGCAACAGGGTTCTTGTGATTGATTGTGATGCAGGCATGAGGGGTGTTGACCTTATGCTTGGTGTGAGCGGAAAATTGGTGTTTGATATTGCGGATATCGTGCGGGGAAATTGTCCGCCGGAGAATGCAATATATCCGTGCAGTACTGTCCCGGAGCTTTATATACTTCCCGCACCGCAGAATGTGAGAGATGAGATAAGTCCTTGCATTATGCGTCAGCTTGTCCGTGTATTTGAGAAATATTATGACCATATCCTTATTGATTGCCCCGCAGGCATAGGTACGGGATTTGAGTCCGCAGCCGCAGCCGCAGGGTAT
Source organism: uncultured Clostridia bacterium (assembly GCA_947624835.1). Lineage (GTDB taxonomy): Bacteria > Bacillota > Clostridia > Oscillospirales > Acutalibacteraceae > UBA1213. The sequence continues at coordinate 48,587 of CANQLX010000003.1, forward strand.
GCGGTTATTGTAGCTAATGCAGAACCCCTTTCTGTAAGAGGCTGCGATAAGGTAAGGCAAAGGCTTATGCGAATGAATGTTCCGGAGATAAGATTGGTTATAAACCGTTTTAATGAGAAGAAATTTAGAAGAATGGGTGTTTTTCCCGATCTCGACAGTGTAATAGATAAGGCGGGGGTGCGGCTTCTGGGTATTGTGCCTGAGGATAATGCTGCGGCAGCCGAGGCTCAGAGGGGGCAGCCGCCTGAGGGAAGGATGAAGGCTGTATATGCCTTTGACAGAATTGCAGCAAGACTTGACGGTGTTGAAGTGCCGCTTGAGATTTGAAATGATTTTTCATAACAGGGGGAGTTAATTATGAATATAGCGTTAATAGCACATGATGCCAAAAAGGAGCTTATGGTTCAGTTCTGCATAGCTTATTGCGGAATACTGAGCAGGCATAATCTTTGTGCGACGGGTACTACAGGAAAACTTGTATCTGAGGCAACAGGTTTGGAAATACAGAGATTTCTCGGTGGCTCACAGGGCGGGGATCAGCAGATAGCAGCAAGGATTTCCTTTAATGAAATAGATATGCTTATATTCCTTCGGGATCCGCTTAACCCGAAACCTCATGAGCCTAATGACATGAATCTTCTTAGGCTTTGTGATATGCATAATATACCCGTTGCAACTAATATAGCTACAGGAGAGGTGTTGATACACGGTCTTGAAAGAGGAGATCTTGATTGGCGTGATATTGTGAGATCGTGATTATAAAACACGGAAAAATTCAATTAGATGGCGGTTGGCTCTTGCCGACCGTTTTTTGTATTAATGAGGAAACCGATTGAAGAATTACAATATCTCCGATAAAACAGGACTTTACCGGCAAATCGTGATTGCGGTATTAAGCCTGAATAGACTAAGGCAGCTCCTATTTATAAGAGTTGAATATTATGATAAATGAATGTAAGCAGCTTTTGCCATATGAATGACTCCTGATAAGCTCTTTTTATAATTGGGATTTTGTGGTTGCTGACTGCCATTGAAAAAGACCTTCTCTGAAAATGATTTATGTACGTTCTTCAACCATATTGAGTGCAGCAAAGCCATGTTTTTCTGTGGTTATATCATAGTAAACAAAAAAACTGACCGTGAATTTCTCGGTCAGTTTTTTACTATATGTGTATAACAAAAATTATATGGAAAAATCAGAAATTTCATTGAGTCAAAAACAGATATGAAGCCAAACCAATCTGTACAGCAGCAAGAAAAAGAAGAATTGCTATCGTTGTCTTAAGAGCTGCAAGTCGGCTTTCAGTACGCTTTTCCGCAGTGCTCCCGGCGGGAGCTACACGGACACGTCTGGACTGTGCCATATTCTTTTCAATATTCTCAGGAATATTGTCGGGGAGGGTGGAATCATCAGATCTTTCCTCAAGCTTATATATATCCGAAAGGTTTTTTTTCAATTCAGGTAAAACGGATATAATATCCTCCGTATTATCGGGAAGTATTACGATAGTCTGGTCCTTTGCACATTTTATGCTGCAAACTGCCCCGTTATCACCGTCAATCCTTTTTGATACAATATCGGAACTGTCAGAACGCAGTATCCTGTCCAGAAAATCTTCCGTGCCCTGATCGCCCGTATTGCTGCTGACAATCAGTATCAATCTATTTCTCTTTATTGCCCGCCCGAGCATTTCCGTAAGCTCCTTGGAAGAAACGGCTGCACAGGCTTCATTCAGTGAAAGTGAAATATCATGGAGCTTTCCGGAAAGAAAATTTTGAATTTCGGATGTTTTTCCGGATCTATAAAATATTATCTCATAATTCAAGTACTATTCCTCCGATTCGAGTGATGTCTCTTCGTCAACGGAGGATTGACCGGCGTCAACCTCCTCGGATGTCGGGATCGTATCAAGTTTTCTTTTTGCATCATTGATATAGTTGTCTATTTCATCTAAACTTGAAGAGTTGTTGATATATGATGTGTAATTATTTATAATGGCATATATTTCAACCTGTTGGTCCTCATAATACAAACTTATATCAAGATAGTCGGAAATTGTTTGTATTGCATTGTTCTTTTCCCGTGTAAGTTTTTCAGCATTTGAATCAACAGACGGTTTGGAGTCGGATTCATTAGGATTGGAAGGATTGGTGCTTGAACCGCTTGGTGGGTTTGTCGGTGTGGATGAAGGACCGGAACTCTCATGCTTATTTGGTGTCGTCTGAGGCTTCTCAGATGGCTGTGACACCTTGGATGGCTGAGACACCTTGGATGGTTGAGGCTTACTAGAATTTTTGCTGCTCTGAGATTCTCTATCCTTTTCGGTGGAGGTTTTTATTTTGGAAATCTCGGATATATAATCCTTTTTAAACTGTTCAACTGCCTCAATAGTCTTTGCCGAGTCAATTTTGCTATAGGCTTCCTGTATCAGTTTCTCCACACGTACCCTTTCGGCAGAATAGTATTTGTTACCGGCAATAGAATCTCTGATATCAGCCTTTGCACTGACCTTGTTGCTGCTCAATTCCTTTTCGGATGCTTCCTTATTGGAGTTTTCATTTTGTTTGGATATTTCCTCTGCAGTCTTTACCTTTCTGAGTTCCTTATATGCCTCCGCAAACAATTCATTTATTTCCTTGCCGCTTGTGGCATCATTGATGAGCTGCTTGTATTTAACAATTAATTCATCAACCTTTTTCTTTTCGTTCTCATAATACTTTTGGGAGGAAAGAAATTCATCAAGCTCCTTGAGAGCATTTGCCTTGCCCTCCTTTAGTGATTTTTCAAGCTTTTCATCGTCCTTTTCGGACCATTTGGAATTTTTTCCGTCATACCAGTCAATTTTACCGTTATTAAAGGCATCTTGGAAGGTTGTGACATCGGGCTTCACTCCGCCCCTGACATTATACCAAACATCGGGATAAAGTGTATCGGGGTTGACTTTTGCCTTTGAAACATCAATATTTCTATTTTCTCCGTCCCTTACCTTTCTTGCAACAACAACAAACCTAAATTCGGAAAAGTCATATGTGCAGGTCGAAAGCGTCAGGAGCGTATCATTTTCATTCACATCTACCGGACAGTCATACAGGGATCTTTCACGTATCTGATAGACAAAGTTAAGAAAATCGTAGTCGTTCTCAAAATCTCCTCTCAGGTAATTGAAGAATTTTCCATGTGAATCAAGGGTATTTGTTTTGAGGACGGATATTATTTTCCATTCGCTTTTTTCGTAAATTGTGTTGAATGTGATAGTTGGAGTCTTTTTGTAGAAGCTGAAATCCTCATAATTCAGTAGGTTTGCGAACATACGTCCGTCCTGCATATGGTGTCCGTGAAGAATATAATTCTTGGAATCAAGATGGCTTCGGTAATCCATGAATACAGTGCCGTAGGCATCGTAATTTCCGTAGAAATCCCTGTACAGATAATATTCGTGATCCTCTGTTTCGGGCGGCTGTACAACAACATAATCTATTCTTGTATTCGGTATTTTAATCCAACCGATTGTATCCTTATTTTCTTTTAGGAGCTTGCTGAAATCCACAAGGGTTCCCTGAGAACCGTCAGTCGGCTTCTTTGTTATCTCATTTCCGTTTTCATCCGTTTCAGTGCTTGACACAAGGAGCTCCCTTATACTTCCCGTTGTATTATCGTTTATCGCAGGCCGTATCAAAAGTATATTTACAAGCATACTTGATGAAACGATAAAGGTAATTATGGCAATCATCAATATTACTTTTCTTATAACATCAAACGGAGTATCACCTGAGCAGGGAATTATACGTTTCCAAAATGCATTCCTTTTCTTGGGATTGAAGGCCGAGCTGCATACACTGTACAGTATTGTTTCAAAATTCTGCCCAGCAAAAGCTTCTGTAGGAAGAAGTATTATAAGCATCCCGTCATGCTCAGCCGAGAATGCACAAACGATATTGTTCTTTTCGATTTCCTCGTTCCCGTTCTCATTCCCATTTTCATTTACTTCTGTTTTGCCGTTGTTTTCATCGGAATCCGATTCTGTTTCCGCCGCACTTTCTTGTTCATCCGCATCGATTGTCAAGGAGGAGGGTTCAATTATAATATCCCCGTCCTCATCTGTCATTTTGCCCATTTTACTGCTATCGTTTTCAGCGGATACTACCTGTGCCTGAATTGTCTTTATTTTTCCGTTTATTCCAAGTGTTTCGAAGATCTTTTTTGCATCATCCTTACTGTCCGAATCCAATGCATCGGCTATCATAACAAGGTCGATTTTATCCTCGCCTGTTTTGCTTTCCTTCAGAGCCTCCGAAACACTTTCTTTTGTCATGCTTATTTCTGTCTTGTATATAATATTTACATCCATGCTGCTGAGATACTTTACGGTTTCTTCAAAAGCATCATCGGACGTTTTCGCAAATGCCTTCCCGTCTTTAGGCAAATATAATTCGGCATTCATAAATAATCACTCCTGACAGTCGGAATACTTAAATTTCCGTAATTTTAACGTTTTCAACCGCTTCATTTATAAGCGGCTCATAATCGATCCGGTTTTGCTCTGCTATTACATTCTCGAGTACCGGGCGTGTCCTGGGATGCTTAGGTGTAAATACTGTACAGCAATCCTCGTAGGGCTGTATTGAAATATCAAACGTATCTATTTTTCTTGAAATCTCTATTATTTCTCCCTTGTCCATACCGATAAGCGGTCTGAAAACAGGTATTGTACAGGCATCGTCCGTGCATGCAATCGCTCCGATTGTTTGGCTTGCAACCTGCCCTAAACTTTCACCTGTTATAAGTGCCTGACATTCATTTTTTTGTGCGATCTGTTGAGCTATAATCATCATAAACCGCCGCATTATTATAGTGAAATATTCTTCATGACATTTATCTCGGATTTCTTCCTGCAGCTTTGTAAACGGTACGGTATACATTGTCATTCTGCCACTGTATTCGGATACCTTTTTTAACAGCTCCGCAACCTTTTCTTCGGCCCTCTGACTTGTATATGGGGGACTCGCAAAGTGAATTGCCGTAAGCTCTATGCCTCTTTTTGCCATCATATATGCAGCAACCGGGCTGTCTATTCCGCCGGATATAAGTATTGCAGCCTTGCCGCCGGTACCGACCGGTATACCTCCCGCACCCTTATGAACCTCGGAATGTATATATGCTGCCTCGTCCCGTATTTCAACTGTAACAACGGCATCGGGATTATGCACATCAACGGCAACCTCAGGAAAAAGCTCTGCAAGATATCCTCCGACCTCTCTTGAAATCTCTGGGGAGGTAAATGGGAATTTTTTATCGGAACGTTTTGCTTCAACCTTAAAGCTTTTTATCCTCGAAAAATGCCCCTCAAGATATTTACCTGTTGTTTCCTTAATTTTTTCGATATCCTTTTCGCAGACGCAGGCACGGGAAAATGCGGCTATGCCGAATATTTTTGATATACAATCCGCAGCATCATCCATATCCGTATCATCAAATATCGGCATTACTGTAATAATAGACTGTGCATTTTTTACCTTAAACGGTCCGATAGGGTGAAGACGGTGCTTGATGTTTTTAACAAGTCTGTCTTCAAAATTTTTTCGGTTAAGTCCCTTCAAAACTATTTCGCCGAGTTTTATTAATATTACCTCTTTCATACCCTTTCTTATCACCCTTTACACTAATACACAATAGATTTTATCACATTCTGTTCGTTCTTGCAAGTGTCAAAAGAGCATCTCCCAAGAATTTTATAAGAATATCAATATCTTCCTTGGTATTTTCCTCCGAAAAGCTTATTCTTATTGCTGAATCCGTTATACTGTCCGGCAATCCGATAGATTTAAGAACATGGCTTTTCTGACCCTTGGCACAGGCGGAGCCGCTTGATACATAAATCCTTCTGTCAGCAAGAAAATGCAGAAGTGTTTCAGACCTCAGACCGACGGCGGAAAAGTTTATTATATACGGCAGACCGCCTTCGTCCGAATTTATTACTATCCCCTCGGTTTCCGCAAGCTTTTTTCTGCAATATGTATTTAACTCACTTATAAGCTCCGTCCGTTCTTTTCTTCTTTTAAGATCCTCAACCGCCGCACCCATCGCACATATTGCGGGACACGCCTCCGTTCCGGGGCGAAGCTTTTTTTCCTGAAGTCCTCCGAAATGTATAGGAAGTATTCGCACGCCCTTTCTGACATACAGTGCCCCAACACCCTTCGGTGCGTGTATTTTGTGTCCGCTTAGGGTAAGTAAATCTATACCGAGCTTTTTTGGGATTACGGGCATTTTCATAAATGCCTGGACCGCATCTGTATGAAACAGTGCGGGTGAACCTGATGCCTGTATTGCATACCGTACACATTCTATAGGCTGAACAGAGCCTGTTTCATTGTTTACAGACATTATACTGACAAGTATTGTATCCTTTGTTATTGCCGATTTTATGTCCTCGGATCGTACTTTCCCGCTTTTATCAGGAGTAAGGTACACTACCTCAAAGCCCTCTTTTTCTAGCCTTTGCATGGATTCCATAACGGACGAGTGTTCTATCGCTGTTGTAACTATCCTGTTTCCTCTTCTTTTCAGAGCATTGGCGGCACCGAAAACGGCAAGGTTGTTTCCCTCTGTTCCCCCGGAGGTGAAATATATTTCTCCCTTTTCAGCTCCGAGCTCATCGGAAATTATTTGTCTTGCTTTTTGCATTTCGTGTTCGGCTTCAAGTCCCTTTGAGTGAAGTGATGAAGGGTTTCCGTATATTTTTGTCATCATTTCCACAGCTTTTTCGACAGATGCAGAGCATACCTTCGTTGTGGCACTGTTATCAAGATATATCTCTTTCAAAAAAACACAACCTTTGAAATTTAAAAATTTTATTTGTTTTTTATAGTGTATAAAAATCTTTTTGTATGGAAAAATAATTAAAAACCATATAAAAGGATGGTACTATATATGAATGTAACGATTGAAGAATATTCCTCAATGGTAAAAAAAGCTTCGCCGAACAGCCGTATCCTTCGGGACTGTCTGGGTGCTTTCCTTATCGGCGGTCTTATATGTGTCATCGGTCAGGCAATGACAGATAGCTACAGCCTTATCGGCTACGGTATCAAGGATGCTCGCTGCCTTACAAGTGTGACCCTTGTATTTTTGGGTGCATTGTTTACAGCCTTTGGATGGTACGATAATATCGCAAAGCTCGGAGGTGCCGGAACACTCGTTCCGATAACCGGATTTTCCAATGCCGTAGCTTCGCCGGCTATGGAATTTAAGAGTGAAGGCTATATTCCGGGTCTTGGTGCAAAAATGTTTATCATAGCAGGTCCGGTGATAGTATACGGTACTGTTGCCTCAGTATTGTATGGGTTGGTATTGCTTATTATAAAATCTGTATAGGAATAAATCGGAAGCAGCAGGGCAGCAGCAGACGGCAGGCGGAGTATAAAGTTCCGCTGCGGCTCTGCATCTTTTGTTTTTAGGATAAAATCTCCTCTTATACAAATTTTTCTTGTAAAATTATTCGAATTATGGTATTATATAGCTAAGATTTATACGAAAGAGTAATTCTTTTGGGAAGGGGTCATTAAAATGTATGATAAGATACTTTCTTCGCTCTCTTACGGTATGTTTGCGGTGGGCGTACGGGGGGACAAGGCACCCAATGCCTGCATAGTAAATACAGTGATGCAGATTTCGTCCTTACCTATGACGATAGCGGTAAGTATAAATCATAACAACTATACTAATGAATGTATAAAGAAATATGGTGAATTTACCGTCAGCGTTTTATCTGAGGAAACCACGGGTACCGCTATCGGTGCACTCGGCTATACATCAGGCAGGGATACCGATAAGCTTGCAAATGTTAAATATAAGATCCTTAGGGAGGGTGCTCCCGTTATTCAGGAAAACATTTGCTGTTGGTTTTTATGCAAGGTAGTAAATGTTGTTGAAACAGTGACTCATACTATTTTTATTGCTGAGCCGAGGGCAGGGAGCGAAAAAATTAACCGTAAGCCCATGACCTATGATTATTATCGCAATGTTATAAAAGGAAAATCACCAAAGTATGCTCCTACCTACATTGAGGAGGAGGTTGAAAAAGCAGAAAAGTACGTATGTAACATCTGCAAATATGAATACAGTGATGAGCTTGTTCCTTTTGATGAACTGCCGGATGATTGGGTTTGCCCGATATGCGGGGCTCCCAAGTCAGTATTTAAAAAGGAATAACTTTATTCCTCACTTAGTTTAGCATAAAGTTAAGCTGATGTCAAGGAAACTTGTCAAATTTCATTTTAAACTTGTCATTTTTATATGGCAATGATAATGGCAGGCTTTCATTTAAATAAAAGGAATACGGAGAATGTGATTATGACTGTAAGAGAAGTTCAGGATGAAATAATAAGGATTAAAAAGGAAAATGATGTGTGTATACTTGCACACAGCTATATGTCACACGATATTGTCGAGGTTGCGGATTTCACCGGGGATTCGTATGCACTGAGCAAATTTGCGGCGACTGTTCCAAATAAAAATGTACTTATGTGCGGGGTAAGGTTTATGGCGGAAACGGTAAAAATGCTTTCTCCGGAAAAGAGAGTAATTCTTTCAAGTCCGATTGCAGGCTGTCCCATGGCAGAGCAGATGGATAAGGAGCTTATTGAAGGAATAAAGGAAAAGTATTCCGATTATACTGTTGTTGCTTACATAAATACCACGGCTGAATTAAAGACAGTATGTGACGTGTGTGTTACTTCGTCAAGTGCGGTAAAGATAGTAGGGGAGATAGAGAATAAGAACATTTTGTTCATCCCCGATTGCAATCTCGGTGCATATGTTGCGGGAAAGCTTTCCAACAAGAATATAAAGCTCCTACAGGGAGGATGTCCCGTTCATGCGGCTGTTACGAAGCGTGATGCCGAAACCGCAAAAAAGCTCCATCCTAATGCGGAGATGCTTGTTCATCCGGAATGTATACCTGCAATCGTTTCAATGGCGGATTATGTTGGCTCGACATCAGGTATAATCAATTATGCGAAAAATTCCGGGGGAAAAGAATTTATTATCGGAACGGAGAATAGTATTTCCGAACATTTGCAGTATGAATGTCCGGATAAGAGCTTTTATCCGTTGTCACAGGGACTTATTTGTAGAAATATGAAATCCACGACCCTGATTGATGTTCTTAACTGTGTCAGAGGCAACGGGGGAGAGGAAATTTTTCTTGACAGCGAAACTATATCAAAAGCAAGAAAATGCATAGATAAAATGATAGAAATGGGTGGCTGATGCCGTCGTAGGTACACAGTGACTTTATTTGGAGAAGCTAATTTGTACATGATAATACATTACACCAAACTGACAGGTATGTTGTTTGAGTCAAAAAATAAATAATTGTGTAGGGTTCCGCAGAAGTCCGCACAATACAGACTTACATATTCCTAAAGTAAGCTATGCTGCGTGAATGTACTTGACGCTTCTATTCCGGGCGAACACAGTGAGCGGAACGTTGATGGATAGCGGAGGTAAGCCGCCGACATATGTTAATATCATATAAAATTAAGAATTAATTGCCGTGTCTGCGGCTAAGTTCATGCATAAGGCGGTGAGGGAATGAAAAGGGATGATATGATTAAAGTCAAGTCTGCACCGGGCAGGAATAAACGTAAACCCGGAAAACAAAAAGGTGACTTGGTTATGACTCAGAGGGATCTCAGTGGTTTAAGAAAGGCAATGATTATATTGCCGATACTGATAATAGGAATAATCATTTTGGTACTTATAATAGGCATAAATCAATATAGCTCCATGTTTGATGATATTGATAGGGGTAGTTCTGTTGAAATCAGTAATACAGGGGAGGACAGTAGTTTTGATGAAAGTAAGCTGTTGCTCCTGATCTCACCTGACAGTCCGCTTCCCTCGGATTATAAAATGGATCTTGTTTCATACGGTAACTACCAATTTGACAGAAGTATTGTTGATTCCCTAGGTGAATTGATGGATGCGGCAAATAAGGAAGGAGTATCGCTGAAAATAAGTGGAGGCTATGTATCACCTGAGGTTCAGCATGAATTATATATGGATGAAGTAAGGCGGCTTATGGCCCGTGAAGGATATGTTGAGGCGAGGGCATTGGACGAGGCGGAAAAAAAAGTACCAATGGAGGATCATTCTGAATTTCAAAGCGGTCTGTCCGTTAAATTCGCATCATCAGACGGCGGAGATTTTGCCGAGAGTGATGAGTATCTCTGGCTTTATAAAAATTGTATAAAATATGGGTTTATATTGAGATATCCGCAGGATAAAGAAGGCGATACAGGTTTTGAGTTCGATCCCACGCATTTCAGATATGTCGGAAAGGAAAATGCCGCAAAAATGCGTTCAATGAATATGACACTTGACGAATATCTCATATATCTTGATTCAAGAGGATAAAAAACCTAAAAAAACTTATAAAATCACGCACAGAGAGATGTTTCTGTGCGTGATTTTTATAACCGCAGATAAATTTTACAATTCGAAAATGCATTTTGTGTTATCTTTTACCGGAGGCATATTCGTTCATATTAATGTCGATAACCTCACGGTGAGTCTAAATAAGGGAATATTCATACTGATATTTTTTCCATTGATTTCCCTGTCTTTTGTACAGTTTGTTGTATCCCCGGATTTTATAGGATTATTATTGTTAAGAATATATGGAGCTATATTATACACATGATATACCACACAATTTGGATCCATACTGTTAAAATGATATTGAATATCCGGCAGGAATATATTCATACCGACTGCATCCACAACTGCATCATCTGTTCCCTCAATTCTAAAAAATCGGTCATTGACACAGAAGTGTATGTGACGGTATTCGGTGATTGACAGCCATTTTATGATGCCTGTTGTCATAATATATGAGGCTTCCGTTTTGAAAATTTACTGTTTCCTTCTGTATAAGCCCCGTAAATCAGATTTTCGGAACCTTATCAAACTCAAATACGTATCTTTCGATAAGCTGCTTTGCACGTTGTTTGTCCGCTATTGTACTGTAACCCCGTGTTGTCATTTTATGCTGATGCTTATTCTATATTGTGATTTTTGAACAGGCTATAGCAAGAGATCCGGGCCCTATATGACAGCCGATACTGAGTGAAAGAGGAGCCGTATGTACATCGTATCCCGGGAAAGCTTCAATGGTATCATTTTTCCAGCTTTCAACCTCAGAATACGGCATATCGGAATAAGCAATATGCAGTGCCATACGTTTGTGCTTGCAGTATTTTGCAAATCTGCCTGAAAGGTCATTTTCCATAGCCTTTAACATTGACTTTTTTGCCGATGCGACTCCGCGGCATTTTGAATATGCATCCAGCTTATCTCCCTGTATCTGCAAAACGGGCTTAAGATTCATAACACTGGCTATAAGTGCTGCCGCAGCAGTTATTCTTCCGCCGCGCTTAAGAAAGCCGAGGTCGTTTACCATTATATAGATACTTGACTCGTCAGCATCCTTTTCAAGCTCCTCGTATATATATTTTGCACTCATACCTCTGTCGGCCATTATTTTGGCATCAATGACAGACTGATATTGTGTGACGGATATTCTTCTGTTATCGACCGTATATACCCTGCCTTCATAATTATCGGTATGGGAAAGACCGATGGCAGTCTGACAGGAACTACTGAGACCCGATGACATGGGAATATAGACAACCTCAGCATATTTTTCAAGAGCCTTATCCCATAGCTGTGATATCTCGGCCAAAGACGGCTGTGTTGTTGATGCCCTTGTACCGGGCTTTTCTATTATTTTATAAAATTCCTCTTGAGTAATATCAATTCCTTCCCTGTAGTTCGTTCCGTTTACTGTAAAGGACATGGGAAGGAGAAATATTCCGAGTGAATCAGCCTCGTCCTGTGTTATGCCGCTGTTGGTATCGGTAGCTATAGCTGTTCTTTGCATACTTCATGCCCCCTTGTATCAGTGGTTCGGAGTCAGCCTATACAGGAAACGATCTCATCTCTCATGTGGACAGCTTCTCTTCTTGCTGCCTGTGCATATTCCGTTTGATCACAGTTTTCCTTCTTCCACGCACACATAATTCCCCTCGAGGAATTTACTATCGCACCTATACCGTCTTCGTCAAATGCAGGAGCAACATCCTTTGCTCCGCCACCCTGGGCACCGTAGCCGGGAACAAGGAAGAAGGTGTGGGGGAGTGATTTCCTCAGTTCACCGAGCTGTTCGGGATATGTTGCACCTACAACAGCACCGACAGCAGAATAACCTGTCCTGCCTACTGTATCCCTGCCCCAATTTTCACACATATCTCCCATAGTGTGATATATTGTAAGACCGTCGTCAAGCCTTCTGTCCTGTAATTCTCCGGACGATGGATTAGAGGTTTTTACAAGCACAAAAATTCCCTTGTCGTCTGATTTGCATATTTCAAGTAATGGACTTATACCGTCCGTTCCGAGATATCCGTTTACAGTGAGAGCATCCGCACCGAAAGCTTCAGCCGTTTCATTCCCAATATCTGTTTTTCCGATATGGGCAGCGGAATAGGCCTGCATCGTAGCACCAATATCGTTTCGTTTGGCATCCGTTATTACAAACATACCCTTTTCTTTTGCATATGCTATTGTTTTTGCAAGTGTACGGACACCCTGCCAGCCGTACATTTCGTAATATGCAGCCTGCGGTTTGATTGCGGGGACTATATCATAAAGTGCATCTATAAGTCCTTTATTAAACTGTAACAATGCTTCCGCAGCACCATCAAGTGTCTTTCCGTATTTTTTATAGGCTTCCTCCCTGATATACTCCGGTATGTACTCAAGCTTCGGGTCAAGTCCCGCAACCGTTGGATTATTTTTTTCTCTGATTTTCTGAATAAGTCTGTCAAATGACATTTTGTTTTCCTCCGTTACATTTTTATTAAATTTCATTAAAAACTATTTTTCCCCCACAGACGGTAAGCTTTACCTTTGCACATAGAGTAAGTCCTTTAAAGGGGGTATTCTTGGATTTTCCGTGCAGTTTGTCGGGATTAACAATCCAATCCTCTTTTTTATACAGCATAAGATCCGCAGACCTTCCTACAGTTATTGAGCCTGCCGGTATGCCGAGTATTTTCGCCGGATTGCAGGACATTTTCCTGATAAGTTCGTCCTCGCCCATGAAGCCTCCACAAACCAGCACAGTATATGCTGCCGCAAATGAGGTCTCCATTCCGATCGAGCCATTGGGGGCGGAAATGAAATCGGATTTTTCATCGGGTGTATGTGGGGCATGATCCGTTGCGATTGCATCTAAAGTTCCGTCGCATAGTGCTTCTATCATTGCAAGTCTGTCGCGTTCGGTGCGAAGTGGAGGATTCATGCGATAATCCGCATCCCTCTTTAAAAGCTCGTTTTCCGTAAGCATAATATAATGCGGAGCGGTTTCTGCCGTTACCCGTACGCCTGACCGCTTTGCAGCTCTTATCATATCGGCAGACGTATATGTGCTGACATGACATATATGTATCGGTACGCCGTATGCCGCAGCGAGGGCAATTTCCCTCGCTGTCCCCGTATCCTCAGCTGCACGGGGCATACCCTTGACTCCAAGTTTTTCTGATATCCTGCCCTCGTTTATCTTGCCTCCGGCAAGATAGGGATCCTCACAGTGTGCCGTTACCGGTATGCCGAGCGTCGCCGCCTTCTTCATTGCCTCTGCCATAATTACTGTATTTTCCACAGGTCTGCCGTCATCTGAAAGTGCGGATATACCTGCACGATAAAGCTCATCAATATCGGTAGCCTCATGGCTTTTCAGTCCCTTGGTTATTGCACCGACTACATAAACGTGTGCATCAGCACCTTGCGCCCTGTTAAGAATATATCTTACCGTTTCGGGTGTATCGACCGTTGGCTCGGTATTAGGCATGGCAAGCAGGCTTGTTACACCGCCTGCCGCAGCAGCTTTACAGCCGGTTATTATATCTTCCTTATGCGTCTGACCGGGGTCACGCAGATGTACATGAAGATCTACAAGTCCCGGGGCGGCAAAAAGCCCTGTAGCATCAATAACCTGTGTATTTTCGTTTTCAGGTTCCAATGGGGCAAATATGCCGTCTTTTATGAATATATCACCAATTTCGTTTCTTGAATTTTCCGGATCGATAATATGTGCGTTCCTTATAAGAATATTACTCATTTTATCACCTTATTTTTCATCATCTGTACCGGAGAATATTTTTCCGAAGGATCTCTTTAATCTGTCCTTCAGCTTTGGAGTTGTTTTCTTATCTATTTCCTTAAGAGTCATTTCTCCGCTGCCGGGGGCAAACGGGTCAAGTGTATCATCGTCATTGTTAGGGTAGTATGATGCCTGCTCATTAACAACGGGAGGCGGGACAACCTTTGATTGCGGTTCAGGAATAATATTTGATTGTTTATGCATTTCCTCTATTTTCTTGTTATAATCGTTCGCATTGACGCTTTCAAGTTTTGGTATAGAGGTAAGGGGAGTGATATTCCGTGTAAAATTATCCGCCGGCAAAATTGCTCTTTCAAATATAATTCCCGTATCACGCTCAAATACAAATTCCGGCTCTTTAGGCTCGGAAGCCTCGGCCTCTGAGGATACTGCTTCCGAAGATTTTTCTTTCAGTACGTTTCTTTCCTCAGCAACGGCAACAACAAACGTATTTGATTTGTTTTCTTTTGCATTGTCTGCCACAGGCTTAACGGTTTTTTTCTCAGTCTTGGTATCTGCAGAGGTATTGTTCGGTATATTCACGGTTTGGGCGTCTGTCGGAATCTTTTCGGTCACCGAAGCTACCGCAGCCTTATTTGCAGCAATTCCATCCTTGTTACTTGCCGGGGTATTATCCGTAACCTTTTCGGTCGCCGAAGCTACCGCAGCCTTATTTGCAGCAATTCCATCCTTGCTGCCTGCCGGGGTATTATC
>CANQLX010000004.1 GCA_947624835.1 uncultured Clostridia bacterium
TTTTGAATTGAACCGCCGTATGCCGAACGGCACGTACGGTGGTGTGAGAGGAGGGAGAAAATCCCTCCTACTCAATTTTCGATATCTATAACGAATAAAAAATTAATGATTAAAATAATTGAGATGCTTTCGTATGTATTTACGCCTATGGAGTTAGAAAGTATAAATCCAATGATAGTTTCAAAGTGGCACCTCCTTCACCTGTTGAAGTGTGGACTGCTTACCCATTAGGTTCAAATTTGCGTTTATTTTCTAATAAAATTGAATCATTACCAACAACTGCATTTTGTACGTTTTGCCTCACCGAACCTCTGATAGTGAACTACTTCACGTGCACGAAGAAACCTTATTGGGTCAATCACATCAGGATCATCACAAAAACGCAGGATATTGTCATAGGTTACTCTTGCTTTCTGCTCTGCTGCAAGATCCTCATGAATATCGGTTATAGCATCACCCTTGACCTGCATAGAGGCTGCACTATATGGAACTCCTGCTGCCGAGGACGGGTATACTCCGGCAGTATGGTCCACAAAATACTGATCAAAGCCTGCAGCCTTAACCTCTTCAATAGTCATATTCTTCGTAAGCTGATATACTATTGCTCCGACCATTTCAAGATGACTTAGCTCCTCTGTTCCTATATCCGTCAAAATAGCCTTGACTTCCGGATACGGTACGGTAAAGCGTTGACTTAGATAACGGAGTGATGCTCCGAGTTCTCCATCGGGACCGCCGTATTGCAAAAAGATATAATAACACACAAAAGGAATCGGACAATACAGTAAAGCTGTATTATCCGATTCACATAATATCTGTCAGAATTTAAAAAGTATATTAACCTTTCCTGTTGTCAAATCCTTTTCGAGAAACGCCGAGTTCACCCTACTGTACCCGGTTCTCCAACCAACAGTATAGGATTCATCCATTTCGCCGTAATGCACAAGACAATAAACCTTATCCCCCACCTGTTCAACATTATTTATGTAATACCTGTTTGAACCATTTTTGTCAGGCAGTGCATTGCCAACTATTGAATAATCACTTTCTGAAATTACTGCTTTTCTTTCACCGTTACTGCGGTCTATCAGACATACATTATTAGCAACCATACAGTAATCATTCATAGGTGAATATGGCATATCTTCCTGATACTCTGTTATCCTGCCGTCACTGTCGACAGAAAATTCCGCACGTTTTGCTCCCTCTATCTGTTTTGCATCGCTTCCGTCATATTTCATTTTTACTATTCTTCCGCCCTGATAAACGACTAATGTACCTCCCAGGCCTCCGTATGAAAAATAGATACAGTCATCACCAAAATACATTTGCCCCACCATAGCCGAACTCACATCCGAATAATCGTATAACTTCTCATAGTCTGTATACAAATCCTTCTGACCGGTTCCGTCAGCTCTAACACATGAAATTCTAATTATTCCGCCATTATCATAAAATTCATTATTACCCGAACTATAGTAAACAATATTGTCATGATGTGCAATATAGCTTCCATGCTCTGCCAATACTGTTGCCTTTTCTGTACCAATATCAACGGAATAGATTTTTTGAGAATCGGTACAAATCAAATATTTGCCGTCCTCACTCATTCCGACCAATTTATAACCTTCTCCAATAACTTTTTCATTTTTTCCGTCCATATCACAGACATAAAGTGTATCATCGCTTGAATTATAAAAAACTCTTCCGTTTACAACAGCTAACAGACCATTACCGTCCGATTTAAACAATGTATTTTCGTTACCACCCGAATCCCGGCATACAAATTCATTTGCTATTCCCTGTTCAAATCCAAAATAACCGGAACCACCGTCTTTAAATGTATTTTTGTTATACTTCCAATAGTATGTGTTATCATCAACTTTAGCCACATATCCGAATTGGTCTTTTGATATCACTTTATTCGTAACGGGGCTTTCCTCGGATTGCTGAGATACAGCCTCCCGGCTTTGTTCAACGCTTTCCTCCGCTTCAGTACTGTTTACAGATACCTTCCCGGAAACCTCACTGATTCCATCAGCAGAAGCCGTTGTTGTTTCACTTACATACGACACCCTTGACACAGAATCCACATTATCCGAATCACCGGATTTACCTGCACATCCTGCGTAATTTGCGACTGCCACAGTTAAAATTAAGGATAATACAATTAATCTCATATTTTTTTTCAAAGTCATCACACCTAAATAATTCTTATAATATTATACTACAGTTTTATATAAATATCAACAAATTTCCGTCAAAATGATAAAGCTTTATAGTTTTAGTATTTCATATTAAGCTTTTCCCGCAGTTATTCTTTATCATTTATACCAATCAACTGAATTTTGAATGATATTTTCCTTGGTGTCCTAAGCCCATCGAATCTTATAAGATATGCAAGCTTATCCATATCAAGAGCTTCTATTGTTCCCGACCCAAGCACATTGTGTCTGATACGCTGACCTACGGAAAATAACTCATCCTCAGATCCGTCAAGCAAAAATTTCTCCGTCAGCTTAACATACTCTTTTGTTTCGCTTATAAGTCCCTCCTTCGGCTTTTGAGTGTAATCAAGAAGTGACTGATCTATATCAAGAATAAATCTTGAGGGATACCTCGGAGAACCATCAAGATTCCTTCCTTCGGCTTCCGTAATATACAGTTTTCTTTTTGCCCTTGTCATCGCGACAAAAGCAAGCCTCCTCTCTTCCTCCATTTTCTGAACGGTATTTGTTCTCTTTGATGGGAATATTCCCTCATTCATGGCACACATGAATACATAGGGAAATTCAAGTCCTTTGGCGGCATGAACCGTCATTAGTTTCACCCTGTCGCCCTTGCTGTCAATATCAGCATTTGTGTACAGTGCAATATGAGAAAGATAATTTTCAAGCATACCTTCCTCTCCGCAAGTATTTTCAAAATCATAAATTGACTGCTTAAGTTCCGCAAGATTATCCAGCCTCTCCTGACTCCCCTCTGTTCTGAGCATCTTCTCATATCCGCTCCTGTCAAGCAAATCATTTACCAGCTCGGAAATAAGCCTGTACGAATAATTCTCTGACAGCTTTTCTATCATACCGACAAATTCATATGCTCCCGTCCCCCTGAATATATCCTCCTCCAGATTCATGCACATTGCCTGATACAGAGTGCAGTTGTTCTTTATTGCATATTGTCCGATAAAATCAATACGTCTCTCACCAATATTACGCTTCGGAACATTCACAATTCTTCTGAAAGATATGTCATCTTTATATGCAATCATTCTCAGATATGCAAGAATATTTTTTATTTCCTCCCTTGCATAAAACTGTATCCCGCTATATATGTTATACGGTATTTTTGCCATTCTCAAAGAATTTTCAAGCTCTCTCGTCACAAAATGCGAACGGTACAGAACCGTAATATCCCTGTACGGCACTCCGCCATCATTAAGCTCAGTTATCTTCTGTGCTATCCACTTCATTTCAAGCTCGGATGTATCGGCAAAATGACATACAACCCTGTCCCCGTCGGGCAATGTCGGAATCAGTTCCTTCTTTATCCTGTACTTATTCTTATCAATAAGGGAATTTACTACAGACAGAATTTGCGGAGTTGAGCGATAGTTCTCAGTCATCATGACTGTTTCTGTACCCGGGAATTTTTTATCGAAATCCAACAGATATTTTACATCCGCACCTCTCCATGTGTATATAGTCTGATCCGGATCTCCTACAACAAAAAGATTTTTATGATATCCGCACAGCACCTCCATAAGCTGGTGCTGCAACGAGTCAATATCCTGAAATTCGTCAACCATAATATATTCGAGCCGTTTCTGCCATTTCAGTCTTATATCTTTAAATTCCGAAAATATATACAATACAAATTTTATCAGATCGTTATAATCCAATCCAAAACATTTCTTTTCCTGATAAAGATAACCGTAGAAAATAATATCCTTTGTATCATTTGCATTTAGATACTTTTCACGAAGATTTTCAAGCGACATATTAATTAAATCCTTATAGTAATCCGGATTTTCAGACAGCTTCCGAATTTCTATCATATCTCTGGCAGCCTTGTAGGTCATATCCCTCAGCGTAAGGCTTCTTTCCTTATAAATAACCGCAAGCATACCATCAATATCCGAATTATCAAGAACAAGAAAGCTTTTGGGGTAGTTTACCGCATTGCTGTCCTCCTGCAATATATTAACACAGAATCCGTGGAATGTACTTATATATCCCGTATCATTATCCCCCGTCAGATTATGTATCCTCTGCCGCATTTCATTTGCGGCTTTATTTGTAAACGTCACACAAAGTATATTTCCCGGCAATATCCCCACTTCATTTACAAGAAAGGCAAACCTGTGTGTCAGTGCCCTTGTTTTTCCCGAGCCTGCACCTGCTATAACACGAACATAACCTTCCATTGATGTAACCGCTTGAAGCTGTGATCCATTTAAGTTTTCTAAAATACTTTCCATATTATCCCCACCCTTGCCATGATATAAGTGTAGCAAAAAAATGTATTAATAGCAACCTGATTTTCAGGTGTTATCCTTAACTTTACAAATTATTGCCCAATTATAAAATAACGGATGGAATTTTTTCTACCGCTATTAAATTTCAGACAGTCCGCATTTATCGTTATTTAACAGTATATCCGTAGCAGCTGCGGCAAGTTTTTCGGATACGGCATTTTTAACCTGTCCGTCCAACGAACAATCGTGATATATCTCATTTTCTCCGTCAAACTCATACCACAGCTTACAATTTCCGATTTTATCCTTTACAATTATCCTTCCCCAAAGCTTTTGATTTCTCTTTGACATAACTATCATCCCCCTATCAAATATTATGTAATTTTTTGTCCTACAATTCACGCAAAAATCATAATATTAGTTGGTATATTTATTGTCGGATCATTGAAGGAGTCGATAGTATGAAAACAGCAGCCGCATATATCAGAGTTTCAACAGAGGATCAAACGGAATATTCTCCCGCATCCCAGCTCGAAAAAATAAGAGAATATGCAAAAAGAAACGGATATTTACTTCCCGAGGAATTTATTTATACGGACGAGGGCATATCCGGCAGGCATACTGCAAACCGTACCGGCTTCAACAAAATGATAGGTATTGCAAAATCAAAGCCTAAACCCTTTGATGCCATCCTTTTATGGAAATTCAGTCGTTTTGCACGCAACCGTGAGGACAGCATTGTATATAAGTCCATTCTGCGTAAGCAATGCGGTATAGACGTGATTTCAATATCCGAAAACATAGGCGATGATAAAATGTCCGTACTTATTGAAGCACTTATTGAAGCAATGGACGAATATTACAGTATAAATCTTTCGGAGGAAGTACGGCGTGGTATGAATGAAAAAGCAAGACGTGGTCAGGCCGTTACCGTACCCTCATACGGATATGACATAAAAAACGGAAAATATATAATAAATCCTGAAACGGCCCCTGTTATCCGTAAAATATTTTCCGATTTTGCAAACGGCAAGGATATGAGAAGAATAGCCGAAGAACTCAACATATGCGGTTACCGCACACGAAGGGGGAATCAATTTGAGAACAGAACCGTAAGGTATATTTTGGGTAATCCCGTATATATAGGAAAAATACGTTGGACCCCGGACAGTAAAGCTGCCTGCAATGGGTGCAAACCGGAAAAAATTATAATTGACGGTGAGCATGAAGCGATTATTGACAGTGATGTTTGGGGCAAAGTTCAAAACAGACTTAATACCGCATCAAAAGTCAAATATATGCATACCGCCTCACCTAAAGTTCCCTTTATGCTCCGGGGACTTGTGAGGTGCGGATCTTGCGGTGCAACACTTACACGGTCGGCTGCACATACATCGCTGCAGTGTTATTCCTATTCCCACGGAAAATGCAGGGACTCACACAGCATAAGTATTAAAAAAATAAATTCATCAGTGCTTGATATGATTGATATGGCTGGTCTGAACGTAAGCCTAAATCTAAACGACAAGCCTCGTGTATGTTTGGAAAAATCCGCAGATTCATCTGCAATGCTTGAAAGAGAGAGAAAAAAAATTGAACGTATCAAGGATGCTTATGAAAACGGCAGCTATACGCTTGACGAATTTACAAAAAGTAAAAACCGGATTCTGAGCCGCATAACAGAGCTTAAAAATCTGCAAAAAAAATGCACCTCCGCCGAAAATAATAAAAAAAAACTATTGAACAGGCATATTAATCTGTCTGACATCCTTCTATCTGAAAAAATAACGGAGGATATTAAAAATAACCTGTTGAAATCATTTATCGTACGCATAATATTTTACCGTGAAAGCGGAGGAATTGAGATCTATCTTGATGTATGAATATTATATCCTTTTACAGTAGGGACCGCCGTATTGAGAAATTATAATCTGAGCAAGCTTCGGGTTAGTCTGCTTTATATTAATGGGGTATTGAAGTCTTTTTTCATATACAAACATAATCG
Organism: uncultured Clostridia bacterium; assembly: GCA_947624835.1. GTDB lineage: Bacteria > Bacillota > Clostridia > Oscillospirales > Acutalibacteraceae > UBA1213. Next base: position 6,483 of record CANQLX010000004.1, read on the forward strand.
GTCCTCCTAATTATTCCACGGCCACGGGTCTGCGATCCATGCCCAACGATTACCGTCATCACCCGGGGTAAGGGGACCGAATTTTTCCTCAAACTCCTTACGAAGTGCTGCAGCCTGTTTTTCATATTCGTTAAGTGCAGCTCCGGCGGAGGTATCATTAGGATGTGTGTCCAAATATATATGAAGCTCGTGAGCCGCAAATTCAACCGCCGAAAGTCGGCGAAGCATACGCTCTCTTTCAGTCATTTTTCTTACCTCCCTTTCCGCAGTCGGGGTCAAACGGGAAATTAAGCTCCGGGAACAGTGTTCCCATCATAATAGCCTGTTCGGGCGAATAAAGTTCGCTCGCATTCTGATAAGGCACATAGGCCATAGCCTCTGAAACCTTTTTCGGAATAGGCTGAATGAAAAATTCCGAATTTTGCAGTTTCTTTATAACGTCCATAATAATCTCCTTTCTTAAAAGCCCTGCTTTTAGCAGGCAGGAGCTTTCACAGCAACCGATCCGGTGGAGATTTTATTTCCACTGAACCTGAGATATCCGCCTGGGGCATACATCTCTCTGCGGTTATATCTGTACACTTTCATAATATGCTCAATGTAAGTTGTGAGTGAAAATAAGATATAATATGCCTTCGGTCGATACGGGAAAATGTACCTTTATCAGAAACATAATTCCGTAAATCAGGTCTTGACAAATCATTTTAAAAGTGCGATATTCAAGAAAAAGCAACAAGGGGTTAGTGTTATGAATACCAATTTGGTTTAAAAATTGTTAATAAATTGGGCGATATGATAATCAGTGGTACGTTCAGAACAGGTAATACAAAATATGATATTCCGTTATCAAAGGTACAGAAAATCAGGAGCGGCGGAAATATTTCTGAATGACATATAACTATTTTACAAATACAAAAGTAAGAAGTGGTATTATGCTCCTGTTAAGTCATTATTTTTATGATCCGCTCGACTTTTCCTTACCTTTCTGTATATAAGTAATGATACAAAATATATAATATATCCTATAATTATTCCCATAAAATTTAAAATAACATCATCAATATCCGCCATACGGTAATATGTCCCTAAAAGATACCCGAGCAAAAGCTGAAGGGATTCTATACAGACAGGTAAAGCCGCGGCGTATAGAATCAGCTGCAACACTTTTTTCCTTTTTAATAAAAGCGGAAGAAGAATACCGAAAGGAATTGTCATTATTATATTTCCACCGACCTGTTCAAATGCCATTCGTCTTGGTGCATATCTGAGCATATTTTTTATTGTATGAAACGGTACAATCTGTACAGAGCTTTGTATGCTCCCGAAATGTGTATATCCCTCGTGAGAATATACTATCGGAAAAAAAGTTATAAGTATAACTGTTGAAATATAAATAATAAATACCGAAATAAGCACACTTCTTATTATGGATTTTTTTGTTGCCGCAGAATATATCATATGTACTATAAGTATTATGAACATGGCAATTATCCCATACTCTTCCCCTATCATTGTATTTTCACCTCTGCTGTTGATAACTTAATTATATCACAGTTATTACATACCTTATGTATAATTATGACTTCTCCCTGCTTTCTTCAAATTTCACACAGATGATATGTTATATTTTATTTGCAGTCGTAAGGATTAATCATTGACAAATTTTCCCTGTACATTTAAAATAGTATTAATATACTTTAAAAATAAGGGAGATTTATTATGGCTGAAATCAAGGCATTCAGGGGACTAAGATTTGACTGCGAAAAAGCAGGGGATATTGATAAGCTGGTCTGTCCTCCTTATGATATCATAAGCGAGGAGCAAAGACAAGCCTATCTCTCGGAGAATGAACACAATATCATCCGTCTTGAGCTTCCGAAGGGAGATGACTCATACCGAACAGCAGGACAGACGCTCAGGGAGTGGATGCTCTCCGGAATACTCAAAAAAGAGGATAAGGACTCTGTATATATCTATGAGGAGGAGTTCAACCTAGGCGGAACCATACGCAGCTTCAAGGGCTGTATCGTGCGTGTTAAGCTTGAGGAATTTTCAAAGGGTATAATACTGCCGCATGAGGAAACTCTTTCCAAGGCGAAAGAGGACAGGTTTAATCTGATGAAAGCTACAAACTGTAATTTCAGCCAGATTTATTCCCTTTTCACTGATGAAAGCCATCGCATTACAGAACGTCTTGACAGTCTGAGCAGCGGTAAGCCCGAATCGGAGCTGACCGATTGCGATAATGTCACACACCGCCTTTGGGTTATAACGGATGAAAATGAAATTTCCGCCCTTTGCAGCGACTTTTCCGACAAAAAGCTGTATATTGCCGACGGACACCATAGATATGAAACGGCACTCAATTACCGCAATTACTGCCGTGAAAACGGAACAGGAAACGGTGTGGAGGATTATGTTATGATGATGCTTGTTGATATGGAGCATCCGGGACTTCTTGTTCTACCCACCCACCGAATTCTTCGTAACCTCAGCATTAATCCCGATGAGGCTATAGATAAATGCGGAGAATATTTCGATATAACCGAATACAGCGGCACGGAAACGATTGAGGCTGTTCTCAAAAAACACTATGACAGCGGCGATAAGGCTTTTGTATACTACAGCGGCGAAGATAAATATAAGCTGCTTGTTCTCAGGGACAAAATCGCCGTATCAGGGCTTCTCCCCTACAAGAGCGAGGCGTATTGCGGACTGGATGTATCTGTTCTCCATACTCTCGTGCTTGAACGTATTTTCGGCATAGATGCGGAAAATATGGCAAAACAAATCAATCTGACATATGTAAAGGAATTTAGTGCGGCAATTTCTGCTGTAGACAGCGGCTCTGCACAATGTGCATTTATTCTTAACCCCACAAAGGTAGAGGAAATAAAGAATGTTGCCGCCGCAGGAGAAAAAATGCCTCAGAAATCAACCTATTTCTATCCAAAGCTTATAACAGGTCTTGTTATGAATGAGCTTGTATGATTCCTGTATGTTACCCTTTTCTTTTCCCACGACTGCAATATGTAAATGTTGAATGGGGGAAATTATGTGCAGTTAAGCAGCGACGAAAATTCTAAAAATTTTCCCGTGGACGGAAGTTCGGCCCTTGAAGTTGAAACTGTTTCCGAAACCGTCAGATCCGGGAGAAAAAAGAAAAGCCGCAGGAAAAATAAAAAAAATGCCGTTACATACGCTTTGGAAACCGAACCAACGGAACAAAACGTAAACGGAATAATAAAAACAGACGATAATACTTCTGTAAGTACAGTTGAAGAAAAAATTTCCCGAACAGATAACACCGAGGAAATCTCTCCAACAGAACCGGACAAGGCTGAACCGGAAATTTCTCCGGAAATAAAAGATAACCCTACAAATTCTCCCGAAGTAAATCCGACAGAGCCTAAGCCTGAAATAGAAAGAAATTCTGTATCTGAGGCAAAGGCGGTTTTTGGCGGGAGTGTAAGCACAGATATAAAGCTTGATAAGGAAGATCCGGTTGCTGTTCCCGATGGTTCGGGAATTGTATATGAGGTTGCTGAGGAGCTTTATCGCAGAGAAAGGACTCAGGCAGAGCTTGAAGCACTTTGTCATCCACCCTTTAAGAAAGTATTTACCGAAAACCAAAAGGTAACTCTTGATAAGGAAGCAGAGGACCGCACACGAAGGCTAGTATCGGCAGCTGCTCAAGCACAGGCAAAGGACCCGACCTATCTACCCGATGGCTTGTATGAGGAAAGTGATAAACCCATAGGAACAGCAACTGCTTTTCTACTTGAATTTGTAATGCTCATTCCTGTGCTGAATGTCATAGCGGCTATTATTTATTCATTTATGAAAAAAACAAATAAGAATATCCGTTCCTTTTCCCGAGGTTTTCTTATATGGTCAGTGCTTTCCATGCTCGCAGTATCGGCATATCTCGCCGTATATTTTATCAACTCACAGATACAGACCGGAAATACGGGATTTCTTGAAGTATTCAATCTATTTCAACTATAACAGCAAATAGGTGCTCCGCAGATAAATATACCCGACCCTAACATATCAGACAGATTGTTAAGGCCGGGTATTGTTATTAATACTGTAAGGCAGAGTGTATATACCCTCAATATTCATAGCAGCCTCCAATTTTTATGTATCTGCATATACATAAGCAATCGAAATTCAAAATAGGTTTTACAATTTTAAAAATTATTTTCTCCGGAAACGGTGTAAAACACCACTATCTCTACGGTTTTATATGCGGTCAGCATACATGGCAGAGCGGTGTCATGTCCTGCAAGTATTAAAACATCATAAATTGTTGAAAGTAGTTTTCACTTCATTCCTTTAATAACTAAAAGTACGAAGCCTGATTTAAGGATAATTAAAATATTTTCGCAAACCATACCTCCGGAGCGGTAAATGTTCTTCCGTTCAGATATTGAAGTACTCCCGAATCCGTTGTAAACCTAAATGTCAGCTTATATGAATAAAGAGCCTGCCACTTAAAGCCCATTTTGCGGTTAATTTCATTTTTTCCGTATTTCACGTCACCGAGCAGCGGATGACCGATATAGGCAAAATGTGCCCTTATCTGGTGTGTTCTTCCTGTCAGCAAATCAACCTCTACAAGGCTGAAATTATCCTTTTCGGCAATCACCCTGTATTTTGTCTTTATTATTTTTGAATCCTTTGACGGTTTTTCGGAAATATATACCCTGTTCTGCTTTTCATTTTTTTCAAGATAAGCCGTGAGCAGGGCTTCTTTTTTTTTAAAAATACCGACAGACATGCATAAATAAAGCTTTTCAATTTCCCTGTCCCTAAGCTTCTGATTGAGTATTCTCAAGGCTTCTGCCGTCTTTGCGGCTATTACAATTCCCCCCGTATTTCTGTCTATACGATTGACAAGCGCCGGTGCAAATGACTGCTCGTCCTTCGGGTCATATTCACCCTTATCGTAGAGATAGTGCTGCACTCTTGCAATAAGTGAATCGAAATGATAATTTTCATCGGGATGTACTATAAGTCCGGGCTTTTTATTCAGAAGTATGATATTTTCATCTTCATATATAATATCAATCTTTACGGGTGCTTTCAGAAAATCATACTTATCCTCGGTATGCTCGAAAAATTCGTCCTTTATGTAGAATGTAAGCACATCACCTGCATTAAGCTTAACGTCTATGTCGCATTTCTTTCCGTTAAGCTTAATGCACTTTTTTCTTATATATTTATACATAAGTGATTTCGGAAGATTTGTAAATCTCTTTGTAAGAAATTTATCAAGCCTCTGCCCTGAATCATTTTTTCCTATTTCCAGTGTTCTCATACTACCCTCTTACCCTTTTCATGCCGTTTCAAGTGCTATCTTTATCATATCATCAAAGCTGCTCTGTCTTTCTTCCGCAGTACACTCCTCACCGGTGAGGGGACAATCGGATATGGTGCAGATACAAAGTGCATTTTTCCCCAATCTTGCGGCATTATAATACAGTGCGGCACTTTCCATTTCTGTTGCAAGTACTCCCATTTTACGCCACTGTGCAAGCGAAGCGGAATCATCATAAAAGGTATCTGTACAAAGCACCGTTCCGACATGAACCCCTTTTCCGAGTGAAGCGGCAACCTCATCCGCTCTTTTCAGAAGTGCATATGAAGCAGCGGCAACAGGTCTGCACGGAAGCCTATATTGATCCGCATAGCTTGAGCCTGTGCATGACGCCATAGCAAGCACAACATCACGCAGCCTAAGTTTTTCACTTATTGCTCCGGCTGTCCCTATTCTTATTATGTTATCCACACCATAAACTGAAAACAGCTCATATGAATATATTCCCATAGACGGCATACCCATTCCGCTTGCCATAACGGAAAGCCTTTTTCCGTTGTGCTTTCCCGTATAGGCATACATTCCCCTTACCTCATTTATAAGCTGTACATTTTCAAGAAAATTTTCCGCTATATATTTTGCCCTGAGCGGATCTCCCGGCATCAATACGGTTTTTGCAAAATCTCCGTTTTTTGCACTGTTATGCGGTGTAGGCATTATTCTCCCTCCATTTACAATTATCAATATCCGAGTTCTTCTCCGACTATTATAACCTTTATCCTGTCCTTTTTTCTCTGCATTGCTGATACAACATAATTACAGCAAATTCTCCCCTCACTTCCGCATCCGTCCGGCATAAGGCTGTCTTTTTTGTTAAGTGATACGCATTTACCCATTTTTGCACAATATGTATCACAGCTAAGACGTACCGTGTTCTGTGGAGCTGCCGTACATTTAACCCTTAAAATAGCCTGGTTAATGTCGGGTACTATCTTATTGTAGCCTGCAATCACAATGACACTTTCAGGACCGTAAAGTATTGCCGCAACCCTGTTTGAATTTCCATCAACATTATAAAGTTCCCCATTTTCCGTTATCGCATTTGCACTTGTAAGATATACATCTGCCGTGAAAGCCTTTCTATATATATCCTCAATCTGTTCTCTTGTAAGTCCGGGGGCACTGCGATCAAGGTATTTATAATCACCGTTTGAAATAAGATTTGTTATTCCCGCCTGTGCAAGGGTAACAGAGCCGCCGTGCGTTACCGTATCGTCCTCTTTCATAAGACTGCGGACAAGCTCACAGGCTTCCTCAGAATTATTACAAAAATAAGCCTGCATATTATTTCTTCTCAATGCCTCCATTGTTTTATTTATTGTCGGCATATGTATTTCTGACATAAAATCAACCTCTTTCTTCTTTGTATAAATTTGTTTATAAAGCAAATAATAAGCATATGCAAATATTAAAGTCGGTAATTTATTTTTAACCGCTTTTGCGAAAACGAAAGGAGAATTATTATGAGTAAGGCAAATAAGGAATTGCTTTCAGGCATATACAAGCTTGCCAAAACCGGTATTGAGGCAACAAAGGCTGTACTCCCAAAAACCGAGGGTGAGGAGCTAAAGCACGAGCTTAACGAGCAGCTCTGCGATTATTCCGATGCGGCAGCATGGGCAGAAAAGGAAATAATCAAAGACGGGTCACTGCCAAAGGATCTGAACGTATTTGAAAAGGCAATGATGTGGGGATCCATCCAGCTTCATACGCTGACAGAAGTAAGTCCTGAGCATATAGCCGAAATTATGATAAACGGTACGACCATGGGTATAGTAGATCTTTCAAAGCACCTCGGCACCTGCAAGGATGCAGACGAGCACATTTATAAATATGCCGAGGACTTTATCAAAAAGGAAGAACACCATATTGAAAATCTCAAGGTATTCTTAAGAACCTTCTCGCCCGCCTGAAAAGGCGGGATTTCTTTTTGACAGGTACTCCTTATGGAGTAATAACTTACGAGCCTTACGCATTATAATTATAAGGGCTTACCTTATTCTCTTATTATATATTCTTACTATGTCAAAATCAAGGTTGTGATATGATGAAAAAAATTTTTTTTCGTGCCATTCCCCTGCTTATTGCAATTATTCTGCTCTGCGGAAGTGTTGCTGCTGTTTCTGTGCTCCAAAAAAAGGATGATATAACTGCTTCGGTAAATTCCGAAACGGATAACCTCACTGTTTCTCAGGTAAGCAATAAGAGAAAAGATAATACACAGGTGAAAGCTGAGGAAGAGGAAATGCTTGCCGTGTGGGTCCCGTATATGAGCATAGATATGAGCGGAACAGACAGAAGTGAAAGTGCATACCGTAAAAAGATTGACGGGATAATGAAAAATATACATGATATCGGTGCAAATACCGTTATTTTTCAGGTTCGTCCGTTCTGTGATGCACTCTATAAATCGGAGCTTTTCCCTACCTCACATATAATATCGGGAAAGCAGGGAGAAGAAATAAATTATGACCCACTTCAGACAGCAATAGAAATTGCACATAAATATAAGCTCTCACTCCATGCATGGATCAATCCTTTGAGGATAAAAAGTAAGGAGGTGCCAAATCCGCTTGCGGACAGTAATCCGTATATGATATGGAAAAATGACGATATAAAAGAAAATGATAATTATACATTTTCAAGCGGTGACGGTATATATCTTAACCCTGCGTATTCCGAGGTGCGTAAGCTCATCATTGACGGTGCAAGGGAAATTGCGGAAAATTATGATATAGACGGTTTGCAGATAGATGATTATTTCTACCCCGAAAACGGGGGCAATTTTGATAAAGCGGAATATGACGCATATACAAAGGAAAGCGGGAAGGTACATCTGAGCCTTGAGGAATGGCGACAGGAAAACATAAATATGTTAATTACAGGAATGTACAGTGCCGTACATGAAAAAAACGGCTGTGTTTTTGGGATATCCCCCCAATGTAATACAGATAACGATATAAAAATGGGTGCGGATGTATTCAAGTGGTGTTCCTATTTTGGCTATGCAGATTATATATGCCCTCAGCTTTATATAAGCGAAAGTCACCCCACTCTGCCGTATAAAACAGCGGCGGAGAAATGGAGAAAGATGACTACGGAGAAAAACATAAAGCTATATTTCGGACTTGCACTTTATAAAATCGGCACTGATGCCGACAACGGAACATGGCTGCTAAAGGATGATAATATAGTTTCACAGATGAAACTCGGCAGAGAAATAGGAGCGGACGGCTTTATGCTATATTCATATGACAGTCTGCTTGATGAGAATGCCGCAAAGGAGGTTGATGCCATTGCCGGACAATAGCCCCGTTGAAATAATAATCAAATACAACGGAAATATCACGCAGCTGAGGGAACAGCTCATCAATGAATCCTCCGTTACAGCTGTGGAAGATCTCGGACAGGGCTTTGCCGTTGTAACACTGTCTGATGATACTGTCGGTTTTCTTTATGAAATAACCGTCATAGAGGATATTGAGCTGCCGAAGGAGCTGTATATCAATAATCTAAACAATATGATCTCCACCTGTGTCGTCACCGCACAATCCGAAAACGGATATGGTTTTTCGGGTGAGGGTGTCATTGTAGGTATTATAGATACGGGAATTGATTATACCCATCCGGATTTCCGCACCCCTGATGGACTTACAAGAATACTTTCCTTTTGGGATCAGAGCGGAAGCGGCAAGCCACCCGACGGCTTTACCTTTGGCAGAGAATATACAAGTGAGGAACTCAACGCCGCTCTCGCCTCCCCGGATCCTATTGCTGTTACGGGTCAGCTTGATATAAAAGGACACGGAACGGCTGTTGCTGGTATTGCCGCAGGTGGAGGAATTTCCGACCCCTACCAGATAGGAGTTGCACCTAAAGCGGATATTATTGCCGTTCGTGTTCTGCCTGCCGGAAATGATTACTCAAGATCAACCGAGCTTATGCGTGCATTAAAGTATGTAACGGATAAGGCACGCTCCTTTGCAAAGCCTGTTGCAATAAATATAAGCTACGGAATGAATGAAGGTGCGCATCTTGGTGATTCGCTTTTCGAGGAATATATCACCGCTATGAGCAATCTGTGGAAAACATCTATAATAATACCGACAGGTAATGAGGGCGGCTCGGGACATCATTATTATGGCACAATAAGCAGCGGAGAAACAAAAAATATAGAATTTTTCACTGCTTCCGGACTGAACAGGTTTTATATTTCCTTATGGAAAAATTTTACCGATAATATCAGTGCGGAATTAATTCTTCCTGACGGTGCAACCACGGGAATCATTACTCAGGAAAACAGGGTGCGTACCCTGAACACAAGGGAACTTAGCATAAATATGATTTATAACCAGCCGACCCGATACAGTGTTTCACAGGAGATTTTTTTTGATATAAAAGCCACTGAGGGTAATTTTGTAAAGGCAGGTGTATGGATCATCCGACTAAGGGCGGAGGCTATTGTTGACGGAAAATTCAATATATGGCTGCCTACCGTTGAGGAGGTCACGACAGGAACATATTTTTCCGCCCCCGATAACTTCGGTACATTGACTATTCCCTCAACCTCAGCAAAGGTTATACGTGTTGCCGGATATAATGATTCCCTTGACAGTGCGGCGGAATTTTCGGGCAGAGGGTTTGAAAATCTTGCCCTGCCTATTCCGGACATTACCGCTCCGGCTGTCGGAATATCCGCCCCACGTATAGGAGGCGGATATGACAGCTATACGGGCACAAGCTTTGCCGCACCCTTTGCAACGGGTACTGCGGCTCTTATGATGGAAACGGGAATTGTCAGGGGTAATGCTCCGTATATGTACGGGGAACGCATAAAGGCTTATCTCAGGCGTGGAGCAATACGAACTGACGGAGTTAAATATCCTAATCCAACCTCAGGCTACGGACGACTATGTGCGGCGGCATCCATAGCGGAAATACTGAAATAATAAATATAACGGGGGTGATCTTATACCGGAAATAATAGCTGATGAGGAGGATCTTCTTCCTCTCGACGAATTTGTAAAGCTACCTACAACCGTGGATTTTCAGGCGCTTGCAACACCTACCTTTCTTGAATATGCAGAGCAACGACCCTATCTGCACCTTGGAACAAGGCTTGCAAATGACTATATTGTCGTATATACGAATGAAAGAAATATACCACAGGTTTACAGAGAGCTTGGAGGAGATTTCATGCTCTTTGCACCGAAAATAATGTCGCCTGTCGATATAAACAGTAACGACAGTGCCGGTATTACAAGGGTACTCGGACAGCCGTTTCTTGACCTGACGGGTCAGGGAGTTATAATCGGTCTTGTTGATACCGGAATTGATTATACCCTTGATGCTTTTAGATATGAGGATGGCTCAACAAAGCTTCTCGGTTTATGGGATCAGACTATAAACGGGGAGCATGACGACAGTGTATATTTCGGTTCAACCTATGACAGGGATGCAATAAATGCCGCACTTGCCGCCGATGATCCTCTTTCCGTCATACCGAGCATTGATGAGGACGGGCACGGTACATTCATGGCGTCGGCGGCAGCCGCCAATACCAATGATAATTATATCGGAGCCGCACCTCTTGCTAATCTTATATGCGTAAAGCTCAAAAGGGCAAGATCTTTCTATATAGAAAAATATCTGCTTTCAAACGATATACCTACTCTTTACGAAAGCTCGGATTTTCTCCTCGGAGTTAAATATATTCTTGATAAGGCACTTGAAATGCAGATGCCTGCTGTTGTTATGATAGGAATGGGTTCAAATACCTCGGCACATGACGGAAATACTCTTTTCGAGGATTATATTTCCTTTATATCTCAGCGTACCGGCTTTGCTTTTGTTACAGCCGCCGGAAATGAATCCAACGCAAGACATCACACTCAGGGAAAAGTACCCGATGATGGAACAGACACTATTAATATAAAGGTTGGTAAGCAGGGTATTTCCTTTGGGACACTTATAATCAATCCTGCCTTTGACAGAATTTCTGTGAGCGTTACCTCCCCCACGGGCGAAATGCTTGCACGCAAACCCTTCCGTGCCGGTGAATCCTATTCAGAAAAGCTTATCCTTGAGGATACGACAATTATAGTCCGTTATACAAGGGATGTTACCGACACAATTTGGGTCGGACTTAACAAGGCAACTCAGGGCATATGGGAAATAACTCTTCACGGTGACGAGGTTATTGACGGGAGCTACTGGGCATGGCTGCCGATAACAGGACAGGTCGATCCTTCTGTGGAATTTCTCCGTCCGATACCGGAATATACAATAGTCTATCCGGCTGCGGCAACAAGAACAATCACCTGCGGTGCATATAACAGCTTTGACGGAAGTCTGCTTGTATCTTCGTCATGGGGACCGACAAGGCAGCCGAAAATTGCACCCGATTTTGTTGCACCGGGTGTCCGCGTTGGAGGAATATATCCCGAGGGCACGGGTACTATGACAGGGACAAGCGTATCAGCTGCCGTTACCGCCGGGGCGGCTGCACTCCTGCTTGAATGGGGTATAGTCAAGGGGAATATTCCGGGTATGAACGGCGATATCATACGGAACCTTTTCATAGGCGGTGCAATACGTGAACAAAATCTTGAATACCCCAACAATAAATGGGGCTATGGCAAGCTTAATCTTTACAATACCTTTAATTTTCTTAGAGAGGGATAGGAGGAAATAAATTGCCTATAGGTACACTTGTTGTTTCAGCCTTTAATAATTCGGAGGGCAGACCCGCACCGAATGTACAGGTCACGATAAGAAGTGCAGTCAGCGGAGATGTTATTTCTCAAGGTGTAACGGACAGTGACGGAAAGCTTTCGCCCGTTCTGCTTAATACGCCTCCGGAAGCATTATCAACTACACCTCCCGACACCGTATCAGACCCTGAAAGTGAAATATCTCCCGACACAGAGGACAGCACACAGGAAAGGGAACTTCCGTTCGGGTCATATGATATTACTGCACAGAATCCGAACGGCGATACAACCCGGATTGACAATGTGCAGGTATATGAGGACACAACATCACTTCAAAATATTATTTTCCCGGGTCAGAGCAATGATATAAATATCCCGAATCCGGCTATTATGGGAGGTATGCCGGAAAAAATACCGGAATCGGAAACAAAGAAGCTGCCCGATGCCGGAGGAACCGTTGTTCTTGCACGACCTGTTGTGCCGAGTCTTATTGTTGTTCATGCCGGTGTGCCGAGTGACAGCTCTGCACCGGATTATACTGTAAGCTTTACCGATTATATCAAGAATGTTGCAAGCTCAGAAATTTTTGCAACATGGCCACGTGAGGCCATTAAGGCAAATGTTATTGCTATTGTTTCCTTTACTCTTAACCGTGTATATACCGAATGGTACCGTGGAAAGGGCTATGATTTCACTGTGACAAATACTACCTCCTATGATCAGGCGTTCACCTACGGAAGAAATTTCTTTTCCGAAATTTCGGATGTGGTTGACGAGGTTTTCACAATGTATATCACAAGGGAAAGTATATCTCAGCCCTTGCTTGCTCAGTACAGTGACGGAGTTAATGTTGTCCGTGACGGGTGGCTCAGTCAGTGGGGTTCAAAGGAGCTTGCGGATCAGGGGTATTCTGCACTGAGGATTTTACAGACCTACTACGGCAGAGATATTGTTCTAAGGCAGGCTGAAAGAGTTGAGGGAATACCGTTGTCATTTCCCGGAGTGCTGAGTGTAGGCTCAAGCGGAAGCAATGTCCGTGCCCTGCAAAATCAGCTTAATGCAATTTCCAATAACTATCCGCTTATACCGAAGCTTGCTGTTGATGGTATATATGGTCAGAATACCGAAGAGGCTGTACGGGTTTTTCAGCAGATCTTTAACCTACCCGTTACGGGTACTGTCAATTTCCCTGCGTGGTACAGAATTTCAGATATATATGTTGCTGTGCGTAAGCTTGCCGAATTATAGGTGAAGTGCCTGTCAATATAATTTTACCTCGCCGCCTATGGCGGCGACAACATTTTAGTACAATATCCACGACCCATACTTAATATAATAGGGAAATTCCATCAAGTTTATTAAAATTTAATACGACAGACCACACACTTGCTTTCCTATGTGATTATCAGAGAAATTTCACACGTCCGTCCTCTATGTAATATAGGGCACCAACAACAGATAAACCATGTTCTTCCTCACGCTTTATATCAAAGCTTTCCTCAATAATAGAAACCGAACGCTGAATATTTAGCAGGCAAGCCTTATGCTCGTCCGTTTCTTCTCCTATGGCAAGACGTATCTCATCAGTGATGAATTTTATATATCCCTCCGGATCATGATGTACCGCTGCCTCAACTGCTCCGCAATGTGTATGTCCCAATACAACAATAAGCTTGCAGCCAAGGTGTGATGCTGCATATTCTATACTTCCCAACTGATGGTCATCCATTACATTACCGGCAACACGGATAACAAACAACTCCCCTATTCCGGCAGAAAATATGCTCTCCGGAATTACCCTCGAATCCGAGCAGGTTACTATTATCGCATAGGGTTTTTGCCCCTCACTATATGTTTTCTTACGTACCTCACGGGATATATCACCGCTTGAATATTCTGCATTGATATATTTCGCATTACCCTCCTTTAATCGGGTGATTGCCTGTTTTGCCGAAATATAATCAGTTACATTCATTTTTAACCTCTCCTCTGATTTTATATTATTTCTCTATTTCAAATTCAAAGATTTCTTTGAAGCAGAATTAACAAGAAAAATTCCCGAACATACAAGCATAAGTGCAGACAGGTTACGCAGGGTAAATATATTCTCTTTAAGGAAAATCCCCGACCACATTGTTCCGAATATGGGAATAAGAAGATTATAGACAGCAACCTTACTTACCGGATTATGGAAAAGGAGCAGCGTCCACAGCATAAATGCACTTCCTGCCATAACTCCAAGGTATATCAGTATTTCCACACAGCTTTCATTGTAGAATGTAATACTTCCGCCAAAAATAAAGCCTGTCAGCATAAGAGCCGCACCGCCTATAAAAAGTTGCCAGCCCGATACCTGTATCGGTGTTCTTCCCTTATCAATTTTTTTGCTTATGACATTTCCTATTCCGCCGAATATATTTGACAGAATAACAAGACCGTCACCAACCAAGCTGAATTTTCCCATTTCTCCCCCGAATACCATCACAACTATTCCCAAAATTCCTATTATGCATCCGAACATTTTTTTCAGTGTCAGATTATCTCCCCTGAATACAAATGCGGAAGCAATAACGGATGTAAAGGCTGCGGCTGATGTATAGAGTGAGGACTTTGTACCTGTAATATAAACTATTCCTACATACAAAAGCAAATATTGTCCGTATGTTTGAAAAAGACTTAATAATGATATCGGCAAAATGTCATGTCTGCTTATTGTCGGTTTAGGCTTACTGCCGAGAAAGCCTATCAGAAGTACTATCGCTCCTGCAATAAAAAATCTTGCCCCTGCAAATACAAGCTTTGACGGGATATCATTTTCCTCTATTTTGAAAAACTCATAGCCTATTTTTATTGCCGGGAATGCTGTTCCCCAAAGAAGAGTACAGAGAACCGCAATACACGCAACAAATATACTGTTTGAAAGATATTCGTAATTTTTTTCCTTAAACATTCATATTTTCCTTTTCTGAAATATCATTACCGCCGGATATAATATCAGGCGGTAATACAAAGCTTATTTCGGCCGGAATTTCATGGGACGGAATTCACCTGATTTATTCCTGTAAAATGCTGATCCTATGGGACTTTCAAGATATTCTATTATCTCAGGATCGTAATTGCATATTGTGTTAAGGTTAAATATTTCAGCATTTTCAATATCATTCATATATTCCTCATTCTCGTCCCCAGCAAGAAATCTCCAACCACTGTCGAACTTGCTTTCGGGTTTTTCACGGTACATAATTCCTATTTTACAGTTATCCACTGTTATTCTGTCCGTGGCATAGCATCCGTCCGGTCCGTTCCAGTCGAGTATATTCTCTATAACACTTCTCGGCAATGCCCATTTTTTCCTAATACTGCCCTCAAAAATATTTTTACGTTTTTTAGAGATATACCAAAAATCATTCCCGATTACTTTTTCAGCCTGCTCAAACAGTTCCATAAACCCGTTAGTGATTTTAAAGAGCATTTCCTCCTCATACAGCGGAATCATAAGTAAAAATTCAACCTCTTCACCACTTGGAAGAACACAGTTTTTTTCACCCACCGAACTCGAAGCAAATATAACACCGTTATAATCGACACTTTCATCAAGTCTGTCACCATATGAAACTGTATGCCCACAATCAAGCCATGAATTTTCAAGCTGTACCATTTCTCCGAACTGCCTCATTATTTTTGATACCCATATGTGAATATCGACATCCGCATCATATTCACCGCTTGGTTGTATAAGCGAAACAATCTCAATTCTATGAATATTTTCCTCTCCGGAATCGGTAATTTCAATTCCTCTGTAGGCACCTATTCCTATTGATACAATTTTAAAAAAAGGACATTCTTCGTTTGGCGGTATGACAGCTATTTTTATCGGGTGGTTATAATTAATCCCATCATCCCTGAAATCAGGCAGCAGTACTCCTATTTCACCGTAGTAATCGTTAATATATCCTGCAACAATGTCAGCCTCTTTTTCACCATATACTGCAAGCTCGTTTGTTTTATCGCCGAAAATATTATCCCATGCATCCTCGTCAATTTCTTTTGCAATATATGAAGCCTTTTCAAACTCTACAGACCTGCCCATTTCCTGATAAATGAGGCAAAGTAAAAGCCATGCCTCGACGCAGTTTTCATCTATTTCAATACATCTGTCAGCTTCCTTTATAGCTGTACGATATTTATGCAATCCATAATTTGCTCCTGCTATTTCAAGATGATATGAAAGGTCATCCTCAGAAATATCATCCTCTATTTTCTTGAGTACCCTAAGGGTTTCACGATATCTTTGGCATTGTGAAAAACAATGTGCAAGCATAAATATAAGCTCTCCGCTGAGTTCATCCTCGTCAAACTCCTGGATTCTATTTATTGCCTCTTCAAATCTTCCCTCATTCATCAGCTCATCTATATCGAAAATAAAATCGTTATCCACATTTCCACCTCCGATAACAGTATTTTATTTATTATATCACCACTGACATATACAGTCAAGAAGTGAAGATACACTTATTTGTCGGTTGTTAAAATATATTGAAAGATAATTACTGTAAATTCATTATATACTTCAAAGTATGTTATAATAAATATAAAGCGTCCGGAAATCTCCGGACGCAAGCAACGCATAACCGCTAAACTCCACCATGCAGTAAATTCTGCTGATAAAGCTGTCATGCAATTACATATATAGAATGGTACGAATAAATCGCATTATTTCAGAAGTTTCTTAATTCTGTCAACTGCTTCGATTGTCTTATCTCTGTCGCCAAAAGACGTCAAACGGAAAAAGCCCTCACCGTTTTTGCCAAAGCCTGCCCCGGGTGTTCCCACAACATTAGCCTCGTTGAGGAGATAATCGAAAAACTCCCATGACTCCATACCCTTCGGACACTCAAACCATATATATGGAGAATTTTTTCCGCCGGTATAGTAAATACCCAATTCATCGAGAGCATCGGCTATTATCCTTGCGTTCTCCTTATAATATTCAAGATTCACCTTGATCTGTTCCCTGCCCTCGTCACTGAATACGGCAGCAGCTCCGCACTGTACGGGATAAGATACTCCGTTGAATTTTGAACCCTGTCTTCTTCCCCATATCTGAGAAATACTTACCTTTGTTCCGTCAGATGCTTCAGCCTCAAGCTCATCGGGAATAACCGTATATCCGCATCTCATACCGGTAAAACCTGCTGTTTTTGAAAGTGAGCAAATTTCTATCGCACACTGTCTTGAGCCTTCAACCTCAAAAATACTTCTCGGAATATCCGGCTCGGTTATAAATGCTTCATATGCAGCATCATAAATTATTATTGCCTTATTGTCTATTGCATAATCAATCCATGCTTTAAGCTGTTCCTTTGTAAATGCTGCACCCGTAGGATTATTCGGTGAGCAAAGATAAATAAGATCCGCATGAACATTTTTGTCGGGGACAGGGCAAAAACCGTTTTCCTTTGTACAATCGGCATATACAATCTTTCTTCCGCTCATAACATTGGAATCAACATATACCGGATATGCAGGGTCGGTTATTATTACGGTATTATCCTCACTGAATATATCAACTATATTACCGCAATCCGATTTTGCACCATCGCTTATGCGTATTTCTGACGGCTTTATATCTGCTCCGAAGCTTGCGTAATATTTTGCAACAGCTTCCTTGAGAAAATCATATCCTGTGCCACTGTCCTCATAACCCTTAAAGGTTTCCTTGACGCCCATTTCCTCTGCACCCTTTTTGACTGCTTCTACAACACACGGTGCTATCGGGAGGGTTACATCACCTATACCCATACGGATAATATTATCCTTTTTATCGGGATTTGCCTCAATAAAGGCATTTATCCTCTTAGCAATGTTTATGAAAAGATAATTCTTCTCAAGCTTCATAAAATTCTCATTAAGCTTTGGCATATTTCTTTCTCCTTTACTGTATTATTCGCTCTTTTCGGTTCGGTCTGACTGTTTACACAGTGCCGCATAAACAAATTCTCTGAAAAGCGGGTGTGCATGATTAGGACGGCTCTTGAATTCAGGGTGATACTGCACACCGATAAAGAAACGATGTGCAGGGATTTCCACTGCCTCAATAAGAAGTCCGTTCGGTGAAGTACCTGTAAATACCATGCCGTTTTCTTCAAACTGTGTGCGGAACTCATTGTTAAATTCATAACGGTGACGATGACGTTCCGCAATTTCACTCATACCGTAAGCACGTTCCATGATAGTACCCTTACGTATCCTGCACGGATATGCACCAAGACGCATAGTACCGCCCTTTTCAACAATCCCCTTCTGGTCCGGCATGAGATCAATTACCTTATGTTGGCTTTCGGGAGCAAATTCTCCGGAATCCGCATCGGCAAGCCCGAGCACGTTCCTTGCAAACTCAATAACCGCCGTCTGCATACCAAGGCATATTCCGAGATACGGAATATCCTTTTCTCTTGCATATTTAACGGCAATTATCTTTCCCTCAATGCCTCTATTTCCGAAGCCGCCCGGAACAAGTATTCCGTCAACGTCTCCTAAGAACTCATCCACGCTGTATTCTGTTATAAGTTCAGTATCTACCCATTTTATATCTATAAATGACTGATTTTCATATCCGGCATGACGAAGTGCTTCCGCAACGGAAAGATATGCATCATGTAGCTGTACATATTTACCGCAGAGTGCAATCCTTACTGTTTTATCCCTTGCGGTAATTCTGTCAAGCATATCCTGCCAATCCTTCATATCAGGCTTAGGAGCATCAATCCTGAGTTCACGACATACAATATCACTGAAATTAGCCTTTTCAAGCATTATTGGTGCATTATAAAGAACAGGAATTGTCACATTTTCTATAACACAATCGCTTTTGACATGACAGAACATCGCTATTTTCTTGAATATGCTCTTATCCTCTATCGGCTCATCACATCGAAGTACCATAATATCGGGATTAATTCCGAGTGAGCGAAGCTCCTTCGCCGAGTGCTGGGCAGGCTTCGACTTATGCTCCTGACTTGCCTTAAGATACGGCACAAGACAAACATGGATAAACAAGCTGTTTTCCGCACCTACCTCAACGCTTACCTGACGGATAGCCTCCAGAAACGGCTGACTTTCGATATCTCCCACAGTACCGCCTATTTCCGTTATGACAACATCTGCATCGCTGTCCTTGCCTACTGCATAGATAAAGGACTTTATTTCATTCGTAATATGGGGAATAACCTGAACAGTTTCACCGAGGTAATCCCCCCTTCTCTCCTTGTCAAGAACATTTGAATATACCTTACCTGTGGTAAGATTTGAGAATTTGTTTAGGTTCTCATCAATAAATCTCTCATAATGTCCGAGGTCAAGATCGGTTTCGGCTCCGTCCTCGGTTACATATACTTCTCCGTGCTGATACGGACTCATCGTTCCCGGATCAACATTTATGTATGGGTCGAGTTTCTGAGCGGCTACCTTAAGACCCCTTGCTTTAAGAAGTCTTCCGAGAGATGCGGCCGTTATTCCCTTGCCGAGTCCCGATACCACACCGCCGGTAACGAATATGTATTTTGTCGTCATAGCTCAATTTCTCCTTCAAATATCGTTTCTGCCACTCCTGTAAGATATACTGTATCATCGGTGTATTCTATTTCAAGATTTCCGCCCTTAAGTTTTACAGTTATAGACTCACCCTTTTTACAAAGTCCGTTTTCAACTGCCGCAACGGCAACAGCACACGCCCCTGTTCCGCACGCCCATGTTTCTCCTGTGCCACGCTCCCATACACGCATTTCTATTGTATGATTATCTATTACCTTGACAAATTCGGCATTTACTCTTTCGGGGAACAGCTCACTGTTTTCAAAAAGCGGACCTACCTTTTCAAGCTCTATCTTTTCTACATTATTGCAGAATACAACAGCATGGGGATTACCCATTGATACGCAGGTAATATTATAATCCTCCCCTCCGATATTAACCGGTTCATTTATCACCTTTGGCTTATTTATCGCAACCGGAATAAGGTCTGAATTAAGCTCCGCCTTTCCCATATCTACCTTGAACACATCATTCTGTCCGTCATGACGGAATACTTTAAGTGTCTTAATACCGCTTAGTGTTTCAACCGTTATTGTATCTCCCTTTACCATGCCGTGATCACAAAGATACTTTGCAACACAGCGTATTCCGTTTCCACACATCTTTCCCTCTGAGCCGTCTGCATTGTACATCTTCATCTTTGCATCGGCAACCTCTGACGGGCATATAAGTATAACACCGTCGCCGCCGATACCGTAACGTCTGTCACTGAATCTTACCGCAAGTCCCTCGGGGTTGTTTATCTTCTGTTCAAAGCAGTTGAAATAAATATAATCGTTTCCCGTACCCTGCATCTTTGTAAATTTAAGACGGATCTTCTCGGTTCTCATATCATTAATATCAACAAGCTCTGTGCTGTATTCGCTGTAACGGCTTTTAAGTGAATCTGCAAGGGCATTTGCCGTATCTATGGACGTAAGACAGGGTATATTTCTTTCCACTGTTTTTCTTCTTATTTTGACACTGTCACGGGTAGGAATACGTCCCTTTGATGATGTGGAAATTACATACTGTATTTTTCCGCTTTCTATAAGGGTGAGTGTATTGTCCCTGTCGTTTTCGTGTATCTTATCCACCTCGATAACGTCAAGACCATAGTCTCTGAGTATTCTTGCCGTACCCTTTGTCGCATAAAGCGTAAAGCCAAGCTCATTATATTTCTTTGCAACAGCACCTATTTCGTTCTTATCGGGGTCACGCACAGTAATAAATACACCGCCGTGCTTTTTCATCTTATAGCCTGCTGCAATAAGACCCTTATAGAGAGCCTCTTCAAGCGTATTTGCTATACCGAGAACCTCACCTGTAGATTTCATCTCAGGACCGAGCTGGTTGTCAACATTTATTAGCTTTTCAAAGGAGAATACCGGAACCTTTACCGCAATATACGGTGAACGCTTATAAAGTCCGGTGCCATAGCCCATATCGGCAAGCTTTTCTCCGAGCATTGCCCTTGTTGCAAGGTCTACCATTGGAACACCCGTAACCTTGCTTATATAGGGAATAGTCCTTGAGGAACGTGGATTTACCTCAATAACATAAAGATTATCCTGATATATAAGGTACTGGATATTTACAAGCCCCTTTGTCTTGAGTGATACCGCAAGATTTTTTGATGTTGTTATGATATTCTGCGTCATTTCCTCGCTGATATTCCATGCGGGATATACAGCTATGGAGTCGCCCGAATGTATGCCCGCACGCTCAACGTGCTGCATTATTCCGGGGATAAGGATTTCCTCTCCGTCACATATTGCGTCAACCTCAAGTTCTGTTCCCGAAAGGTATTTGTCTATGAGTATCGGGTTTTCAATATTCTGTGCAAGGATAATCGCCATATATTCCTTTATATCCGCTTCATTAAAGGCAATTATCATATTCTGTCCGCCGAGAACGTATGACGGACGCATAAGAACAGGATAGCCTATTTTCTGAGCAACGTCGAGTGCTTCTTCCGTTGTCATAACGGTATAACCCTGCGGACGCTTTACATGATGCAGCTCAAGAAGCTCATCAAAACGCTCCCTGTCCTCCGCCATATCTATGCTGTCAGCAGATGTTCCGAGAATATTAACACCGCTGTCGCTAAGGAATTTCGTTAGCTTAATTGCAGTCTGTCCTCCGAATGCAACAACAACACCGTATGGATTTTCGGTTTTTATTATACCCATCACATCTTCGTTTGTCAGCGGTTCAAAATAAAGCCTGTCGGCGGTATCAAAGTCGGTCGAAACCGTTTCAGGGTTATTATTTACAATGACAACATCAAAGCCTGCCCTTTTGAGTGCCCATACGCAGTGTACGGATGCATAGTCAAATTCTATACCCTGACCTATACGTATAGGACCCGAACCGAATACTATAACAGTCTTTCTGTCAGAATTTTTCTCTTTAATGAAAGCCTCAGCTTCATTATCTTTGTCAAATGTGGAATAGAAATACGGTGTTTCTGCCTTAAATTCCGCTGCGCAGGTATCAACCATTTTATATACGGGAATCATAGGCTTGGTTATCCTTGTACCTGTAAGCTTTTCTATTGTTCTGTCAAGGAATCCGAGAAGCTTTGCTTTTCTGTAAAGCTCATCCGAAAGCTTTCCGCCCTTAAGCTCTTTTTCACACTCTGCAAGATTGATAAGCTTTTCAAGGAACCACTCGTCAATCATCGTTATGTTATGTATTTCTTCAACGGTAATTCCTCTTTTGAGTGCCTCATATACACAGAAGGAACGCTCATCATCACATACACTCAGTCTGTTTCTAATATCCTCCGTTGACATTTCCTCAAATTTTGCCGAGGACATTGTATCATGGGATATTTCCGCACCTCTGACAGCCTTCATGATTGCCTGCTCAAAGGTGGGGGCAATAGCCATAACCTCGCCGGTTGCCTTCATCTGGGTTCCGAGTGTTCGCTTTGCATATACGAATTTATCAAAGGGCCATTTTGGGAATTTAACAACAACATAGTCGAGTGCAGGCTCAAAGCAGGCATATGTCGTGCCTGTCACGGCATTCTTTATCTCATCAAGTGTATAGCCTATTGCTATCTTAGCGGCAACCTTTGCTATCGGATATCCGGTTGCCTTTGATGCAAGAGCTGAGGAACGTGATACACGGGGATTAACCTCTATTACAGCATAATTGAAGCTTTCAGGCTCGAGTGCAAACTGACAGTTGCATCCTCCCTCAACTCCAAGTGCGGAAATTATATTAAGTGCCGCACTTCTGAGCATCTGATACTCCTTATCGGCAAGTGTCACAGTAGGTGCAATAACTATACTGTCACCTGTATGTACGCCCACAGGGTCAAAGTTTTCCATCGAGCAGACCGTGATAACATTGCCCTTGCTGTCACGCATTACCTCAAATTCTATTTCCTTCCAGCCTGCTATACATTTCTCCACAAGCACCTGAGTTATAGGTGAAAGCTCAAGTCCGTTTGATGTAATTTCCCTCAGTTCGTCCTCATTATTTACAATACCTCCGCCTGTTCCGCCGAGCGTGAATGCAGGACGGATAATAACAGGATATCCTATCTCATCTGCGAAATTAACAGCCGACTGTACATCATTTACAACAAGAGAGGGTATTACAGGCTGACCTATGCTTTCCATAGTGTCCTTGAACATCTGCCTATCCTCTGCCTTGTCAATCGTTTCGGGGTTCGCACCGAGAAGTCTTACATTATGCTTTTTCAGAAAGCCCTCCTTGGCAAGCTGCATTGAAAGGGTAAGACCTGTCTGTCCGCCGAGTGTGGACAGAATACTGTCAGGCTGTTCCTTTATAATAATTCTTTTAAGAGTTTCAAGTGTAAGCGGCTCGATATACACCTTATCCGCCATAGCCTTATCGGTCATTATGGTAGCAGGATTTGAATTTACAAGTATAACCTCAAGTCCCTCCTCCTTAAGGGCACGGCACGCCTGTGTTCCTGCATAGTCAAACTCCGCCGCCTGACCGATAACTATAGGTCCGGAGCCTATTACCAATACTCTTTTAATATTTTTATCCTTAGGCATTGTTTTTATCCTCCTGTATCATTTTTATAAATCTATCGAATAAAAACGAGGTATCAAGCGGTCCTCCGCACGCCTCCGGGTGAAACTGAACCGTGAAGCACGGCATATCCGTATATGTCACTCCCTCACAGGTTCCGTCATTTGCATTAACAAAGCTTTCATATGCATTATCAGGCAATGTGGAAGCTACAACCGCATAGCCATGATTTTGACTTGTTATGTATACTCTGCCTGTCTTAATGTCCGTTGCAGGCTGATTTGCCCCTCTGTGTCCGTATTTGAGTTTTTCCGTCTTTGCACCTTGTGAAAGTGCCATAAGCTGATGACCCAGACATATTCCGAAGGTCGGTATTTTATACTGACAAAGCTTTCTTATTTCATCTATTATCCCTGAATTTTCCGCCGGATCTCCCGGACCGTTTGAAAGCATTATTCCATCGGGATTCATTCCCTTTATTTCCTCTGCCGTTGTGTTTCCGGGCACCACCGTAACATTACAGCCCCTCTTTACAAGTTCTCTCCTTATATTATTCTTCGCTCCAAGATCCATAAGAACCACATTATATTTTCCGTCCTCAGTCCCAAAGCTTTCCGCCTTATCTATCGTAACGGAGCTTACTGCCCTTTCCACTCTGTATCGTTTAAGTGCCTCTGCATCTCCGCTTTTCGGCTCACTGTATCTTATCGCAGCATTCATAACACCGTATTCACGCACCGTCTTTGTAAGACAGCGTGTATCTATTCCGCAGATTCCGGGAATACCGTTTTCCTTTAAAAAAGTGTCAAGCACACCGTCACACCTGAAATTGGACGGCTGTTGACACAGTTCTCTTACAATATAAGCAGTCAATGCGGGCTTTCTGCTCTCAAAATCATTTGATATCACACCGTAGTTACCGATAAGCGGAAAGGTCTGACAAACAATCTGTCCATAATAGCTGGGGTCGGTAAGTGTTTCAAGATAGCCTGTCATAGCAGTTGTAAACACTAATTCGCCCACGGCTTCCTTTTCCGAACCGAAGGCTGTTCCCTCATATACATCCCCGTTTTCCAATAAAAGATATGCTTTTTTCTCCATAATGTAACCATCCTTTCAGCGGTGATCTCTTATTTTCAGTGCTTTCAATAAAAGCGTTCAATAAACCAGATATTAATGCCCATCCTACACATCCTGATGCGGCAATATCATTCAAAGTTATTTGACAGCCTAACCATCATAGGTACTGAGCAGGTTCTTCGCCACCTCCAACTTTGTAAGGCGTAAATCCATTGCCTGCTTTTCAAGATACCTATGTGCCTGCGGCTCTGTCATAGACAAATATTCCATAAGAATATACTTTGCCCTGTTTATAATTCTTATATCCTCAATCTTTTTCTGAAGCTTAATGTTCTCCTTCCTTATACCGCTCATTCTTCTCTGAGTTGCTTCAATAAGCCGCACTGCTTTTGAGAAAAGCTGTCTGCTAAGCGGCTTTGCTATAACAAACGCACCGTATTCGGAGGTCTTGCTTTCAGCCATAGCCTCAAACTCGGACTTCACAACAAGAATCACCCCAGCTGTTTTATATTTCAGCAAATCGACTGCAAGTCCGTCCCCAAATTCATCGGAAAGAGGTGAATTTATCACAACAAGTCCGTATTCCTTTTCGTCGCAGAGCCTTCTTGCCTCGGCTCCGCTTTTTGCCGAATCAGAATTATTATATTTCTCGGCACGGAGAAGCAATTCAAAAGAAGTAACGGCCTGTTCCTTTGAGGATACTATCAGTACACTATCCAAAAGCCAAACACCCTTCTTTTTATTTTACAAAATTTTCTCCTATTAATCAAGTGAAAATTTAATACTGCCGTCAAAAATACGGCTGTCAAATTATTTCAAAATATCTCTCGTCCTGTGCCTGCTTATATTCTGCACTTTCGATAGATTTTTTCATTTCTTCCGTTTTGAGAGCTATAAAATTTTCAAATATTTGACCCGGAATGTACTTCTTTATAAACTCACTTTTCCGTGCAAGCTCTATCGCATCCGCAAGCGACTGCGGAAGCTTTTCGGTTGCAGCATTTCCCTGTTCATCAGGCTCACAAAGTTCAAGTCCGTCCTCTATCCCTTCAAGACCTGCATATACAAGCAGAGCAAAGCACAGATATGGATTACATGACGGGTCGGGGCTGCGGTAATCCACCCTCGCTCTGTCAGTTTTAGGCATAAGAACGCGTATAAGTGTATTTATATTTCCGTATGACCAGTCAATTCCGCTTGGAGCCTCATATGCTCCGAACCGTGTATAGGAATTTGACAGGGGGTTGAAGAACAGTGTCATTTCGGCAGAACGTCTTAATATCCCCGCAATAAAGCTTTTTGCCTTTTTGCTCATTCCATAGCCTTTGTCTGTAAATATATTTTCATCATATTCCTTAAGAACAACATTTATATGCATACCGCTTCCGCTTCTATCAATTATAGGCTTAGGCATAAACGACGCATATAATCCGCTCATCGAGGCGGCTGCCTTAACAACCGATTTGAAGGTTGAATAATCATCCGCTGCGGAAAGCAGCTCGGAATGTTTGAAATCAATTTCATTCTGCCCGGGACCGCTCTCGTGGTGTGAGGACAGCGGTATTATATCCATATCCTCAAGCGTAAGACATATATTTCTCCTTACATTCTCACCCTTATCAAGCGGTGCAACATCAAGATACCCGGCATTGTCATGAGGGATACGGGTCGGGTTTCCGTCATCATCCATTTTAAAAAGATAAAATTCACACGCAAGCCCTACTGTACAGCTGAATCCCGACTTTTTGATTTTTTCCACCGCTCTTTTAAGCACCATACGCACATCAGCCTCAAACGGGCTTCCATCCTGATGACGTATATCACACAGCAACCTTACAACAGCTCCCTGCTGCGGACGCCATGTCAATACCTTAAGTGTAGTCGGGTCGGGAAACAGTAAAAGATCACTGCTGTCTTTTCCCGCAAAGCCGCATACATTCGCCGAGGATACAAGTGCTCCGTTTTTAAATACACTCTTCAGTTCCGACGACATAATTGATATATTCTTTTTTACTCCGAAAATATCAAAAAACACAAGTCTTACGAATTTTACATCATTGCTTTCAACAAACTGCAAAACCTCTTTTACGGTATAGTTCACAGTCATAACCCCTTTAATATATTATTAATGTTCAATTTATTATAATAGCAGATTTTTCGATTTTTGTCTACAAATAAACCTCAACAAAAGAGTGGAAATATTATTTTATATATCTTGCATAGTATTCCGTAAAAAAAATCAAGTTATTTATTATTTTTGATATATAAAAAACAGGATGCAATACAACCTCCGGTTATATAAACATTCCTGTTTTTTAAGATTTAATTTTCCCGTTTTGTCCGTTTACGCCTTATTGTCAGCGTTGCCATTGATATTATAAGAAGTATTCCTACAAAAACAAGCGCAAAAGAGGAATTATCGCTTTCAAAGCTTATGTCAGGCTCATCGGCCTTTTTTGAAACTTTCTTTTCTTCGGGTACGGATTCCTTTTTGTCCTCCGATACTTCTTTATCCGGATATTCCCCACTGAAATTAAAGCTTATCCTTTCCGTATATTCAGTATCACCCTTTGTGAGAAATATTGCACTGTTCACATATTTCACCGTATAATTCTCCGGTATTTCGACAATGCTGAAGCCGTAATAATCAGGAATAACCTTATCAAATACAGCAACTCCGTCAGCGTTGCTAACCGCCGTCATTCCGTCAAGGGCAATCTTTACTCCTTCAACAGGCATTCCGTTCTGGTCGGAAAGTCTATAAATCACTTTGGTGTTAACCGTAGAATCCGCTGTCACGGGATCCGAAAGATTATATGCATTGTCCACGGCACGCACGACAAGCTTAGACTGGTCAATCTTCTCATTGTCCGTGAAATCAGAGTGGGATTTTACCCTTACAAGCTGTGTATACAGCTGTGTTATATCATATATAAACCTGGCCTTTTCACCGTCATATTCCGTCCTCACAAGTGAATATGAATCCTCATCCATAAATTCATCTCTTATAAGATCGTCAATTTTATCCGTATAGGTATATCTGTCCCCTGCTTTTGCCGCTGTATACAAAACAAAACCCTGTATGCCATTTATATCATAGGACTGTGTTTCAAGGTATATTTTTCCGTTTTCGTAATATGTCCTTGTCTGCGGCTTATCGGGCACTGTATTATCCACCTTGAATGGGTATGAAACATACTGAGGTTCAGCTGTATCCCCTTCAGTAGGCAAGGCACAGGCGGAAACCGTATATAAATATTCTCCCTCGGGTATTGTTGAAAACAGGTTTTTAAGACCATCAGAATTGAAGCTGCTCAGAAGCTCGGCATATGGCTCATATCCTCCGCTTGAGAATGACGAAACTATACCGATATTCTGTGAAAATATTGTTTTTCCCGATTTATCGCTTATACCGATACTGTAATCAGATGCATCTCTCAAAAGATAAATGTTCGGCACAATAAAGGATGTACCGGCTGTCTGTGAGTCATAAGCATTCTTTACTGTATCCTTTCCTATACAGATATTTTTCTCATCACAATTTCCCGAGGTCATATTTTTACCGAGAACAGTCTCCGGATATGAACTTCCGTCTGCGGCTACAGCCATAAGCGAATTACGGTTTATGACAGTTTCTTCAGACTCGTCATATACCGAAGAGTCAAATATGTCTGCAAGCTCCCAGCTTCCGCAATAGCCTGTCATGGGAACACTGATAGCTGCCGAATCATCCGTTGGTGTAAACTCTATAAAGCCGTCGATATAAAATCCGTTTTCCGCTTTTTTCATATATGCAAGAACGGCAGCAGGTGAAAGCTTAATATTTATATTTAATTCAATACTTTCATATGCTGGCAATGTTATACTATTTAATTTCTTATCTTCAACAGAAAAACTCACATCCGCATATTTACCTATATCCTCAGGAATAAGTGTATTATAAAAATCCCTGTTTCTGTATATAATTCTATCAGTCTGCAAAACAGAACTAAGATTATATGTCGTATCCTTATCGGAAAGACTCGTCAGAATCAGCTTAAAGGAATATTCCCCAATCTCACTGTCACCCATACTGACTCCTCCGCAGCCGTTTTCGGAGAGAACATATGCCGAGCAGCTAACTGAATTTCCAACATTTATACAGCCTGCCCCCTGAAGCCTCGGTGTATAATAAAGCGTATCCGAATATTTTATTCTGTCAGCAGTATTCATCATAAGTGCATTGTATGCAAGCTTTAAATTTTTTCCCGATATTCCCGAAACACGGTTTTGAACATATTCCGAAACAAGTGCAGCTGCACCCGATGTAACGGCAGCGGATACCGAGGTTCCGCTTAATGCCCCATAGCTGCCGTACAATGCGGAATATATATCTGTTCCCGGTGCAAGAAAATCAGGCTTAAGCAAAAGATCCGAGGTCACTCCGTATGATGTAAAAGCAGACGGTTTTCCGCCGTTTTCCGATGTAAATATTGATTTGTTTTTTGAAGCCCTTATCATTCCATTGGGGTTTTCCGAAAAATATTTTTCGGACTCTGAGGGCACTGCCACTGCCGGGATAGCAGCCTCATCAGAAGTAAACCGAATATACAGCGGTTCATCACTTATTATTATCACACCTGCAGCACCCATTTTCACAGCGGACTCAATCTTTTCCGTAACGGAAATCTCTCCACGCTTTACAACGGCTATCTTGCCCGCAATATCAAGAACTCTCATCTCATCCTCGCTGCCAAAGGAATCCGTATATATATACTCCACATATTCCTCCTGGGAAAAGCCGGTGGGCTGTGAATGTTCATCAGTATAAACCTCTCTGTATTCTATCCTCTCATCTAAATTTGTGATAAGATAATCGGAAATATGTGTATTGCTGTTAACAGAGCCTACAGCGGCAACACTTTGTGATACGGCAGGATATGACATTGTTCCATAGTCCATATACTTTGAGTTAATACCCTCTCCGTCCTTAACAGTTATATTCTGTGCATTATTTCCCGCCGAGGAAATAACGGATATACCCAGATCGGACAGAGAATCGGTTATTCTTGTGAAGATATCGGCCGTCGTACTTATTCTCGGTACTCCAAGGCTTATATTTATGATATCGGGTGACAGCTTAGCTGCATCATCAAGTGCGGCAAGAAAAACATCATCCCCTACTTTTTTACTGTTATCGGAACAAACCTTCATAAGAATAAGCTGTGCATCATACGCTCCGCTCCTAAAGGAGTTCTCACCCTCGCCCCCGTTATTTCCGGCAATAAGTGCCGCAGTATATGTTCCGTGTGAGGAATCCTCACGGTAGGTATTGCTGTCCCTGTCGGCATAATCATAGGAATAAACAAGCTTATTGCTGATTGTAGGAAATGTGTTTTCGGGTATATTAAACGAAACAGAGGAGACAAGCTTATCAATAAATTCCTTATTATATTTGCAGGACGGTGGCTGAACGGAAAATGCTTCATGCTGATAGTCAAAACCGTCATCAATTACAGCAATAGTCTTACCTTTTCCGGTATAATCCATATCATAGGCATTGTCAATTCCCGTCATACTGTTTTGAGGGACGGTATAATCAGATATTTTTGCATTATCGAGAATTGAAGTTTTATCATCGGGGTTACTGTCCGTATCAGCTCTTTCCGAAGTATTTGAGGTATCCGTATCGGTTGTTGTTCCATCCTCAAAATCATTCTCCGAAATACTCATCATATGTGAGGATGCGAGCGTCACAGACTTGACACCGGAAATTTTCTTCAGCTTTTCAAGACTGCTGTACGGTGCCGTCACGCTGAAACCATTTATTACCGTATTGTAATTATAGCAGTTGTCAAGGCTTATGCCCGGAATGATTTTGCGTATACCTGCCTTTACCACTGCCTGTGATTTCTTTATTGCATCACTGTACTGTCTTATATCATCTGAATTTATAAACGCTGAAGCACTTTGATATTTTCCCGCCGAAGCAAGTACTGTGTCACAGAGAGACGCTCCGTCCACCTCGACAATAAACGTAACTGTTTCATCACTCTTTGGGATATTTATTTCGGGTGCCGGTGTTGTTTTTTTATCATCAGTTATTTTATTTGGAGATTTTTCAACTAAATCTGTTTTATCTACCTGCCACGCAGTTCCTGGATTCAGTATAGGAAGCACAAATATTGCAGCACAAAGCAATACTGCCAACAATGTGCAATATATTCCTTTCCTCATAAACGTCACCTTTTTTCAATAAGGACTTTATAAAACCTGATACATATTTCATATAATAAAATGCATAATTATAAACAAATATGAAATATAACTAATATATTATTATCTCACATTATCACTTATTTTTCAAGTGGTAATATATTGAATATTACGGAGTGTGAATTTATGGCAAAAATTACAAAAAAAACTGTAAAAAGGACGGCTGTTGATATCCTTTACGGTGTTGTCATAGGTGCATCAATGCTTATTCCAGGTGTAAGCGGAGGGACAATGGCAATAATACTCGGCATATATGACAGACTTATTTCTTCTGTGAGCGGTATAACAAGAAAGCCGAAGGAAAATCTGCCCTTTCTTGCATTTGTTTTCCTCGGCGGTTTATTTGGCATTTTGCTGTTTTCACAGGCTGTACTCAGAATGATTGAAACCTATACAACCGAATGTATGTTCTTTTTCATAGGCACTATTTTAGGAAGTATTCCCCTGCTTGTAAGAAAATCAGGAATAAAAACATCAAATATGTATAATATCATATTTTCACTTATAGGTATAACCGCAGTATTCGTTCTAAGACTCATACCTACAGCAAATTACTCAGGCGGCGGATTTATGCTAATAATATGCGGAATTATCATTGCGGCTGCCATGGTTCTTCCAGGAATAAGCACATCACACATACTCCTTATTCTCGGTATGTACGAAAGCTTCTGGGGGGGACTAGGCAAAGGGAATATTGACTTCTTTATCCTTCTCGGTGTCGGCGGGATTATTGGCACTCTGCTTACCGCAAAGCTTACGGATATTGCGGAAAAGCGTTTTCCCTGCCAGACCTATATGGTTATAATCGGATTTATCATGACATCCGTATATGATATATTCCCAAAAGAAATACCGACCGATCATTTACCTTTATGTATAATCCTTTGTACATTGGGATTTGCGGCAGCCTGCATAATTTCAAATATCGGTAATCATAGCAATAGAGCTGAAAAAATATATTCCAAGGCTTAAATCCTCAGACCTTTCGGATATTTATTTTTCAGTCTTGCTCCGGAGCATTTTCCAAAACCAACCGTCATACCCTCAATCGCAACGGCAGTATAACCTTTTTCACTATCACAATCTATTTCCATACCGCTTAAAAATTCTCCAATCCTAGGGTCGTTTTTTTCAAGTCTTAGTACTCTTCTGAGGTTATCCGGCTTTGCCGAGGTAAAAAGTGCATGGGCAGGCTCAATCCGATTTTTCATTATCTCCCCAACAAAAACTCCTGCACGGATAATCCCTGTTCCTTCAAGAGGCGGAATATCCTCCGGCAAGAGATATATTCTGTTTCCGATAATTGTATATATCAGTCCGGGTCTTTCTGTGAATATACTGTCAAGAAATTCCTCCGTGAGCTTTTTGTTTTCCTTTTTTATATTATTCTTAGTCCTAAATATATTTTTTATCCTGTTCATATTACCC
Source organism: uncultured Clostridia bacterium (assembly GCA_947624835.1). Taxonomy (GTDB): domain Bacteria; phylum Bacillota; class Clostridia; order Oscillospirales; family Acutalibacteraceae; genus UBA1213. The sequence continues at coordinate 38,931 of CANQLX010000004.1, forward strand.
TTTTTTTTGAATCGGGCGGCAAAATGCCCCTCGCCGCCCTCAATAGGTGTAATCCTCACCGCATTGCTGCACCTTGTTTTCCTTCCGAACGGCTCATCAATGTCATAAGGCTCAAAATCAGGACAGGCACGCAGGAAATTCTCAACTACCTCCTCGTTTTCCTTTTCGGAAAAAGTACAGGTGGAATAAACAAGAATACCTCCCTCTCTTACACATACGGCAGCGGATTTGAGAATACTAAGCTGCCTGTGTGAGCATGATACGGTATGCTCCAAACTCCACTCGTTTATTGCCTCCGGATTTTTACGGAACATTCCCTCGCCCGAACACGGTGCGTCAACGAGTACCTTATCAAAATAACCGCTCAGTTTTTCGCAAAGAATTTCGGGACTGCACGAAGATACCACGCCTCTCGATATCCCCATTCTTTCAAAATTAGACAAAAGGATATTTGCTCGGCTTTTTATAATTTCATTCGACCATACAAGACCGCTGTCCCCAAGAAGCGAAGCCATCTGTGCCGTTTTTCCTCCGGGAGCGGCACATAAATCCAATACATAATCCCCTCTTTCAATCCCAAGCAGCGGTACGGCAGAGGTTGCGGAGGGCTCCTGTACATAATATGCTCCGGCATGGTGGAGCCATAAATTACCCACTCCCTCGTAATTAGAGGGAAAATAATATCCGTCATGACAGAACGGCGTCTTTTTCGCATCAAATGGTAAAAGCGGAATAATCCTTTCCGGTGCTGCTTTGAGTCGGTTAATGCTTATTCCACGGTAATACGGTTTATCAAATAAAGAAATATATTTCCCGGTATCATCACCGAGAATTTTTTTTATTTCATTTAAAAATTCCTTCGGTAAATTCATTTTATTCTCCGTTCAGCTTAATATAAGTTGACAAGCTGTTTATATATTTAATAATAATTTTTTATAAATACATCATATGCGGTCCTATCGGCGTTTACTGTATACAGACAATAACGCTCACAGTAATGGCTAAAGATACGGTTTTCTTTGTTCCGCTGTCTTTACTGTACGATTTCCCATATTCCGCCGAATTTTTATAAACAAAAGATAAAGCATAATATCACTTCATTGTATAAAACGAAAAATATATGATAATACTAAATTCGGAAGGCGGTGATTTTAAATGAGTAAATCAAAGAACAGCAATTCTTCACAGAACAATACAAACAGCACCAACAGCAAGAACAGCTCTAACAGCAAGAGCAACAGCACAAATTCCAAGAGCTACAACTCTGATGAGTTTGAAAATGAATCTCAGGAAAGCTATAACGACTAACACCTGAAAAACAAAGTCAAAGGGGCTGTCACACTAAGCTTTTTATATGCTTACGGTGACAGTTCCTTTTTAAATTACATTATTGTACTCGAAATAAGGCTTTACACATCCAAATCAAAACCTTTTGGCAGAAGCTCACCTAAAGTATATATCTCATACTTATTTTCTGATTTTGCCGATATTATTTTGAAATCGGATTTGCAGAATTCAGACATAAACTGTCTGCACATTCCACAAGGATAGCAGAATTTCTCTGCCTTTCGGCTGTTTTTTCCTCCTGTAAGTGCTATTGCAATAAAATTTCTTTCACCTGCACTCAAGGCAGCGGAAAATGCACTTCTTTCCGCACATATTCCTGAGGGATATGAAGCATTTTCCACATTGCTGCCCGTATATATTTTACCCGAAACCGTAAGGAGTGCTGCACCCACATAAAAATTTGAATACGGTGCATAAGCATTTTTCCTTGTTTCCAAAGCAGACCCTATTAATTTATTTACATCAATTTCCATAATGTCCTCTTATTCTGTTACTACTATTGTACCGTTCGGTGTGTCCTTTATTGTTATTCCCATTTCTGCAAGCTCATTACGTATTTTGTCTGCCTCTGCCCAGTTTTTATCCTTTCTTGCCTGTGTACGCCTGTCAATAAGCTCCTGAACACTGTCCTTAACTTCACTGTCTTTTTGCTCATAAAGAAGTCCCAAAACACCGGAAAGTTCGTCATAAAGATTAAGTGCGAAATCACAAAGTTCCTTTGAAGGCTTTGTCTGTGCATTAATACTGCTGTTGATATCCCTTGCGAGCTCAAACAATGCGGAGATTGCATCCGCTGTATTGAGGTCATCCTCCATTGAGGAAATAAAATCATCCTTATGTGTAAGGAGCTTATCCTTAATTTCTTGCTCTCCCTCTTTAAACTCACCTGTGCTGCTGTCTGCAAGGAAGGCTAAATCCTGACGGCAGTTATAAAGCCTGTCAAGGGCACTTTTGCATTGCTTTATTATATCTATGGAATAATTTATCGGACTTCTGTAATGTGAAGAAATCATAAGATATCTTATAGGCTCATATCCAAATTGCTCCGCAACATCACGGACAGTAAAGAAATTTCCGAGTGACTTTGACATTTTTTTGTTATCGACATTTATATAACCGTTATGCATCCAGTAATTAGCAAAAGTCACGCCGTTGCTACATTCACTCTGTGCAATTTCATTTTCATGGTGGGGGAATATAAGATCCTGACCTCCACAATGGATATCTATAGTATCCCCGAGATACCTTTTTGCCATGCATGAACATTCGATATGCCAGCCGGGTCTTCCCTTACCCCAAGGCGATTCCCAATAAGGCTCTCCTTCCTTTGCACCCTTCCACAGTGCAAAGTCCATAGGATTTTCTTTTGTATCACCGATTTGTATACGGGCACCTGCCTCAAGATCCTCAAGCGGCTGATGTGAAAGCTTACCGTATTCCCTAAATTTATTTGTACGGAAATATACATCCCCATATTCCGTGGAGTACGCATAGCCTTTTTCCTCAAGTTTTTTTACCATATCTATCATTTGCTGTATATTTTCCGTTGCCTTCGGGTGTATTGTAGCTTCACGCACATTAAGACCTTTCGAATCGGTCTTATATTCCTCTATAAATTTTTCGGACACAGTTTTATAGTCGCTGTTTTCCTCATTTGCCTTTTTAATTATTTTATCATCTATATCTGTAAAATTCTGAACATAGGTTACTTTATATCCTCTGTATTCAAGATATCTTCTGAGAATATCGAATACACATATAGGACGTGCATTACCTATATGTATATAATTATAAACCGTAGGACCACAGGCATAAATCTTCACCTCTCCCTCGTTTATAGTCTTAAGCTCTTCTTTCTTACCTGACATAGTATTGTAAATTTTCATATTATCCTTATCCTTCCATAGATTAATTTATTGGGATTAAGTTACACATAATTAATTCTTGCGAAGTTTTTCTAATGCTAAAGATTTCGCCGTATGCGGAGCGGCTCGCAGAGCCACTCCAAATACATACTTACCGCACACCGACAGGTAAACTACCACCGCATGAACGCACTTACCTCCAAACAACAGAGCGAAAATGCGGATTGCCTGCGGGGGTGTTCTCCAGCGCCGCTTAGATTCCTAAACCGTTTTCAAATACCTCCTCTATGGCGGACTTCAGGTTGCGTACCTGACTGTCAAGATCGGTAAGATGCTCTTCAACAGGGTCAATATAGTGAATTTGGTCAAGATTCCTGCTCGAACATCCGACCCTCTCACCGTTCAACCTCACTACCTTCGCCGGAACTCCTACCGCCGTAGCATTCTCCGGTACCTCTGTTAAAACTACCGCTCCTGCCGCAATTCGAGCATTGTCACCAACCTTAAACGGTCCGAGTACCTTTGCTCCCGAACCTACAAGTACATTATTCCCTAATGTCGGATGACGCTTTCCCTGATCCTTTCCTGTTCCTCCGAGCGTGACTCCCTGATATATCGTACAGTTGTTACCAATCTCCGCCGTTTCTCCTATGACAACCCCCATACCGTGATCAATAAACAAACCCTTTCCTATTGTTGCTCCAGGATGAATCTCAATTCCTGTCTTGTGTCTTGAATGTTGGGATATCATCCTAGCTATAAATTTCATATTGTGCCTAAAAAACCAGTTAGCCTTGCGATATGACCTGACAGCCTTGAATCCGGAATACAGAAGATATACCTCAAGTCTGCTCCTAGCCGCAGGATCCCTCTCCATTATGGAATCAATCTCTTCTTTTAACTTTTTGAACATAATCTCCCCCCTTTATCTGTGAATAAAAAAACAGCCCCCGCAATGCCATAAAACACAACGGGACGCTGATGCGTGGTTCCACCCTCATTTGGCAGCATAGGCCGCCCTCATTACTTTATAACGGAAGTACCCGTATGAAGCTACTGAAATTTCACCTCATAAGCTGATAGAGTGCATTCACAGGGATCTTTACAATATCTCGCACCGACCGATATTTCTCTGAAATAAAGACTCTCCCGCTACTAATCTCCGTCATAGCCTTATCCACTATAATATCATTATACACCATAACAAACAAATTGTTAATACCTTTTTTTAAATAATTTCAGTTTGTTTATTTTGCGTTTCTAATAAATTCAAAATTCTGTACGATATATATTACTCCTGAAACTATCGTAAGTACTGCACTTATCCAGACAGCACACTCTCCAACTATCGAAAATATGTTTGTAAGCTGCTGTGCATTTTCGATACTAATAACATTGAGTGTATTAAGCTCAAGGATATACTGTAAAATCATAACAAGCAGAACCGCTGTTATTTGACTTATTGTTTTCGCTTTTCCCCAGTTGTTTGCGGCAACAATCTTTCCCTTTGATGATGCCACAAGCCGCATAGCCGTAACCATAAATTCCCTTGAAACAATAATTGTAAGTACTACCGCATTTGTAAGACCAAGCTGTACAAAACACGCAAGAGCCGCAAGTATCATTATTTTATCAGCAAGGGGATCGGCAAACTTTCCGAAATCCGTTATCATATTGTATTTTCTGGCGATTTTTCCGTCAAGATGATCCGTATATGACGCTATACCGAATATTATAAGTGCAATAAGATAATGATGCGGTATAACAGGCATAAGCAAAAAGAATATATAAAACGGTACAAGTATTATCCTCAGAACCGTAAGCTTATTCGGCAGATTCATATTGTCCTCCTTAATAAAAACTTATTTATAAAGATATAATTATGCTTCTCCCATAAGGTCACAGTCGAGAGAATCTGTTATAGTAACATCGACTACATCCCCTATACGTGGAGCTGCCCCGTTTGCAACAAAATATACCTTGCAGTCAACCTCCGGGGCATCTGCTGCTGATCTTCCATAAAAGCATCTGTTATCCCTGCTATATCCTTCAACAAGTACTTTTATTTTTTTATTTATATACCTGTGGGTATTTTCCGCCATAATTCTGCCCTGCTGCTCCATAATTATCTCCTGCCGCCTGCGTTTTATATCCTCGTCTATCTGCTCCTTCATTTTTGCGGCAGGTGTGTCCTCCTCAACGGAATATGCAAAGCAGCCCATTCTCTCAAAACGCATTTCACCGATAAATTCGGAAAGTTCTTCAAACTCTTCCTCGGTTTCAGACGGGAAGCCTGTCATAAAGGTAGTACGGATCGTTATTCCCGGTATTCTTTCACGCAGCTTGCTCACAAGCTCGGTTAAGGATTTTCGGTCACCTTTTCTGTTCATAAGTTTAAGTATTCTTCCGTTACAATGCTGCATCGGGATATCTATGTACTTGAGTATTTTCGGCTCGTTTGCAAAAACATCAATAAGCTCATCGGTTATTCTTTCTGGGTAGCAATACAATACCCTGATATATTGCAGATTTTCTATCGCACACAGCCTCCTCAGAAGCTCCGGCAGCATTGATTTTCCGCAAAAATCCTCTCCGTAGCGTGAGGTATCCTGTGCAATAATAATAAATTCCTTAACTCCCTTTTCGCTCAGTTCTCCTGCTTCACTCAGTATATCCTCCATAGGTCTGCTTCTGAATTTTCCCCTTATCATTGGAATAGCACAATATGTACAGCGATTATCGCAGCCCTCGGCTATTTTAAGATACGAATAATAGAACGGCGTCGAACGCACCCTGCCGCCGCACAGTGGCAACTTATCCTTTTCGGGGAAAAGCTCGGTTTTTATCTTCTCGGATGCCTTTGAAACCACTTCAACAATATCAACATTTCCGCCTATACCGACAACTGCATCCACCTCATATAATTCCTTCATTACCTCGGATTTATACCTTTCCGCAAGACAGCCTGTCACCACAATAGCCTTGATTATCCCGTCCTTTTTCATCCGGACAAGATTTAGTATCTCATCAATGCTTTCCTGCTTTGCATCCTCAATAAATCCACAGGTATTGATAATCGCAACATCGCTGTGTTCCACATTCCGAACCAATTCAAAACCTGCTTCACGCAATGTATAAAGCATCATTTCGCCGTCCACCCTGTTTTTGGCACAGCCCAAACTTACCATTCCTACCCTTATTGACATTTAATTCTTCATTCCCTTCAAAATACTTCCCTATTATCAATCCGCATATTCCTCAAAATTTCTCATAGCTTCCTTAATATCGTCCCATCTGTAACCCATTGCTCTGAGTCCGTTTATAGCTCTGTTTCTTCCCTTTTCATCTCCGAGCGAACGGTAGTATTTCCTTTCTATAACCGACACTATCTGTTCCACAGGGTCTACCTCAAATTCCTCAAGGATTTCATCTATCAGGCCACGTTCGATTCCCTTTTTTAACAGCTCAAAGGCAGCTCTCTCAGCGGAAAATTTTTTCCGCATAAGGAGCTGCTCGGCATATTCTCTTGCAAATCCTTTATCATCAATAAGTCCTAATTCCTCCAGACGATCTATTGCCGCTTCCGCAGCTGTCTCTCCGTAGAGAGGGACAAGCTTGTCAGCAATTTCCTTACGGCTTCTCGCCCTGTATTCAATAAGGTATAGAGCCTTTTCCTTTGCTCTGCTTATTTTAGACTTTTCTATCAACTCGTATAATTCCTCATCTGTTATTTCACTTCCGGTACGCTTGCCGGAGGATACCAATGTAACAGTATCTATACTTACGGCATATTCCCCGTCAATAAACAAGGCCGACATTCCCTTTTTACGTTCTTCAACAGCCGTTATAAGCATATTATTCCACCAACACATCTATATCAACATCCGAGGTACGTGAACCTCCTGCTTTTTCCACGACTGACGTTTCGGCAGAGTCACTGCCGGCTGCATCTGTACTGTCCGCAGTTGTGTCATCAGCCTTTGCCTTTACTTTTTTTGAGGACTGTCTTGTAAATGTGAGCTTATCCCTGTTCTCCATCAATTCTTTTTCGACCTTTTGGGCAATATCGGGATTGTTTTTAAGAAATTCCTTTGCATTATCTCTTCCCTGACCTATTCTTGTACCGTCATAAGAGAACCATGCACCGCTCTTTTTGATAATATCAAGCTGGACAGCCATATCCAAAAGCTCACCTATTCTTGAAATGCCCTGACCGTACATTATATCAAATTCAGCCTCCCTGAACGGCGGAGCTATCTTATTCTTTACAACCTTAGCCCTCGTTCTTGAGCCTATTACCTCTCCTCCCACCTTAAGCGTGTCTATCTTTCTTATATCTATACGAACCGAAGCATAAAACTTAAGTGCTCTTCCTCCGGGTGTTGTTTCCGGGTTTCCGAACATTACACCCACTTTTTCACGGAGCTGATTTATAAATATTGCAACACAGTTAAGCTTTGATATTGATCCTGCAAGCTTTCTGAGTGCCTGAGACATAAGTCTTGCCTGAAGTCCCACATGGGCGGCACCCATATCTCCCTCTATTTCTGCCTTAGGTGCAAGTGCGGCAACAGAGTCTACCACTATTATATCAATGGCGCCCGAACGTACAAGTGCCTCGGCAATTTCAAGAGCGTCCTCACCCGTGTCAGGCTGAGATACAAGAAGCTCGTCAATATCGACTCCGAGTGCTTTCGCATAAATCGGGTCAAGAGCGTGTTCAACATCAATAAATGCCGCATATCCGCCCTTTTTCTGAGCCTCTGCTATACAGTGAAGCGCAAGTGTGGTTTTACCGGATGATTCCGGGCCGTATATCTCGATAATCCTTCCCTTCGGCACACCGCCTATCCCAAGTGCCATATCAAGTGAAAGTGAGCCTGTCGGTATTGCGTCAACCTGCATTGCTGCATTCTGACCAAGACGCATTATTGCTCCCTTGCCGAACTGCTTTTCTATCTGATGAAGTGCTGTTTCAAGTGCTTTCTGTTTATCTACTGCCATGATGAATCATTCCTTTCTTGTGTTTCATTGCTCTATGATTATACAATTTTTTGTTCCTGATTTCAAGTACCTTAAAATCTGAAATACAGTAAATGATACAATTTATTGTACAATGCGGTATATTCCCGACACAGTTCTGTCAAGTCCCGAAATATCCTGCAATATCCTCACATCTGAAACACCCGATAACCTCAACATTCCGGATACTGCCTCACCTTGTTCCTCTCCTATTTCAAGAGAGATGAACCCACCGTTTCTAAGCTTAGTTATCCACTTTTCACAAATCGCACGGTAGAACATAAGACCGTCCTCTCCGCCGTCGAGGGCCATGACAGGTTCACAACGTACCTCCTGTTGAAGTAATGCTATCTCCCGAGTTTTAATATACGGCGGATTTGAAATTACCGCATCAAAATAACCGTCTCTAAAATTCCGGTAATATTCAAATAAATCTCCCTTGAGAGGTCGGACATTCTCTGTTTTATTCCTTTGTATATTCATACACAGATATGTATAAGCATCATCCGAAAGTTCAAGAGAAAGAATTTTTGCCTTTGGATATTTTTTAGCAAGGGCTATGGAAATTGCTCCGCTGCCCCCGCACAGGTCGATAATAACCGGTGAATCAAGTACTCTGCTGTCAATAAGCCTCATACATTCCCGAACGCAGACCTCGGTATCATCATTAGGAATAAGAACACCCTCACCGAGGGATAATTCGCAGTCCATAAAGCTCCATGACTTTATAATGTATTGCAGTGGATAGCCTCCCGATCTTCTGTCTATAGACCGGAAGAAATCTGCCAGAGTGCCGTTCTTTTCCGATAATTCTATTATCCTGCCGTAATCGAACCTGTCAATACCGAAATAATATTTTATCAAGCAGCGTGCATCGTACTCCGGGGTGTCCATGCCGCCTTTCCTCAGAATCTCAACTGCCTCTCTGTATATATCGGTGTATGTCATCTTAATATATCTTCTCCGTTTTCAGGGATAACGTCCTTCATTGCACTGATTGCAACCTCTATCATATCATCCTCAGGTTCCTTTGTGGTTATATGCTGCATCCAAACCCCCGGAGCAGCTATTATCCTTGTAATTGCATTATCGTGCTTTCCGCAGATTTTTATAAGTTCATAGCCGATACCAACAGTTACAGGGAGAAGCAGAATTTTTACCGAGGAGCGGAGCCACACATCGGTGAATGGTATAAATAAACCTATAAGTATTCCGACAATAAGCATAAGTATAAGAAAGCTTGTCCCACAGCGTGGGTGGAACCGTCTTTGCTTGCGTACGTTTTCAACATTAAGTTCAAGACCGTGTTCATAGCAAAAAATAGTCTTATGCTCCGCACCGTGATATTGAAAAACTCTTTTCATTTCCTTATTCATCGTACAAAGACTCATGTATATGAGAAAAAGTATTATTCTTAAAATACCCTCAAATGCTGAACGCCATATTAAAGCACTGTTAAGAAATGGTACTGCACTCGCTGTAAGATTAAAAAGCCATGTGGGAACAAAGAAAAAAACCGCAACACAAAAAACAATGGCGATAACCGTAGAAACAGTCATAATAATGCTTATAAACTTATCTCCCAAATGCTTATCCACCCACATATCAAGCTTTGACGGATTTTCTGTTTCTTCCTCTTCACCGTCCAACGCCCTATCCGCAGAAATCATAAGAGCCCTCTGACCTGTCACAAGGGAGTCTATCATATTTGCAACACCTCTGATTATGGGTATTCTGAGTATCTTATGTTTCTTTGCAAGATTAAGAGGTTGAATTTCCTGGAGCTCTATGGTTCCATCGCTTTTTCTCACTGCAACAGTAGATTTCTTTGGTCCTCTCATCATAATTCCCTCAAGCAGTGCCTGTCCTCCGATAGAGGTAACTATCTTTGTTTTTTCCCTTTTCATAACTATTCATATCCTTTCTGCAATACCGTGCCGCCAAGCTCAGGCTGTTTCAGACTCCTTAGCCGGATTCTCCGGAATTACGGGAATCGTAATAGACACGGTTGTTCCCACTCCTTCGGTACTGTCTATATCAAGTTCACCTCGGTGAAGCTTTACTATTTCATCAGCTACAGCAAGACCTATTCCGGATCCCCTGACAGTTTGATTTGCCTTATAGAATTTCTGCTTCACCTTCGGCAGATCTGCCGCAGCTATACCGCAGCCATTATCGGCTATGGTTATAATTATCTTGTCAGCAATATTTTCTACAGTTATATTAACAACACCATCTGAACTGCTGTATTTCAGTGCATTATCAATTATATTAATGAAAACCTGTCTTAAACGGTTCCTGTCACCGATAACAGGTGGAAGCATCTCAGGTGCTTCATAAATAATATGTTTATTCTCCTTTGAGGCCCTTTCCTTTTGCATATATATGGATTCATCAAGCTCCGCAAGTATATCGACCCTATCCATAATAAGAACCATTCTGTCCTGCTGTATTCTTGAAAAATCAAGAACCTCCTCTACTATTCCTCCTAGTCTTTCGGTTTCCTTTATTATTATACCTATTCCCTTTTCAAGAGTACGCTTATCATTAAAGCCGTCCATCTGCATTGTTTCCGCCCAACCCTTAATCGCTGTCAGCGGTGTACGCAGCTCATGTGACACAGAGGATATAAACTCATTTTTCATCTTATCTGCTGTACCCAGTTCTCCTGCCATATAATTTATGGTATCGCAGAGATCTCCTATTTCATCGTCATAAAACTTATTTATCCTTGCGTTAAAATCTCCCCTTGCAATTTTTCTTGCAGTATCACCGATTTCACGGACGGGACGTACAATAGATCGCAGAAAATATGTGCTTGATATAAATATAAAAAACATTATCAGTATTCCGGCAAGGCACACAAAGGATATTGCAACAAATATCTTTCTGTCAGCCTCCTCAAGTGAAACGATATATCTTATCGCACCTAAAGGCTGACCGTCATTATCGGTTACAACTCGTGTAAGCGACATCACCTTTTCTCCGGAGTTCAGACGTCCGCACCAATCCGCACAATGATTTTCATTGTCAAGAGCCTCCTGATAATCAGGCATATACTGCTCCCTGTCAGGTGTAAAACCGGTAGAATTTATTACTGGCACGCCGTTGCTGTTTATAACCACAAGCTCCATCAATTCCTTATCAGGAAAAGACTCCACATACTGCCTTGCGGTTTCCATAAAACCAGTACTGTATCCGAAGATTCCTGTAAGTTCTCCCGATCTTCCACTGAGTGTCTGTTTTATGCCATTATAATACAGACTTTGTACAACCATTGAAAATGCTATCAGAAGCACCAACAGTATCAATAGTATCACGCCAAAAGTATTAATAACCCAACGCTTTGTTATACCCTTCAAAAGCATAGACTCCTTTCATAACGGTTCCCGGGGAGATAATTTTTTCATGAACATTCCCACTTATATCCAAGACCCCATACCGTTACAATATACTGAGGTGCAGAGGGGTTATCCTCTATCTTCATTCTGAGTCTGCGTATATTAACATCAACTATTTTTTCTTCTCCGACATACTGCTCTCCCCATACATATTTCAGAATTGCACTTCTGTCGAGTGCCGCACCGGGATTTGAAAAGAAATACTCCATAATCTGAAATTCCACCTGAGTAAGCTCAATAAGTCTGCCCTTTTTCTTGAGTGAATGATTTTTAAGATTCAGAGTAAAATCTCCTGATTTTATTTCCTCCTTAAAATTATTTTCACTTCGCAGTTCAGCTATAGCTATTCTTCTGTAAAGTGCATCCACTCTTGCAACAAGCTCCATGGGACTGAATGGTTTTGTAACATAATCATCAGCACCGTGCATAAGTCCCGATACCTTATCCATCTCCTGAGTTTTTGCCGTAAGCATTATTATACCCAGATTGCCGTTACGCTTTCTTAGCTCCTTACAAACCGTAAGACCATCAGTTTCCGGCATCATAATATCCAGCACGGCTATATCAAAATCCCCGTTTGCCTCATCATATTTCTGCAATGCAACCGTTCCGTTTTCGGCCTCTGTAACATTATAGCCCGCTCTTTCAAGGTTAATAACGACAAATTCACGAATTGCGGTTTCATCCTCTGCAACAAGTATGTTTTTCATTCTAATAACACTCCCGTAAATAAATTTATACAATTAACTTGATCCGTTTCGTAATTTCAGATTCGCTCAGCCCCGGCTTACCGTCACCTGTATTATACACCTGTGCCGCTATAACCGATTCCGTACCGTTTGATTTCACACTGTCAACCATAATATATTTGTCTTTATCTGCATTATCCCAATCCGAACGTGTAAATCGGAATATTGTAAGAACCTTATCAGAAAGCGAGGAATTTTGGCTGTCCCAAATATAAAAATTCATTTCCCTGTTTTCCGCATCACTTATACAGGTAACTTCACTGCCCCAATCCTCAGGCATAATCATATAATATCCGTCCGTATAATTCATAACGGTGTTAAGTTCGGTCTTTAGGGAGCCGTCATCTGTATTCAACTGTTTCCATGATGTTATACTGCATATTGAGCCTGCGTCCGTATCGGAGGGTGCAGACATCTGTGCCACAACAGGAACCTCGATAATTCCGTCATAATTAATATCTCTTGATGCAGTTGCATTCTTTCTTGTTGTACTGTTCGTTGTAGTATGGTTTTCATTTTGAAGAACAAGCGGATTAAGCAAAAGCTGTTTCTGTGAATCAAAATACAAAACCTGTGTTGTAAGCTGTCCGTTATTTTTACTGCCGTCTATAACTATACCCTGAGTTTTATCATTGACTTTTCCGCATTGTACATCTGCAAAAGCCACTACATCCGAATCAAGTTCAACGGAAAATTTCACTATCGGACGTTTTTCCTGCTCGGAGTACTGTAGAACCCTTGCCGATGACGGGGTCTGATCGTTTCTGAGTGACAAAAGTACTAAGTCATCCGATTTATCCTGTGTTATATCGAATATGAGAATTTCAGTATAAATCTCATCTATAGCCATTTCCCTGACAGTGCCGTTCTCTATGGAATATGCACTAAGTGTATTCTGTCCGGTATTATAAGTACTCCATCCGACAAGTATCTCATCACTTCCGTCATTATTGAGATCCTCAAAAATAATACGGTCAACGCCGGTTCCGGAATTATTATAGCTGCCAAGACATTTCCACTTTTCGTCCTCATGGGATATTATTGAAATATTAAGCTTTGTATTATTTTCTGTCGAATAAAATGCAACTGCATATTCACTGTTTTGCTGACCTGTTTCAAACAGCGTTACAGCAGAGCGGAAATCACCTGTCTGCGGATATTTAAGCATATAGTCGCTGCCTGCCTGCTCCTTTATCACAGTTTGTATCTCCGCTTTATCTCCTGTTGCCCTCGGCGGTCTGAGCAGTGTCTGCTCACCGAAGCTTATATCCGAGCATCCTGCAAGCAAAAAAGCCGTAAGTACAGCACAGACAGCAGATCTTATTATTCTATTCATTTTCAAGTTCATCACTCTCCAATACATCTCTCATTTTCGCAATAAGAAATTTTATCTTAATTCCCTCCTCCGAAAACATCCTCTCGTGCTCGGTCATTATATTAGGTTCATATACTGATGCATGAAGATCATACGTCTTATATGTTATATCAAAAGAACATTCCTCAAAATAGGATATACTTTCCTCAAATAATCCGTCATCATCAGTTTTAAAATGTATCTCCCCTCCGTCCTTCAAAAGTTTCCTGTATTGCACAAGCTGCCTTGGGTGAGTAAGTCTGTGCTTTTTATGCTTCTTTCTCGGCCACGGGTTACAGAAATTAATATATATCCTGTCTGCAATCACCTCTCCGTCTGCAAAAAACGATCCGATTTTTTCTATATTGCAGGCAACAAGAAGTATATTATCCGTCTGAAGCCCTTTTTCCTCATACATTTTTGAAATCTTGCGTCTTGCAACTCCCAGCATTTTATACTCAAGATCTATTGCAATATAATTAATACCATTATTTTCAGTAGCAGCTACTGCGGCAAAGCCGCCCTTTCCGCAGCCGAGCTCCATATACACGGGATTTTTTCTCTTGAAAGCCTCCTGCCAATGTCCGCACATTGCTGCCGGATCGGCTATAAAATAATCGCAAGCTTCAAGTTCGGGCTTTGCCCATGGTTTATTTCTCATTCTCATCATGATCACCTGTATTCCAAACTACATAAACATCCACTCCGCTATATTATAACAAAATGCACACCCCGTTTATTTCTAAAAAAGAAATATTAACGAGTATGTGCATAAAAACCAAATATTTTTAATAAACACAGCATATATATTTGAGAGGTGATTAATATGAATAACGTAAGCAATATGCCACGCAAGCTTCGTGAATATATTAACAGTGAGCTTTATAATGCTGAGTTGTACAGAATACTTGCGAAATCCGCACCGACCGAACGTGACAAGAACACCCTTGAAAAATTTGCTGACGAAAACAATCAGACAGCAAACACATTTATGGCAATATACCACTCCATGACAGGTTATTCATGCGAGCCTGAGCCTGCACCTATCAAGGAAAGCGGTTCATTCAAAACAGTTCTGCGTTCAAGGATAAAAATCGAAATTACAGACAGTCAATGCTACCGACAGGAATATCTGAACGTAAGCGACAATTTCAGGCTTAAGCGTGCATTTTTTTCTGCTTACAATGAAGCATTGTGCCGCTGTATTATGATTATAGATCTTATTATATAATATCACCGAAACAGACGTAACCATCAGTACCCTCTATTTTAACTTTTACAACCGTATTGACAAGACTTTCGTCAGCGGTAACCAAAACAGGTGTATAGTTAGGTGTATAGCCCTCGTATTTTCCGTCCTTCCTTCGTGTTTCAAGCAATACCTTTTCTGTTCTGCCGACCTGATTTTTTAAAAAATCCCTTCTTGACTCTTCAGCAACTTCTGACATAAGCTCCGCTCTCCGTTTTTTTACTTCGTTTGAAAGATGTCCCACTGCCCTGTCTGCGGCGGTACCCGGACGCCGGGAATAAGGAAATACATGAACCTTTGCAAAGCCTGTTTTTTTCACGAACCCTACGGATTTTTCAAACTCCTCTTCTGTTTCCCCGCAAAATCCTACCATAACATCGGTTGTTATTGATGGATTGTCAAATGTATTGCGTATATCGGAAACAATTTTTGAATATTCCGCCGTTGTATAATGACGATTCATTCTTTTAAGCGTTTCATCACATCCGCTTTGCAGAGAAAGGTGAAATTGGGGACAGAAATTTTCATAGGACGAAAATACACTGAGCGTATCCGGATCCATTGATTCAGGTTCGAGTGAGCCAAGCCTTATACGGATATCGGCCGCCTCACAGGCGGTTTTTATCGCATCGGAAAATGTACAGCCAATATCGCTGCCATAGCTTGAAAGATTAATTCCCACCACGACAACTTCCTTATAACCCTTAGCGGCAAATGCCTTTATCTGTTTATCAATATATTCAAGTGAACACGAGCGTACTCTTCCCCTTGCATAGGGAATTATGCAATAGGAACAAAAACGATTGCAGCCGTCCTCTATCTTCAGGAATGCTCTTGTCCTGTCCGAGAAATTATCCGCAATAAGATTTTCATATTGGTCACAACGCTGATATGGTTCTATGCGGATAATTTTTTCCTTTCGGGCAAAATAATCCTCAAGTACCCGGATTATATCACCCCTCCTCTTATTTCCAACGATTATATCAACACTATCCGAAAGCTTACTATCCTCATTCACAAGCTGTGCCATGCAGCCTGTGAACAGTATCACTGTATCAGGCTCCTCACGTCTTATACGACGTATAAGCTTATATGCCTTCTGTTCACTTGCCGCTGTTACGGCACAGGAATTAATTATCGTAATATCGGCTTTTTCATTTTCCTCTGCAGCTTCATATCCTTTTTCCGTAAGCTGTTTTATAATAGCCCCCGATTCAAACTGATTCACCTTACAGCCGAGTGTATATATTCTTACCTTCATAGTATTAATTCACTTCATTCCTTTCGGAAATTTCCTCCCATTCCTCATAAAGCAGCTCAATAGCTGTTTCTGCTGTGGAAATCTCCTCTGTTATTTTAAGCAGATTTTCATAATCAGATGCATTATCAGGATTACTTAACTCATCATTCAATAGCTTAAGCCTTTCCTCGGCACCCGCAATTTCTGCCTCAAGTCTGTTCAGCCTCGCTTTATCCTTTCGCCGCCTTGCATCCTGCTCCTTCTTATTCTTATATTCGCTCTGCTTTTCTGTTTTTTCTGTCTTGGACTTTTCTTCCATTTTAGTTTCAAACGGTTTTTCCTTTTTCAGAAAATCCTCATAGCTGCCCTCAAATT
>CANQLX010000005.1 GCA_947624835.1 uncultured Clostridia bacterium
AAACCGAAAAAGAAGAAATAAGCAACTTCCCGCTTGTCAGAGAGACAATGAAGGCGGCAAATCGATATACGAGGAGGTTATTGCCATGAAAAATGAAATTAAACATCTCTCACACTCAACATACAGATGCCAATACCATATTGTATTTGCACCAAAATATAGGTAAGCGATTGCAAAAGTCAGAACAGTAATATTCCCCAAAAGAAAAAATCGCTTTACTGGATGAAGCAAGAGCGACCGGATTAAAATAAGGCAGCACAAAAAGACCGATCAACGATCAGTCTGAAAAAAATATGGAAACGAGAATTAAGCAGCCTTAGAAACGAGTTTACGGACGCTTTTGTAAAGCTTAGTTTGGTTGATGGCTTTTGATAGTATAACGCCAACAAGTTGAATACAACCGGCAAGGAATAAATCTGCTTTAATAGTTTTAATGTTGACAGACCTTAAATCACCCAGACCAAAAGCGTCTTTGAAAATATTGATCGTTCTTTCGACAAGAACTCTGTGCTTGTAAAGATTATCCCAATGCTCTGTGTTTCTTGGAATACCGGGACAATTTCTGAAATCCTTGTCGGGATATGTATAGGCGCATTTGCCGTAAGATGATTCCGTGCAAGGTGTCTCGCAAACGCAAATTCTCTTGTTACCCTTCTGGATTGGTTTATGGCAGACCCACTTAATTCTTAAGGAACGGTTCTTGCCGCCTGATTTACCGAGACAGGTGAATTGAGTACCATCCAAAGGACAGACAGGATTTCCGTATTGATTAAAAGCAGAGTGTGAAGATGTTGAATTGCGGCTGTTGAGCGGAATGCAGGCTCTTGAAAAGTTGAAATCATTTTTCAGCATGGAATAAATGTCGTAAGAATCGAATGCGGCATCTCCGAGAAAAGTGGAATAGGAAAACGACTTGTGAACACCAAAGAAATCGGACAAAACAGGTTTTAAAGAAACAGAATCGCCGATTTCTTTGTCTTTTTCGGGATCATCGGATTTCGTAGTTACTATTTCAGGGTGTTCATCTCTGAAATTATCGTCAAAGAACGAGATGTGTCTTACGATTCCTAACCCATCGGTTACAATTCCTGCCTTGTAGGAATAACAATAATGACCATTGATATATTGCTGCCGAGCCATGGGTGCTTTTGCAGCTTTGTCTGGCAAAAATGAGTATACCAATTTGTAAGGGTCGATGTCGGGATTGGATTTCGCAAGCTTCTTTGCTTGATTAAGTTTTGTGTTCAAAAACTTGGGATTATTTTCCTTTACTTTGGGTTCTATCCCGGTTGTATCATATATCAGGTATCGAGATTTCTTTTCGTTGATCTCACGGCAAATCGGCTCTGTTATTTCCACGAGAGAATAGAACATCATCTCAATATAATCACAGAACTGCTGCTTAAATCTTGTAAGTTGCGATTCATCGGGAAGCTTATCAAATCCACAGAAATCCCGCAGTTCCTTCGAGAACTTTAACAAGGTCAACAATTGTTTATTCTGCTTCATTCCCAAAAGTGATTTCAATATCAGAGCACGAATGAAGCTTTCCAAAGAGTTGGTGCGCTTACGACCATATCTGTTGTAATATGCACACTGAAATTGAGGCGGTATGATCGCCTCAAAGTCGATGTGCTCCTCAAGAAGCTCAACAAGTTCCGACTGGTTCTCGTCCATCTTTTCGAGTACATCTGTGTAAGTATCAAACAATGATAACTGCACAACTTTATTTCGCATGTTTTTTTTCTCCGTTTTTGGTGTGTTTTGTCCAATTAAATTATACCATAAAACGGAGAAAAAATCAGTTGTTTAACATCAAAAAAGTCGGCTGTTTATGCCTGCTTGGGGCATTTTGCAATCGGCTAACCAAAATATAGGAGAAAGGAGATATATGGAAAACTCAGAAAAGACGTAGGAGAAATACTTAGAAAATTATGCGAAGAAAAGAAAGTCGAAATAATCGAGGCAGAGGCTTGCCCTGATCATATTCATATGCTTGTGAGTACAAGTAAAACAGCCGTCCGGAAAATACTCTGAGCGGCTGTTTTTGAATACCTCAATTCATATTGTCCACTTGTGTCCGCAGTTCTGACAAATACATACGGTATTATACTTGTATTTTGTTTTTCCCGAACCCTTGTGTTTTCCGAATATGAGCCATAGTCCGCAGGTGCAGAGAACAAGGGTCCAATACAACAAATCCCACAGACAGCCTGCTCCATTCACTCCTGTCTTTGATGTTGATTGTTCGGATGTAACGGTGACATTATCCTTTCCGCAAACAGGGCATACCATTATATCTCCTCCTTGAATTTATTATATATATATTTTAATCTAAAAAAGTTATTGTGTCAAGTATAAATATCATATTGATAATGATTTATCATACAGTATATTGTATAATAAGTATAAATTGGAGTTGATAATGATGATTTCGGAAAAAATAAAATTGCTTCGCAGTGAATCGGGAATGACACAGGCGGAGCTTGCAAGAAAACTCAGTATAACAAGGGCAGGTGTGAATGCATGGGAAATGGGGGTATCTGTACCTTCTACTCAGTATATTGTGGAGCTGGCTATGCTGTTTAATGTTTCTGCTGATTATCTTTTAGGACTGTCAAAAACATCGACCGTAAGCGTTGAGGGACTGAGTGAATATCAGGTTAAGGTTGTGAGAGAGGTTATTGAATGTATGAGGAATAAATCTGAAGAATAAACAAAAAAACAGGATATAAAATATTGTTTGGGGGATCATTTAATTTATTGATAATATCCTGTTATATTTTTCTCTTGATAATACTGATACAAACAAATGTAATAATTATATCAGTTCGGATTACACACCGAAAGAGGTACGATATATGAAAAACATACTTATTATTGATGATGACATACACATAGGGAATATGTTGGAGGAAGTTCTGACAAAGGAGGGCTATGGTGTTTCCCGTGCATATTCGGGAACAGAAGCACTTCTCTATCTTTCATTACAATAGAAATAAGAGAATTGATACTTAAACTGAATACAGAAAGACAAATCACTTTTCTTGTTTCAAGCCATATACTCGATGGACTCTCAAGAATTGCCACATATTACGGTTTTATCGAAAACGGACGTATTATAAAAGAAATCAGTGCGAAAGAACTTGAAAAGGAAGTAAGAAAATCTCTGCGTGTTGAAGTAAATAATATAAAAGCACTTAGTCGTGTGCTTGACTGTATGAATACGGAGTATAAGATACTTTCCGAAAAAGAGGCGGATATCTATGCCGAAATAGAAATATCCGAACTTGTATCAGAACTTAAAAAAGAAGACTGTAAAATATTATCCGTTACAAGACATAACGAAAATCTCGAAAGCTATTATATAAACCTTACGGGAGGTTATAAAAATGTGTAAGCTTTTGTCTGCGAATTTTTCCCGTTTGTTTAATATTTTTAATTATTTATTCTGCTTTCTTTTTGTTATGTAAACAGATAAGTGTCGGTTTGGAAACTCCGTATTGGGAGGATAAGGAGTTTTTCAATTTTTCGCTTTGTATACAGACATTGATTATTTTTTTCTGTTATATTTTTACGTGCAGAATACAGCAGCGGTGCTGTTCGCAATAAGATTATAACAGGTGCAAAGAGGACAAATATATACCTGTCCAATCTTATACTGGTGTTTTCCGTTGCATTGATAATGATGGTCATATGGTTTTCCTGTGCCGCATTAGGTGCACCGAGCCTTAGAACATGGGAATTTGCTTATGCTTCATACGGTTCAAAAAATCTCAGCTCAACGGAAACCGGCTGTTTTGATTTCATATGGTATACTGTTGTGACAGTAATGTTTTTGGCTGCTGTTGCATCGATAGTTACTTTTATAAATATGTTGTTATCCGATAATTCCTCGATAGGGGCTTTTGTTTCACTTATTTTATTTTTTGTTATGATATTCGGGTCACTGGCACTAAGAAGCGGACTCGATAAACCCGGATTTCATAAATACATATACCAAATAATTCTCGATTTTCTGCCCACAGGTCAAGGAATACAGATGTTTGATTTTGATACGGGTGATTATGTGCATATAGTCCGTATGCTGTTGTCGTCTGCATTTATTACAGTTTCGACAACGGTGATAGGGGTTATATTATTCAAAAGAAAAAATATAAAATAGGGAGCAGTTTATGGAAATATGGTTATGGGTATCAGTCTGTATAATGGCTGTAATAATTATAATTCTTCTTGTAAAGATACACATTATGCACATATCCTGCAAGGAAATATGTATTGCTTTTGCCAACAGGCTCACGACCGATACCAATATACTTATTGATATTTCCGGCAGAGATAAATATATGCGAAAGCTTGCGAGTAGTATTAATCTTGAGCTTCGCAGGCTGCGTACACTACGCAATCATTATAGACTCGGCGACAACGAGCTGAAAAATGCCGTTACCAACATTTCACATGATCTCAGAACCCCTCTGACCGCGATATGCGGATATCTTGACTTGCTTGAGCAGGAGGATAAAAGCGAAAATGCCAAAAGATATCTTATGATAATCAGAAACAGGGTAAATATCCTCATTGAGCTTACGGAGGAGCTTTTCAGATATTCTGTAATTCTGACATCTGAAAATGAAGCTGTGAAGGATAGGGAGGATTTATCAATTGGAGATATACTCGAAGAAAGCATAGCGGCATTTTATACTTCCCTGAGCGAAAAAGGAATAGTACCCGATATTGATATTCCCGAACAAAAAATAGTGAGAAAGCTTAACCGCTCCTCACTGACACGTATATTTTCCAATCTAATTAACAATGCAATAAAATACAGTGACGGAGATCTTGAAATCCGCCTTACGGAAGCAGGTGAGGTTATTTTTACCAATACAGCCGCCAACATAAGTGAGGTACAGGTCGGAAGGCTGTTTGACAGATTTTATACCGTTGAGGCGGCAAGAAATTCCACAGGTCTGGGACTTTCCATTGCGAGAGCGTTGGTCGGACAGATGGGAGGAACAATATCGGCGGATTACCAGAACGGAAAGCTGAGTGTTCATGTGATTTTTCCCATCCCTTGATTAAGCTGATGACTTATTGTATAATAAAGGAAAGAAGTGATATCGGAGATGTTGTTATGGCAAACGTGATAGGATTGTGTAAAAATTCGTCGACAGAAGATTCTATCAAAGCGAGTAACGGCTTAACGGATGTATTAATCGACGTTCTTTTACTGAGTGGTTCGGCACTTGCAGAATCTGACGATGAAAAGGAATTTGTTGTTTGGTTGGCAGAAAGGGATCAGAATGTTCGTGGAATCGGTAATGTTGACTTCAGTATAGATGAAATGCCGTGGACAAAAAGTAATTTCCAATCTGAGAAGTGCTTTATGATACAGATTATTGAAAGTGCAGAAAAAAGGCTTGAATGGGATAAACTCGGATATACACCAAATGAAGAACTCATTATTTATATTTTGGATCGGTTCAAAAGACTTGTTATGCTTATGACAGAGGATAAAATCAGGGAAGATGAAAGAGATCGGTGGTTTAAAGGTGCTGAGGCAGAGGATCCTTTAAAATGCGGTTTTCCTCGGTGCAGAAAATGTAATTCTTTGTTATCCTGTTTCGGATGTAAAATATGTGGTGAATATAATCAGGGCTATAATTTATATACATAAATTCAAGAATGACTCCGGTGATGTTTCGGGGTCATATCTGTTTTTTGTAAGGGATATTTTTTATATAATACGGCATATACATTACAAAACGGAATGGAGGAATTGTAATGGGATATACCGATGAGGAAATGCAGGAAACAGAGAAAAATCAAAGTGAGGAATACAACGGAGAGGAAGTAAAAAAGCCTGCTGTGCAGGGAAATGGTATGCTGCTGATTATAATTCAACTTATTGTGAGTGCTGTTATAGTAATTGCGGCGTTAATAATAAAACTTATCGGGGGAACGGTACACAGTCAGGCGGCAACATGGTTTTATGATAATTATAATAATTCTGTTTTCATAAATACGGCGGACGGCACAATCCCCTATACGGATAATATAAAACTTAAGGAGATCAGCACACCTGCTCCAAATATTATAGTAAAGGAAAATGTGGATATAACAGAAAAGCTCAAAAAAGATATAACTCCACCGCTTAAAGAGGCTGTTATTACATCGGGTTTTGGTTCGAGAGAGCTTAACGGTGAGGAGCAAATCCATAAGGGGATTGATTTCGGTGCAGATGAGGGGACGGAAATATGTGCTGCATTTGACGGAACAGTTACAATTTCTATGGAGGATCCGTCCTATGGTAATTATGTAGTGCTTTCCCATGATGATGAAGTGAAGACACTCTATGCTCACTGCTCCAAGTTACTCGTAAAAAAAGGAGATAAGGTCAAGGCAGGCGATAAAATAGCACTTGTCGGAGCAACAGGAGATGCGGACGGGAATCATCTTCATTTTGAGGTGCTTATAGACGGAAAAAATATTGACCCGTCCGGGATTCTTGAATATCCGACTAACGGAGCTGAGTGAAAACCTATGCATATAAAAATAGGAACACTTACAATAGAATTAAGCTTTCCTCTTGTTGCGGCAATGACAGCAGTTATCATATGCGACAGCTCAATGTCTGTCACAATATGTTTTATTGCCGCAATTATACATGAGGCAGGTCATCTTCTTGCACTATGGAAATACGGTTCGTTCCCGAAGAGAATAAGGCTTACCCTCTTTGATATTGCAATAATCGACAGAAATAAGCCATTGAGAAGTCTGAAAAAGGAGCTTGTAGTTGTTCTTGCTGGGGTGACTGTCAATATCATAGCGGCAGTTTTGTGCTATATACTTAATAAGTTGTTTCCATGTACATTCTTTGAAAGCTTGTTTGCCGCAAATATTACATTGGCAGTGTTCAACAGTCTGCCTGTGGATTCCCTTGACGGAGGTCAGGCAGTATTTTTGCTTTTATGCGAAAAAATGGATATAAGACGAGCTATGAGTGTGCTTGATATTATTTCATTTATAATTCTTATTCCGATTGGTTGTCTTGGCTTTCTTGTACTGCTAAGGTCAAAATATAATTTTACACTTCTGCTTACTGCGATATATCTTACAGCACTTATACTTATAAGAAAGAGCGGAGATATATTCGTGGAAATGCATAATAAGTATGGTAAAGTTAAGGATTAATATAATCTTAAGGAGATGTCCCTATTAATATGGGGCATTTTTTTATACCGTAAAGTGTCGAAAACAATATAATATGCCAATGATTCGTAAAATGTTTTGGTACATATTGACAAATTATAATGCAAGGTGTAAAATGTATTTGTTACTTGAAGTGTGTTTTACAGAAAAAATATTTACATATTTACGTAACTGTGTATACATAAGTTTGGATTAAGGTTTTTTAGAGAATTTGTTAAATACGCAGGTACTGTATATGTTTTTGGGGAATCAGTACAAAATGAAATTTAGATAGAGAAAGAGCAGATCCGCATACCGAGTGGGATGCGCATTATTGACGAAAACACGGTTTCTGTTATGAGGGTGAAATGGTACTGTTATAACCGATATCAAGCGGTTATTATTGTATAATCCGATAAAACAAATCAGGAGGAGATAAATATGAGTATAAGTTTGCAGAAAGGTCAGAAAATTGACCTTACAAAAGGTGGCGGACAGGGTTTGAGAAAGGTTATGGTAGGCCTCGGTTGGGATGAGGTTCAGCAAAAGGGAGGCTTTTTCGGGAGAAAACAGGAGGATATCGACTGCGATGCATCTGCTATACTTTGCGGAGCAAACGGAAAGGTTATCCCCGGCAGGTTTGATGATTACTGTGTTTACTTCGGAAGCCTCACACACAGAAGCGGAGCTATTGTGCATCAGGGCGATAATCTTACGGGTGCAGGCGAGGGTGATGACGAGCAGATAATGGTAAATCTCAGTCAGGTTCCGCCGAATATAGATAAAATAGTGTTTGTTGTAAATATATATGACGCAGCAGCCAGACGTCAGCATTTCGGAATGATAAGAAATGCATTTATCCGACTTGTTAATATGGATAATAATGTCGAGATTTGCCGCTATGATCTTTCAAGTAACTACGATAATATGACCGGACTTGTAGTCGGAGAAATTTACAGGAAAAACGGAGAATGGAAATTCAATGCTATAGGTCAGCCTGTCCGTGAGGCGAGCAGACTGGAAAATATGGTTCAGCTTTACAGGTAGTAAAGAATATATTGTACATAATATAAGGGGGACATCAAAATGGCAATCAGCTTAGTAAAGGGACAAAAGGTATCTTTGGATGACAATTTAACACACGCATTGGTAGGGCTCGGCTGGGATACAAACCGCTATGACGGCGGATATGATTTTGACCTTGATGCTTCCGTATTTCTTCTCGGAGAAAACGGAAAGCTACAAAGAGATGAGGATTTTATCTTCTATAATAATCTGAGAAGCAGAAATGATGCTGTAATTCATACAGGAGATAACCTCACAGGCGAGGGCGAGGGTGATGATGAGGTTATAATGATTGACTTCACAAAAATTCCCGATGACATAAAGAGAATTGCAATATGTGTAACAATCTATGAAGCAGCAGAGCGTGGACAAAATTTCGGACAGGTTTCAAATGCATATATCAGAATTGCAAAGCTTGCGGATGAGTTCGATACGGTAGGTGAAACCGTACTCAAATTTGATCTTGAAGAGGAATTTTCCATTGAAACAGCATTGGTAGTTGCGGAAATATATAACAGGAACGGTCAGTGGAGATTTAACGCAATAGCCGGCGGATATCAGGGGGGACTTGAAGCAATAGTACGTTCCTTCGGTGGTAATGTATAGATAGAGTAATAGCGGAAAAGGGGTAGAGGCTATTGAAGGAATTTCAAAAAGGTCAGAGAATAAGGACGGTATCAGGCGGTGAACTTGAAATATTACAAAAGCTCGGAGAGGGCGGTCAGGGTTTTGTATATAAGGTAAGCTATAACGGAAGACAGTTTGCACTGAAATGGTATTTCAAAAATAAGCTAAATGATCCGGATAAGTTTTACAGGAATATTCAGAATAATATAAAACAGGGTGCACCGACAAAAGCTTTTTTGTGGCCGCTTGAAATTACGGAATACTTTGAGGGCAGCTTTGGGTATCTTATGGAGCTAAGACCGGAGGCATATAAGGATTTTTCCCTTTTCCTGCTTGCAAAAGAAAGATTTGCAAGCATTAGTGCAGTGATTAATGCCGCTCTATGCATAACGAACGGATTTCGTGAGCTGCATCGGAGCGGATTCAGCTATCAGGATCTCAATGACGGAAATTTCTTTGTTAATCCAAAGACAGGTGACGTTCTTATATGCGATAATGATAATGTTGCGCCATATGGTGAAAATCTTGGGATTGCGGGAAAGTGCAGATATATGGCACCTGAGGTAGTAATGGGCAAAAAGAGACCGGATATACATACCGACCGTTTTTCTCTCGCTGTTGTATTGTATATGTTGCTGTTCCTTAATCACCCGCTTGAGGGAAAGAAAACAATGTGTCCGTGTTTGACAGAGGAGCATGAACGTAAATTCTACGGTAAGGAACCTGTTTTTGTATGGGATCCTCAAAATGATGCAAACAGACCGGTGAGAGGTGTTCATGTTAATGAGATTAGGTTCTGGCCCGTATATCCCAAATTTGTGAGAGATACATTTACAGAAGCGTTCAGTGCGGAGTCGATGACGGGTGTCGATATTGAGCATAGAGTTCAGGAAAAGAAATGGCAGGAGATTTTCACGGCTCTGAGGGATGTTATGATTTCATGCCCGAAATGCGGAGGGGAAACCTTTTTTGATATAGGTTCAGATTCATGTAAATGCATTAACTGTGGATATGTTATTGTAAAACCTCCGATACTCAGGGTTAAGAAATATAAGGTTGTGATGGTACCCGGAAAGCAGGTTTATGCCTGTCATACCGTTGGTGACAGTGACGACTTCAGGGAGGTAAGGGGCGAGATCATAGCAAGCAGAAGTGATCCGTCAATACTTGGCTTGAGGAATAAGTCGGATAATGTATGGACTGCAATACTTCCAAACGGTGCGGCAAAGCCGTATGATAGGGATCAGGTTATAAAGCTTGGCAGGGGGCTCAAAATAAATTTCGGCAACGGTAACGAAGGTGAAATTATCTGAATATTGCGAAAGCGAGGAATATAAAATGGGATTATATGATGATGTGGTAGAAGTGCCGAGAAGAACAATGGTTCTGTTTTTTGTGATAGATACATCAGGCAGTATGAGCGGTGCAAAAATCGGCACGGTTAATTCGGCAATAGAGGAGATAGTGCCAGAACTTAAGGACATTTCCGAGAGCAATGCAGATGCACAGATCAAGGTTGCAACGCTTGCGTTTTCGACAGGTGCACATTGGATGGAAAGTGCTCCCGTTGCGGCTGAAAATTTCAGATGGAATTATCTTGATGCCGGCGGAGTTACCGATCTTGGGGAGGCCTGCAACCAACTTAATGATAAGCTTTCAAGAAATGCGTATATGAGTGATGCAACCGGTTCGTTTGCTCCGGCGATATTTTTGATGTCTGATGGTGAGCCTACGGATAATTATAAACACGGTCTTGAAAAGCTTAAGCAGAATAACTGGTTTAAAAAAGCAATTAAAGTTGCTGTTGCAATAGGTGAAGATGCAAATAAAACCGTACTTGCAGATTTTACGGGAAATATAGAAGCGGTGATCACAGCACATACACCGGAGGCACTTAAGAAATGGATACAGTTTGTAAGTGTGCGTGCCTCGGAAATAGGAAGTAAAAGCTCTAATGCGGGCATTGGAGTAACCACCGGAAGTAATAAGGAAACGGGTGCGGAAATAGTAAGCAAACAGGATGAGTTTGTAAAGGAAATTCAAGCGCAGACGGCAGAAGCAGCAGATTGGGATTCTTTTGACGATGACGGTGTACAGTGGTGAAGAAGGGGACATTATTATGTATGCAAAAGCCTTTCATTTATCTGCCCAAGGTGCAAGTCATATAAGAAAAAATAAGGAATGTCAGGATGCCTGCACAAGCTATTGCGATGAGGACTGTGCTGTAGCTGTAGTATGTGACGGACACGGCGGCAATGATTATGTCAGGAGTGCAGTCGGCTCTAAGGTCGGATGTGCGGTTGCTGAAAAAAATATAATGAATTTTATTGTCGGTATAGATAGGGATAAATTTTTTGCGGCACCGGAAAAGCATCTCAAAAATTTAGAAGCAAGTATTATAAATAGCTGGAATGAAGAAATTACAGCCTACCACAAGCAAAATCCTTTTCTCGACAGTGAATTGAATACAGTTTCGGAGAGGGCACGCAGAAAGTATGCTGATGAAGAAAA
Organism: uncultured Clostridia bacterium; assembly: GCA_947624835.1. Taxonomy (GTDB): domain Bacteria; phylum Bacillota; class Clostridia; order Oscillospirales; family Acutalibacteraceae; genus UBA1213. Next base: position 11,392 of record CANQLX010000005.1, read on the forward strand.
AATAGAGAGTGCATACGGTACAACAATGATAGCTGTTGCCATGACACGGGATTTATGGTTCGGTATCCATATTGGTGACGGAAAGTGTGTTGCGGTAAATTCAAGAGGTGAGTTTAAGCAGCCTATACCATGGGATACGAGGTGCTTTCTGAATGTGACGACTTCAATATGTGATGATAATGCAATAGACGAATTTCGACATTTCTATTCCGAAAAATTACCGGCAGCGGTATTTGTCGGTTCGGATGGTATTGACGATTGTTTCAGTAATAATGACCAACTGAATAATTTGTATAAGACAGTTCTGTATTCTTTTGCAACAACTGAATTTAGAGAAGCTTGTAACGGACTTGCGGATTATCTGCCGAGATTATCCGCAAGGGGAAGCGGCGATGATGTGTCAGTTGCTGCAATTCTTGATATGGAGCTTATTCCGAAATTATCAATCGTAAAGGAATTTGACAGGGAAAAGGAAAAGGCACGGATTGAAGAGAAAGCCCGTATTGAGGCAGAAAAAAACGAAGCCGAAAGAAAACGTGCCGATGAGGAGCATGAAAGGTTTCTTCAAAGGAAAAAAGCCGAAGAGAAAAGGAAAGAGTGTGTCGGGGTGCCGTTATGCTGCAAAAAATGCGGGGCAAATATAAAGAAAAACGATAAGTTTTGTACCAACTGCGGCACTAAAATTGAGCATAGTACGGATGGTCGGATTCATGAAACAATTACCGGAGTACATGAGGAAAAGCATGAACAAGATGATAATTGTAAAAGCTCAGATACATAAAACGATAGGAATGTTAAACAAGAAACGGATATATAGTAAATATGATGCAGGTATGTCGCGCCTTGGTGGTATATCTGCATTTTTGATATGATTATAAGTGTTCGGGGGTTGGGGGCTGTTGGACGTGACAGATAAAATTTCAGGCAGTACCTACATGGGTTCGCATTATTTTGAGCCTTCCGGTGAGTATGTAAGAACCAAGAGGGATTTGGAGGATATAATTCTTAGGATCAGGCAGGAATACGGCAGTGACATTGTAAACGATATATTCAGGTTTAATGCACTTCTTATGGATTATGCACCAAGTATGGTTAAGGAGCGAAAGCTTATTATCAATGCACTTAGGGAGGGTACTCTGATGCAGCTCAGAAGAGGAGTTGAGGCAAATGAGCCGATTGACGAGGTTGTAGGCAGGTGTACAGCATTACTTATATCTGAAATGTTTATTACCGAAGCGGCTGCCCGGTATGTTGTTGGTGTTATGGTTGAATCAATGTTGGCTGATGTTGCGGCAAACGAAGAAAATTCGGACGAATGTGTCAGGGATTTGTCGGGGGAAAAGCAGCTGATAAAAGGTGAAAAGTCCTTTGGTACAGTTGTCAGTGAAAGTGATTTAAAGGACTATGACAGTATCGGATATAAAGCATTTGCATATGAACGGCAGATTACAGAGGTCAATATACCCGATAATATTAAAAAAATTTATCCCAAGGCTTTCAAGGGCTGCGGGTCATTAAAGTCCGTCAGCATAACAGGGGGAACAGAGGTAATAGGCAGAAATATATTTGAGGGTTGTATATGCCTTCAAAATGTAATTATACAGAATAACCCGAATTATACAGCTGAGGACGGTTTTTTTATTGACAGGAAAAACGGCATACTTATGCAATATACAGACCGTGGTAAAAAAACTGTATCTGTGGCGAATGGGATAAAAGTCATAGGCAGAAGAGCATTTGAGTTTTCTGAGGCGGAACAGATAATAATTTCGGAAAGCGTGGAAAAAACGGAAGAGGATGCTTTCTTTTGTACAATGAATCTGAAGCGGATAGATACAGATGAGAATAACAGACATTTCAGAAGTCCTGACGGTGTATTGCACAGCTATGACGGAAAGGTATTAATACGCTACCCGCAGGGAAGAACCGATGTTGCATATTACCTTGAAAACGGAGTGGCAAAAATAGGTAAAAAGGCGTTTAAGGATGCAGTATTTCTTTCTTCGGTATCATTTACGGATACCCTCAAAGAAATCGGTGAAAGTGCCTTTGAGAATTGTACAGGAATTGAAAGTATTATTATACCAAGAAGTGTGGAACTGATAGGTGAAAGGGCCTTTCGCTATTGTGAGAGCGTTGGGAATGTTATACTTCCACAGGGTATAGTAAGTATCGGTGCCTGTGCATTTCAGGGCTGCGGTAATTTAAAGGGTATAAGTGTGCCGAGGAGTGTATGTGAAATAGGAAATATGGCATTTATGGGATGTCAGTCCTTAAAAAGGGCGGTTATACAGGAGAATGTCTCTTTTATAGGTGACGGAACATTCGATAACTGTCCGGATATAGAGATTACGGTCAAAAATAATGAATATGCTGCTGTGTATTGTAAAATGCATAAGATTAATTATACTGCTGTCTGAGTGTATGAGAAATGAAAAATGAAAGATATTATTATAGTATTATGTCATCCGACGAACGAAAAGCATATAGAATGATTTATGACGGGTTGAAAATGCGGTCTTTTAATATTGAGGTGGCTCTTCCGTTGTCACCCAGTGATGTGCAGGAGGTATATTTGAGGGTACTGTATGACAACCCCCTGCTTTATTATGTTAATCAGACAGTTATAAAAATACAGGGAAAACCCGGATTTTGGATACTGCTTCCCGAATATCTTTATACAAACAGGGAAATAGGGATTATAAATAACGATATAAGGAATATAATAGGCAAAGTGAGAGCAAAAGCTGATGCTTTTGTTAATGACAAATTCCGCCTTGAAAAATGTCTGCATGACAGTGTGGTTAAGAGTGTGGCATATGATTATGACTCATTAAAAAAGCAGGACTGCTTTAACGCACATTCGATTGTTGGAGCGTTTCTTGACAAAAGAGCGGTATGTGAGGGTATAGCAAAGGCATTCAAGCTTCTTTGTAATGAATTTGGGATAAAATGTATTGTAGTGCTTGGAAAAGCAAATGAGGAGGGTAATTTTGATAATGACGATTATCATGCATGGAATCTTGTTAAGATAGGAAACGAATCCTATTATGTGGATGTTACATGGGATAACATGTATGAATATGAAGGGGATTTTCGTCATATAAGCTATGATTACTTTAATGTGACAACCAAGGATATTTTGCTTGATCATAAGCCAATAGGAGATCTGCCTGAGTGTAATTCTACACGTCTTAATTATTTTTACTGCACAAAGAGCCTTGTAAGCACCTATGGTGAATTGGCGGAGCTGATAAATAAAAGGCTTACATCAAAGCAGATTATATTTAAAGCAATCAGAAGCAAGGGTGAGTTTATTAACATCAATGAATTGGAGAAAAAAACCTATGAGGCATTGACAAAAGCTATGTTTGTAAGGTTTGACACAAGACGGTTCGTACTGATGTTCAACGAGAAGCATAATATAGGAAAAATTTTCTTTATGCCGTAGACATGAGGAAAAAGGATACTTAATAAACAGAGTAAAAAAGATGATAACAGTATGGAGTATAATAGGACTTCTCAGGGAGAATATTCCTCGGATAGCATAGGACAAGTTTTCCGGGGATGACTGTAAGTGGGAAAATAAATATGACGAGGAATTATTCCTCAGGTATTACAAACAATTACCATTTAGTGAGGTGTCATAAAGTGAAATTCAGAATTGTGGGAAATGTCGTTCCGGCTGTCGAGGTGCTTTTTGAACAGGCAGGCGAGGAAATGATAACCCAATCGGGCGGTATGGCATGGATGTCCGACGGTATATCAATGTCAACCGATACTAACGGCGGAGCACTTGCAGGACTTGGAAGAATGTTTGCAGGTGAGAGTATATTTATGGCTCATTACAGAGCGGAAAGACCGGGAGGAACGATTGCATTTGCTGCAACGGTTCCCGGAAAGGTAGTTCCTGTCAAAATGAAGGAGCATCCCAACGGACTTATCTGTCAAAAGGGTGCATTTTTATGCTCTCAGTCGTCCGTACAGCTTAAGGTAGAATTTACAAGGAAACTGTCATCAGGACTTTTCGGAGGTGAGGGATTTATTCTTGAAAAGCTGAGCGGCTACGGCTCGGCATTTCTTGAGGTTGACGGTGATGTTGTGGAAAAAAATCTTTCCGCCGGAGAAGTGATAAAGGTTGATACGGGAAATGTTGTTGCCTTTCAGAGCGGAATGCCGTATGAAATTGAAACGGTTCGCGGGTTCAAGAATGTACTTTTCGGAGGAGAGGGATTGTTTTTGACAAGGCTTACAGGTCCCGGAAAGGTTATTCTCCAAACACAGAATATAAGCGACTTCGCAAATCATCTTTCGGGAATGCTTCCAAGGAATAATTGAGGACGGTGAAGTGGTGGATATATTTTTTTCGGATTTGGATAATACGCTTATCTATTCCCATAACAGAAAAATCCGAGGGGAGAAGGTAGTTGCGGAATATCTGAAAGGAAGAGAGCAAAGCTTTATGACAAGAAAAACATATGATTTTCTTATAGAGTCGGATTGGCTCAATTTAGTACCTGTTACGACAAGAACTGAAAGTCAGTACAGGAGAATTAATTGTATTGGTAACTTCAATATAAAATATGCTATTGTATGCAACGGGGGGAAACTGCTTATTAACGGCATAGAAGATAATAGCTGGACTGAGGAAACAGTCGGAGCTACTTTAAATCAAATAAAGGAACTGGAGGATGCAACAGAGTTATTGAAAGCTTTATGCGGAAGATCCGAAATACATAGACCTGAGATATATATGAGTTATGTCAGTGCAGAAAATCCGTATATTTTATGTGAGAAATTAAAATCACTTATAAAAGGCGGAAATGTTTATACAGAGCATGACCGCAGAAAGGTATATTTATTTGCGGCAGCGGTGAATAAGGGAAATGCTGTACGACGTTTCAAGCAAGTTTTCGGTATAAATAAAACCGTTGCTGCCGGTGATGATATAATGGATATTCCGATGCTTAATGAGGCTGATTATGCATTGGCAACAGATAAAATTTTTGATAAAATAGATACACCCGTAAAAAAAAGACTTAGCGGAGAAATTATTTCCGATCAGATTTGCATGGATCTTGAGAAAATGTATAATTCGGTTAAAATAATAGGAGTAAGTAAAAATGATTGAAAATCTAATGGAAAAATATAGTGTGGGAGCACTTTTATATTCACCTGCACTAAATGATAATATTGCTCAGGCAGTCATAAAAGAAAAATATAGCCGCCCGTATTCTTTAGCAATTTGCCTTGAAGATACAATAGCTGATGACAGTGTGGAGAAAGCGGAGGAACAGCTTTGTATTACAATAAAACAGATATCCGATGAGTATAATATGAAAAAGTTTTATTTGCCGAAAATATTCATAAGGGTACGCAACAGTGAGCAGATGCTGAGATTGTATAATCGTCTTGATAAGTATTCGCATATTTTTAAAGGTTTTATTTTTCCTAAATATACACTGTCAAATGCGGACAACTATAATAATGCTATAAGAAAAATTAATGACGTATCAAATAAAACAGTGTATATGATGCCTATTCTTGAAAGTAGTGACATTACGGATTATGACATACGCCATACGGTACTTGTAAAGCTTAAGCAAAAAATTGACTCTGTCAGGGATTATGTGCTTAATATAAGGGTCGGGGGAAATGATTTTTCAAATCAGTTTTCAACACGAAGACATTGTGATGAAACAATATATGACATTATTCCGATAGCACAAATTTTCGGAGATATACTGACAATTTTTTCAAGGGAATATGTAATATCGGGGGCAGTGTGGGAATATTTTTCAAGTGATAATGACGAATGGAAGAAAGGTATGCAAAGGGAATTAAAGCTTGATAAATTAAACGGCTTTGTCGGAAAGACTGTCATACACCCGAAGCAGATTGATGTTGTCAATGAATCCTTAATGGTATCAGGAAAAGATTATGAGGATGCCAAGGATATATTGAATTGGGACAAGAGTGGATTGCAGGTGGGTAAAAGCTTCGGCGGAGAAAGAATGAATGAAATAAAGACCAATATAAACTGGGCATATAAAACAATAATTCTTTCTGATATATACGGAATTAAATGATTGTGGGGGAAAAAATTGCAATTTTCAGTTGATGATTTAGTGAGATTGGCAAAACGTGAAAATAATTCGAAGCGTCCGTATCTGTATGTAAATCCGGTACAGGGAAAGCATATTCCGACTGACCCGAGAGATACTTTAGGGATGTGTAAGGCTCTTGCCGATATTATAAATAATGCATATAAAGACGACAGATTGTATGTTATAGGTTTTGCGGAAACTGCAACGGGAATAGCAGCAGGTATATGCTCTTTTATGGATAATGCAGTATATTATCAGAATACTACAAGGGAATACCGTGAGGGTGAGCAATATCTTTATTTTACAGAATCACACAGTCACGCAACCGATCAGATGTTGTGTTCATTCGGAATTGAGGAATGTATCGGAAATATCGACAGAATCGTTTTTATAGATGATGAGGTTACAACGGGAAGTACGATATGCAAACTGATTGATATAATTAAGAAAAGGTATAGGTCGGATAATGTTAAATACAGTATTGCATCTGTCCTCAACAGTATGACAAGTGAGCGTATAAAAGAACTGAAAGAAAACGGAATAGAGTGTCTTTTCCTTTCGGGTATCCCTCATGAATATAAGAAGGACAGTATTATGAATATTTCCTTTGACAAGGAAAGACATATAACCATAACGGCTGAGTCTGAGCCGAAGTACAGAAAAATGACATTTATCGGCAGGGGAAATCCAAGAATGATAACAAAATTCTCCGAATACAAAAAGAATATTATGGATTATGCAAATAGTGTAATAGGCTATATGGACTCTGATCATTTTGAAAACGTATTGGTACTGGGAACTGAGGAATTTATGTATCCGACCTTTTGTGTAGGTGAAATGCTTATCAGATCAGGTATTGCTGAAAATGTAAGAATACATTCAACAACAAGGAGTCCCATTGTTGCCTCGGATACAGCTGATTATCCCTTGTATTTACGTTATCAGCTCAAAAGTCTGTACGATGAAAGGAGAACGACATTTATATATAACCTTAAAAGGTATGATAGGGTTATTATACTTACCGATACACAAGAGTATAACCGTGGATTGTGGGAGCTTTGTAGGGCACTTGAAAGTGTGGGTAATAATAATATTACGGTTGCAGGATTTGTATATAAAAGCTGATTGAAGGTGTGATTTATGGAAAGCAGTTTTTTAGGGGATGATGTAATTCTTCTGTTAAAGGATATTACAGGCTTGGTTGAGCCTTTGCCTACAAAGGAGAGAGAAAAAAGAATACAAGGAGGAACGCATTATTCGGAAATGCTGCCGCTTGAATACCGACCGACAGATGATTATATCAGAATATATGAGAGAGCATTGAAGGTTTTCGGACAAGATACCGCTGATGCAACAGCAATAGTATCGGATAAGATAGTTCGGCAGAAGGGGAAGGGTGTAGTTATTGTTTCTCTTGCAAGAGCCGGCACACCTATAGGTATCCTAATAAGACGTTATATCAGGAAAAAATATGGTTATGAATGTCCTCATTATTCTGTGTCGATAATCAGGGACAGAGGTATTGACAGAAATGCCATTAATTATATTCTTCAAAGACACAGTGCCGACAGTTTGCAATTTGTGGACGGTTGGACGGGCAAGGGTGTTATCTATAGAGAGCTTAGAAAGGAGATAGCAAGCTTTGACAGAGTTTCCGATAACCTTGCTGTTCTTGCGGATCCGGCATATCTGACGGATTTATGCGGAACACATAAGGATATAATGATTCCAAGCTCATGCCTGAACTGTACAGTATGCGGACTCATAAGCAGGACTTTTCTAAGAAAGGATATTATAGGAGATAAGGATTTTCATGGTGCGGCATTTTATAAGGAATTATTGCCTGAGGACAGAACCTATGAGTTTATTGACTGTATTACAGATAAATTTCGTTTTGATTTGCAGTACGAAGCGGATTGCATGGGAGAGGTCGGAATGAAAGATGTGAAAATAATTTCGGATATGTATGGTATTGATAATATTAATTTTATAAAACCGGGAATAGGGGAAACCACAAGAGTATTGCTCAGACGTGTCCCGTGGAAAATTATAATTGACGAAAAATACCGCACAAGTCCGGAGCTTGAGCATATCAGGCAGCTTGCGAGGGAAAAAAATGTTGAGGTAGAATATAGTGCATTGAATAACTATAAATGCTGCGGTATTATAAAACAACTGTCTGACGTATAGTTTTTTTGAAAAGATATAACATAATAGTTGTATATATAAATAATGAGCTGTCATACCCGTTGAAGGAGTATGGCAGCCCTTTTTAAATAATGATTCTGTCAGAGTGATTTTGACAGGATATAAATAAGCCTGTCAATTTCATTTGGCTTTGTAAATGCGGAGGGGGATATCCTCACTGCACCACAGTCAAGTGTACCCATGGCCTCATGTGCACACGGCGCACAGTGAAGCCCGGCACGTACAGCTATATTATTTTTGTTAAGAATTGCGGCTACCTCCTCGCTGTCATATCCGTCCACATTGAATGACAGGACAGGTACAAAATATCTGTCATCAGGCATCGGAGTGTACAGCTTGATTTTAGGCATTTTCTCCAGTTTTCCGTACAGATACCTTATCAATCTAAATTCATGTTCCGCAATTTTCTCTATTTTGCGTGAACCGACAAATTCTATTCCGCTTTTCAGTCCCATAATACCGGGGAAATTTGGTGTCCCGCTTTCAAAACGGTCGGGGAGATCCTCAGGCTGCTCAAGAGAGTAAGAATTGCTTCCTGTTCCGCCCTCGATGATGGTCTGCATAGTATTATTTCCCGATAAAATCATAAGACCTGTACCCATAGGGCCATAAAGTCCCTTGTGACCCGCCGTACACAATACATCATAGCCCTCGTGCATATCTATCGGTATTACACCGGCACTTTGTGCTGCATCGACAATAAATAATAAGCCATATGCATGAGCCAATGCACATAACCGCTCAATCGGGAGTCGTATTCCCCATACATTTGATGCCTGCGTGCATATAATTAGTTTGGTCTTTGCATTGATTGCATGACGGAAGCTGTCTGTTGTTTTATCGTCATCACCGATAAAAACGTCGGCCTTTGTATAGCTTATACCTTTGCTCTTAAGTCGTTCAAGCGGACGCATTACAGCATTATGCTCCATTGAGGAAACAACAACGTGATCTCCGCTTTGAAGCAGTCCTTTTATCGCCATATTAATCGAGGTTGTGCAGTTTAGAGTAAAAATGACATTTTCCTCATTTTCCACTCCGAAAAAATGAGCCGCTGTCCGACGTGCGGAATATATTTTTTCCGCAGCGGCAAGCGACATATTATGACCGCTCCTGCCCGGATTTGCCGATATTCTCATTGCAGACACAGTTGCTGCTGATACTGTTTGCGGCTTCGGGTAGGTGGTGGCAGAATTATCTAAATATATCATTTTTCACCGAGCCTTTCTGTACGCCCGATAACTCTGATACCGTGCTTTATAAGAATTTTTTCTGCTTCGTCTGCTTTATCCTGAGCTACCACTATGCTGTAGCTACAGCTTTTTTCATTGGCACGCCTTGCCGTTCTTTCAATTTCCGATTTTATTCCGAACGACCTCAGTATTTTTTGTCCCCTGAGAGCATAGGTAACAGACGACACCATAATAGCAGGTATGCCCAATTTGATCACCTCTCTCTTTTTATTAATATTTTATGCAAACATAGAAAATAAGTTCATTATCCTGTTTTTTACAATACTATTGACAAAGGTTTGAATTATATTTAAAATAAAATCAGGTCTGACTTTCAGGGGGTGAATGAATGTCGAAAATTAATTGTCCCGAATGTGGATTTCTTATTTCCGATAATATAAATAAATGCCCGAAATGTAAATTTCCTCTCGGAAAATTTACAAATCCCCAATATATCCCGGATGACAATAACTATGATTTCATTACAAATGCATTTGTGAATTTGGATTCAGGGGTTACTTATTCTCAGATAAGAAAAAAAATACTGAACAGAAAAATGCTTAAATACGGTGGAGTATGTCTTACTGCTTTCGTGATTGTGATTGCTGCTATTATATTTATTATTAATTTTAATGCGGGCACGGGCGGAGAGGTTAATATACAGGAATTGAGTGCCGGAAGGCTTATGAAGCTGAACGGAGAATATGTTGTGAATTTTACTTCTAATGAAACACGTCCGTTTGTTACAGTTGTAAAAGATTTAAAATATGGGATATATGACTATGTATATATGAATGAGGGTAACGGAAGTCTGATTTTTAACATTATTGATGATGAAACGGAAAATAATGCAGACGAGGATTTCGAGGTGGCAGGATATTTTACGGGATATCCGATAACTAATGATAATATAGATAATATCAGCAATAAGACTGCCTATTATAATTATATAGAAAGTGCAGGAACCGCTTGTAAAATTGATTATGAGATAACACTCAAGAATAAACTGACCGGGATTCTGTTTTATGATATATCCTGCGATGTTGAACATAAAGAAAAATTGAACAGAAACATGGTTGTGATTGACGGAGTCGGAAGAGAAAGCTGTATATTGGATGGGCTGCCATATAGGACAAGCGATATCAAAGCGGAATTTGAGCCTCTTTATTTTGTACCCGCCACCGAGCTTGAAGAAAGTGACTATTCTGTTTCCCGCCCCTTTGAAACAAGTTTTTCCGAATTTTATGATTATGAAAATGAATACCTTGGATATTACATATATGGGGATATAAATGTTCCTGACAGGAACAGGGGGCTGATACTTTATGACTATTCACTTAAAAATCATGATGCTTCAGAATATATGACCGAAAAGAACGGATTAGCAAATGTAGAAAACGAATCGTGTTCCGTTATGATAAATGACTCTGTTATTACTTATGGTAATTCGGAGCTTTATGATTATTCTGTCAATATACGTGCATATATTAATTGGAATGATGCACCGACAAAAAAAGATAAAAAGGAAAACTGAACATATAAGAGTTCGATACATCCGGTTTGAAGTAAAAATCGTTGCATTTTATGTATGTGGGTGGTATAATCTAAGTGAATAGCATACTTATGAAATACCGTGATATAAATAAACAGCGGAGGTGTGTTAGGTGAAACGGTATGATAACACAGATAAGCCGAAAAGAAAATTCAATATACCCCCGATAGCTTTTGTTATATTCTCAGGAGTGGTAATTATAGGATGCATAATAGGTATTTGTTCGGTTTATTCGATGTATTACGAGGACGAAAGCTTTAAGAGCGCTGCCGGTACTGCCGATGCGGTTTGTACCGACAAAACGGTTTTTGTTGACGGTAATAATTATGCTTTAATACATCATTATGTTATGGTTGTCCAATTCTATACCGAGGATGATGAAAACGGTGAATTATATCAGGTGACGCTTGACGAGAGCAACGTTTATTTTGAAAATATTGAAGTAGGGGATACAATACAATTATATTATGATAAGGAGGAACCTACGATATGTCATCCTACAATACTCTATGGTGACCCGACACCATATTATATTATCTTTGGAATAGTTATTCTTGCTGCATTCATTCTTGCTGTTATTAATCTTAATACACTTATTCGTAATATAAATGGGTATACGCCCAAATATACAAAGCCGGAGGGTATCGGATATATGGGTGACGGCTCGGCAACGGGAGGTCCGGGGGACAGCAGTATTGACTATAATTCGGCGAATGCTTTTAATGATAAGCTTATGGACAGCTATGTTGATCCTTTTGCTACCTATTCGGGGTATGGTGATGGGGAAGCGGAAAGCTTCGAGACTGAGCAGGGGGGATATTATGATCCTAATCTGAAATATGATAATAATGAAGATCTTAGCACAGAGTCAAATATTCCGCATGATGTTGATATTAATAACCCTTTTCCTACGAATATAAATACGGATCCGAATAATTCTTATAATGTTGGAAGTTACATACATGATGAAAAAACAAAGGAAGCTGATATAAATGATCTGTTCGCAATTTACGGAGACAGCTCTTTCGGTGCTGCTGCTTCGGATGGAAACAGGGAATATTAATATAATTATCGGCAGACTGAAAGGAGTAGTTTAATATGCCTGAAGCAAAGAAAAATATATCGGAAGAATTTAATGGGGAAACTCTGGATACAGTGGATGTCGGGTCTGTTGATGTTTCGGAACAAATGACCTTTGTAAATGAAATATATGATACTTACCCGGTAAGTACAGCCGGTACTCCGTCATTTTCAAAGCCCTTTGGTTCAGCTAAAGTCAATACAAATGAGGGGACAGTAAATGCCGGAGAAACAGAAGATTTAAAAGGTGAATATGCCGACATAATTGAAGATAATACTCAGGAACAATCTTTGCCTGAAGAAACTGAACAAGAGGTAAGAGAGCCGGAAAGAACCATAGAAGAAATAGCTGAAATGATAAAGAGCGGTAATGATGATCCGTTTAACATGAAGGCGGAGGATTATGAGAGTGACCATGCTCTTGAAGCACTTGTCAAAATGGGAAATGATGACCCATTTAACATGAAGGCGGAGGATTATGAGAGCGACCATGCTCTTGAAGCACTTGTCAAAATGGGAAATGATGACCCGTTTAACATGAGAGCAGAGGATTATGAAAGTGACCACGATCTTGAGGCGCTTGTTAAGATGGGCAATGATGATCCATTTGATATGAAGGCAGAGGATTATGAAAGTGACCACGCTCTTGAGATGTTGGTAAGGAAGGGATCTGATGATCCGTTTAATTCGGGCGCTGAGGAGTATGAAATTGATCCGCAGCTTGCGGCACTGATAAGAAACGGTTCGGAAAACAGTCCGCTTGGTCAGCTTGAAGAACTGCCGAAAGAGGAAGAAAATTATGAGGATGAGGAGTAAGTAATGACTTTTTCCCTTAAGGTGGTGTATTATGTATAAAAAGCCTTTGAGAATAGTGGCAGTTTTGGCCGTCGTATTGGTTTTGTCAGCAGCGATTGTATACATATCTTCATATGAGTTTTTTGGCGGGAAATTTTCTTTAGGACAGGATTCTTATAATTTAGCGGAAAAATCGGATGATTCTTTTTCGGAACTTGAAAGCCTGCCGGAGCAATCCGAAGGTGACAGTGAAACAGAAAATTCTGTACAGAGTGCCGGCGACAGTGTATCAAAAGCACAGAACCCGGAGACTGATTTATCAGTTATAGATGATTATGAAAATAAATATTTTATCAAAAAATTAAGTGATGAAAATAAGTATTATTTTTGTGAGATTTATAAGGCTGTATTGGAGCATAAAGATTATGTGACATTTGATATTCCAATTTATGAAGATGAGCTTTCAGTGCTTATGTATATTTTGAATTATGACTGTCCTGAGCTTATACATCTAAAAGGGGATTATTTCCTTGAAAATACAGGGGATGGTGCAAAATATGTCAGCAAGCTGAAGCTTCAATATTGTATGACAGAGGATGAATATATCAGTGCTGTAAATGAGCTCGACAAGTTTTTCGGACAACTGGTGTCCGATTTGAATGGAATGGAAGAGTATGAAAAGGAAAAATATGTGTATGATTATATTTTTAACCTATGCCATTATGATGAATTGTCCGAGCTTGGCGGGTCTGCATATGCTTCTCTTATAAAAGGTTTTGGAAGGTGTGAGTCATTCAGCAAAGCTTTCATGTGGTGTATGAGAAAGCTTGGAATAGAGTGTATATGTGTTTCCGGATCTCAGAATTGGGATGAGGATTCCATGTATACCGAACATTCATGGAATATAGTAAACATTGACGGTAATTGGTATCATGTGGATATTACGGTTGACAATGTAAATCTCGGAACAGATTCCCATAATTCAGCGAATTACGGTTTTTTTAATGTAGATGATTCTTTTGTTAAGGAAAGTCATGTTATAGATGGATTTTATACAGAGCTTGGCATACCGGTCTGTACACATTCCGAGCGTAATTATCATAAAATGAATAATCAGTTAATAGCATCCGGGGATGCGGAAAATAAGCTTAAAGATATAATGCTTGCACATTTTGACGGTGAGGGTATAGATAATCTCAGCATAAAATTTGAAAGCAAAACAGATTATGAAGAAATTCTGGATAATATGAAAACATTGATGACGGAATTTCTTGAGGGTAATTCTGATGATATATTTGAATATAATTCCTGTTACAACAATCTCTCAAGAACAATTATCATAAATTTAAAAAAGAAAGATATATCAGAGGGGGAGTGAGTGGATGGAACCTGTTTCAAATTTCGGAAAATTCGGAAGATTAATATTGATTGTTGTAGGTTCAGTCCTTTTATGTATTGGTATTTATCTTACAATGGAAAATAAAAATCCCAATAATGCTGTTGAATGCAGGGCGACAATAACAGGATTTGAAACTGTAAAAAATACCGATTCAATAGACGGTGAGGATATAAATACACTTGTGACTTATAAGGTCGGCAATAAACAATACAGTGATATCGCACTCGGCCAGTATGAAAATTCGTGGAAGGTTGGAGATCAGATAACAATATATTATTTATCCAATAATCCTATGGATATTACAACAAAAACCATGGCATATGGCGGTTGGATTGTCACAATTCTGTCACTGCCGTTTTTGATAATAGGAATATATACGCTTGTAGGTGAACGCAGACGTGCCTCAAAAACTCCTGAGGAAATAGCAGAGGATGAGGAAAGAACTACTGCAGGTAAGTTGAAATATAAGATTTCGTCAATTGTTATTCCTTTTGCCGGAGGCTTACCCTGCTGTATGATAGCCGTAATATTGAGTTACCTTGAACACAGCCCTATACCTGCACTTTTGTTTTTTATTCTGGGCGGAAGTGCAGTTATTGTCGGAGTCCGATCGGTTGTGCTTTATTTTATAATACGGCACAGAAAACATAAAATGAAAAGCTAAAGAAATACCGGCAGTCTGTGATAGAAAAGTATGTTGTATGCATACCTTATAAGCTTTGTATTATGTCAGGTAAAATATGCTGAATACCGTAAAAAACTCCCTGTATGAAAGATTTCTGAGCATACAGGGAGTTTTAATGACTGTCACACGGAGAAAGACTTGGATATTATTCTGTCGAATATGGGAAGATTTTTATTGCCGAAGAAAAAACAAAAGAAATATTATTTGTTGAAAGTACGTAAAATCGGTTGACATAGAGGTAAGAAGAATGTAAACTATAAGGTGGAACTTTTTGCTCTGTCAGGAAAAATACAGAAATTCAGGAGGTGATAGGCTTGTCGGAAAATGAAATAACAGAAATAGAGGGTTCAGTTGAAGATATTGTATACAGGAATAGCCAAAACGGATACAGTGTTCTTTTGCTATCATGCAACGGCGAGCTTATAACTGCAGTAGGAAAAATGACAGAAGTAAGTGTAGGCGATGAATTGAGGCTTATGGGCGGACTGAAGATGAACCCCAATTACGGGGAACAGTTTTCTTTTGAGTACTATGAACAGCGTATGCCCTCAACTGCCTCGGCAATTCTGAAATATCTCTCATCACGTACAATTAAAGGGATCGGTACAAAGACTGCAAAAAAAATAGTTGATGTTTTTGGCGATAATACGTTGGAAATTATGCAGAAACAGCCGGGGCGTCTTACAGAGATAAGCGGCATATCGCATGACAAAGCAGTATCAATAGGAGAGCAGGTCAGGAAAATTTTCGGTATGAAGGAGATAATGGTTTATCTCACAAAATATCGTATAAGCTCATTGGAAGCTGTTCGTATATGGAAAGAATACGGCGACAGCTCAGTTACTGTGATAGAAAGTAACCCCTATGTACTTTGCGGAGAAAATATAGGTGTTTCCTTTGACAAGGCAGATAAGATAGCAGAGGCACTCGGACGCCCCCTTGATGATCCTTGCAGAATAAAAGCAGGAATATTATATATTATCACGTACAATGCCGGTAACGGTCATACCTGTTTGCCTACTGACAGACTTATTGACATATCATCGGATTTTCTTAGGACGGATAAAGAAAATACTGCATCGGCAATGGCAGAATTGATTGATGATACAGAATTAATTTTAGATGAAATAAATGGTAGGAGCTTTGTATTCTTACCTTACCTGTATAAATCGGAATTTTACAGTGCTGATAGGTTGGCACTTATCCTCAAGGTGCCTCCGGAGCGTATAACAGGAACTGAATATGCCGTGGAATCCTTTGAAAAAATAAATAACATAGAATATGCCGAGCAGCAAAGACGTGCTATTATTGAAGCTATGTCAGGAGGTCTTCTTATACTTACCGGCGGTCCTGGAACGGGAAAAACAACAACGCTTAATGCTATTATTAAATTATATGAAAAATTCGGACTTAAGGTATTGCTTGCGGCTCCGACCGGGAGAGCTGCACAGAGAATGTCCCAGCTTACAGGGCATGAGGCAAAGACTATACACAGACTTCTTGAGGTTGAATGGGATAATAACGAACATCCGAAATTTTCAAGAAATGAGAGAAATCTTCTTGACTGTGATGCATTGATACTTGACGAGATGTCAATGGTTGATGTAACGCTTTTTGAAAGCGTACTTCGTGCCATGCCGCTTGGCTGCAGGCTTATAATGGTAGGGGACAGTGACCAGCTTCCTTCCGTCGGTGCAGGGAATGTTCTGGGAGATCTTATTGATACAGGAAAAATACCTGTTGTACGTCTGACGGAGATTTTCAGACAATCAATGGAAAGTCTTATTATAACGAACGCACATAAAATAGTTCATGGAGAAATGCCCGAAATATGCCGCACAGACGGAGATTTTTTCTTTATGGAGGAGTCAGACAGGAACAGAATTTCCGAAAAAATTGTTGCACTATGTACCAGGCGATTAGCTGCGGCATATGGTTATGATACTATGAATGATATACAGGTCCTGTGCC
This sequence comes from uncultured Clostridia bacterium, assembly GCA_947624835.1. GTDB lineage: Bacteria > Bacillota > Clostridia > Oscillospirales > Acutalibacteraceae > UBA1213. Next base: position 28,421 of record CANQLX010000005.1, read on the forward strand.
CGGGAAGAAAAGGTATACTTGGCGTCACGGAGCTTAATAAAAAACTACAGGAGGCACTTAATCCTTCGGGAATAGGCAAACCGGAAATAAAAGCACCCATATATATACTCCGTGTCGGCGATAAGGTTATGCAGACAAGAAATAATTATGATCTCCCATGGGTTCGTGATGACGGAAGTGAGGGTGCAGGAATATATAACGGTGATATAGGCATAATAGAAAGTATAGAAAAAGCATCAGGTTCAGCAAGAATAAGATTTGATGACAGGGTTGTATTATATAATTCTGATAATTTGGCAAATATAGAGCTTGCCTATGCCGTGACCGTACATAAAAGTCAGGGAAGTGAATTCAAGGCTGTTGTTATGCCGATGTATTATGGCGCACCTCAGCTGTACTACAGAAATTTGCTTTATACAGCAGTGACAAGAGCAAAGGAAAAATTAATTTTGGTAGGAAATGTATCAACACTGAAGAAAATGGTCGATAATAATAAAAAGACAAAAAGATATTCGGGGCTGAGGGCATTTTTGGAAAGGAGCGAAGGATGAACAGGCTGCTGTCTATTTTTTATCCCCGAAAATGTCCCTATTGTTCAAGGTTACTGAAATATGATATGACGGAGTGTTTGATTTGCAGGGCGGAGTTTCCAAATGTCCCAAGGATAGAGGCATTGCCCACGGGTGAAATATGTATTGCACCGTTTACATATAGTGGTGCAATAAGGAGAGCAATTTGTGATTACAAATTCAGAGGAAAGAAATTTAACTGTTACAGTTTCGCCGGAGCGGTTGTCTCCTCAATTAGAAATGTATATTATAAGGATATGGGTTTTGAAATTATAACTTGCGTCCCAATGAGTAAGGACAGAAGGAGAGAAAGAGGATTCAATCAGTCTGAACTTATAGCAAGATATACCGCCGAGCAGCTTAACAAGCCCTTTGAAAATCTTCTTTGCAGAGATAGTGGGGCTGCTTTGCAGCATGAAATGACATATGAAGAAAGAATTTCGGGAAATGATAACAGTTATCATATTATAACCCCTGAAAATGTCAGAGGGAAAAAGATTCTTTTGATTGATGACATAATGACAACAGGAATGACACTTTCAAGGTGCAGTGCTGTTCTGAAGAGTTATGGAGCCGAAAGGGTATTTTGTGCATCCGTTGCCATATCCAAGGAGTATGACTCACATAATAATATTCAGAGCGGCAGTTGATCCGGTAATATACTTTTGTAGGATAAAAAATGTTTTTAAACATAACGGAAAGGGTGTAGAAAATGGGACTTGATATTGCGATAGATCTTGGAACCTCACGAACGAGGATATATTTGCAGAATAAGGGTAAGGTGGTTGACGAGCCGTCTGTCATAGCTGTTAATCTTGATAATGATAATATTATAGCTGTCGGTGAGGAAGCATATAGAATGCTTGGACGTACCTCAAACCGGTACAGTGCCATATACCCGCTCAGTGGGGGTGTTATATCGGATTTAGGACTTGTTGAGATTATGATATCATCGTTCCTGAAAAGAGTGGTTTCCTCAAAAATAGGTATGCCGAGGGCTGTCGCCTGTGTTCCGGGAGAGATTACAGATGTTGAAAAACGGGCAGTTGTTAATGCAATAAGCTGTGCAGGAATAAGGAGAGTATGCCTTATAGAGGAAACGGTTGCAGCTGCTATAGGGGCAGGAATAGATATATCAAGTCCACACGGTTCGTTTGTTGTTGATATTGGCGGAGGAACTACTGATCTTGCTGTTATATCACTCAACGGTATTGCTGTTTCAAGGTCGATAAAGCAAGCAGGAAATATTATGGACGAGGAAATAATAAAATATGTAAAGAGAAAATATAATATGCTGATTGGAAAGCGGACGGCAGAGGAAGCTAAAATAAACATTGGATGTGTCATTTCCGGTATGGGGATGGGAACATACCGCATAAAGGGCAGAAACATGATAACAGGTATGCCCATGTGGGTTGAACTCAGTTCTGAGGAAACTGCCGAACCGTTAAAGGAGATAGCCGGTGCCATAGTTCGTCAAATACAGGACGTTCTTGAGGAAACACCTCCGGAGCTTATAGGTGATGTACATTCAGACGGGATAGTTCTGACAGGCGGTGCTGCACAGATGGCGGGGATGGACACCCTTATAAAGATGGCAACGGATCTGAGAGTCACAACCGTGGAAAATCCCGGGGATTGTGTTGTGAACGGCTGTGGGGCCGCCATAAAATACATTGATCGGCTGCGTCACCCTGACGGTACAGTAAATCCCATCTCCGACCGCTTCTGACAAATGAGGGGGCGAGCAACAGGATAGTTTTGGTGAGCAAAATGTAAGTTTTAGGGCAAGCCTTTTTCAAAGGGCTTGCCGGTTTCAAAGGAAGAAACTTTGGTTGGTGGGGAAGTGTTCCGGGCAATTAGCAGACGGCGGGTGTGCCACGCTCAGAGAAAGAAAAAATTTGCAGTGAAAAAAAAGCTGATTATTATAGCAAAAACAGCAAAAGCTGTAGCTTGTTTTTTCTGTCTGTATAGTTTTGTGTCCTTAGAAGCTTCAGATCTTTTAATATGGGATACCATTATCAATGTTATTATGGAAAATAAGATTCCTAAACCGAAAAAACTGAAAATTAATGCCATTGTACCCATAATAACACATCTATTCCCGGTAATCTGATTTTTTGCGCTGTAATTTACCGTGTCGTTAAAAAATGGTATGGTGTCGGGAACACTGTTCTGATTGTTAAATTTTCTGTTTCCGTATGAAGAATAATTATCAATTTTTGGTAATACAGTGGATTCGTTCCCAATATTGGTATTGTTATATTGGTATGCACTCTCTGTGAAATTTAAATCACTGCAGGGGTTATTCTCTATGTTGTCCGGGTTATACCCCATATTGTAATTATTTGGTATATCGGATTCTTTCTGTAATCTTACTTTGCAGTCAGTGTCATAATTCCTATGCACGCCGTCATCTTCCGTAAACTCATTATTTCTGTATGCCATATCACTTTTATTGTCAGATATCTTTATCTCGGGGAAAATTTCATCAAAAGACATCTCTGTAATATTTCTGTTATCCATAACAGCCTCCATTAACTCAATGTAATATTAGAAAATATATAATGAAACACCAAGTGTAAACGATAATATGTTCAGCACAAACTCCGCAATATTAAGTGTAATTCCAAGCATAATTGCCTCGTTGTATGTTCGTATTCTTGTTGGAGATTCCCTCAAGCCACAATATTCCATAACATAGGCGATGTTCGTAAAGACAGCACATAGCCCCCCAAACGGTATAATGCTACGGATAATACACCTAAAATAATATATATAATATCTGATTTTTCATTGTTAGGTGTTTCCGCTTCATACAGTGCTATTATAATCTTCGCAGGTACTATTTTCAATATCCGTAAAATTTTAAGGCGTGTTTTTATCACTATCTATCAGTTCAAGGTCTCCGAATATTGTATTCTTCCTTGAAAAATATTTCGTCAAATGGCGTATCTGTAAAATTACTGTTATCTATGACAACATCCATATACATTGTAACATATGAATACTTTAAATAACAAAACAGGATACTGCCTTTGTTTTAATTGTATACTTGTTACTGCACATATTTGTTATATAGAAATGTGCCGAATGTGATAAGCAATATTATTACTGTGATATATATGGCAATGTTAAGTATCATTCCGAATATTGACATTATTGTACCAATAACAGCAGATTTGGATTTTGGTTTTGAAGACAATGCGTTGTGTTTTTTATCTTCGTGTGCAAGGAAAAGTCCTATTATGGACATAAGCAGAGGAAATATTGGAGCAAAGCAGAAGGCAACTGACATGATACCGCAAATAAAGCTTCCCAATGAATTACCTTTTTCAAAATCATAAAGTGGCTTGGGATAACCTTCATACGGATAATCGGGATATGTTCCGGCGGATTCCGAACGGTCGTTATCTGTTTCTTCTTTAACGGTATAGTCTTTTTCATTAAGGTCAACAGTGCGTTTTTTGTTATTATCCATACATAACCAACCTTCCATAAAAAAATTGCAGATTTCTGTCCTACTTATGTTTATTTTAACACAAAGACATGAAAACTGCAATAAATTATTTATGATATTTTCCTCCGTTGTTTATCTGAAATGCCCTGTAAATCTGCTCACAAAGCATGACCCTTGCAAGTTGATGCGGAAAGGTCATTTTCGACATCGACATTTTGATTTTGGCAAGTTTTTTTACCTCATCAGACAAACCGTACGACCCTCCGATTATAAAAACCGTATTTCCACTGTCATGTGCGGCAGTATTGTATATACTTTTTGCAAGCTCTTCGGAGGAATAAGGTTTTCCCTCTATACACATTGCAACGGTAACGGAGCCTGACGGAATTTTGGAAATAATTCTTTTTCCCTCCCTTAAAATTGTATTATTAATCTGTGCCGGGGAAGGATTGTCCGGGAGTTTTTCCTCGTCAACCTCAATTACGGAAAAATTGGCAAATCTTTTAATTCTCTTAAAATATTCCGCACAGGCATTCCTCCAATATTCTTCTTTAAGCTTGCCTACGCACAGTACTGTTACTTTTACCATCAGCTACCTCCGTTAAGGTTACAGATTTATGTTCGATTTTACCGATATTGACCGTACATCATAATTTTCGGATTTGAAATCCGTTAATATATCAAATATTTGTTATCCTTTTCTGCAGCTACTGTTAGTGTGTAATCAATATTCCGCTTCATTTTATTTTGTTCAAAGGCACATATACTTGTCTGCTCAGCGAGCATTGGTATATTGTTTTCCTTACTGAGATGTGCAAGAACAAAACGTGTTGTCCCGCCCCTGACAAGCTTTACGGCGGTATATGCACAACTGTCATTTGACAGATGCCCATAATCGGAAAGTATGCGTTTTTTTAGGTTATACGGATAATCACCGTTTTGCAGCATTCTTATATCGTGGTTTGACTCAAGAACAACAGTATCACAACCGCTTATGGCAGCTTCAATATTATTGCTGATTATGCCTGTATCTGTAGCAAAAGCCGTCTTTCTTCCGTCAGCCGTTTCCACTACATATCCGTAGCCCTCGGCACAGTCATGCGAAATGCGAAAAGGGGTTATGTGCATATCATCTGTTTCAAGTCCGTCGAGAGTAATGGTAGAGATATCTACACTTTCATTTATAAGTGCTTTATTCTTCATTTCTGCGACCGTACCAACTGACGCATATACCTTTATTTTGTATTTGGAAGCAAGCACACGCAACCCTCTTGTATGGTCTATATGCTCATGTGTAACAAAAATTGCCCTTACATTTTTAATATCAAGCTCTCTTTCGTCAAGAGCCGTCTTTATTTGTTTTGCAGTTCTACCCGCATCTATAAGTATACCGCTTTCGTTTGTACCCAGATAATAGCAATTTCCCGAACTGCCACTGAAAAGCGGATATAGTCTTGGCATTTTTGCATTTTCCTTTCCTGTTGATATTTTCCTGTTTTCTAAAACAGGAAAGCCGACAGAATGTCAGACCTCCCGTAAATATCAGACATTTAATTCCGTCCCATGCTGTCATTGGTTCTGATAATCCTTATATCGGCTCCTACCGCAGACAGCTTGCCGACTACATCCTCATAGCCACGCTGTATATGTCTTATATCTTCAATCTGTGTTGTACCCTTTGCACCCAAGGCAGCGACAATCATAGCAGCCCCAGCACGAAGATCTGTTGCTTTGACAGGAGCACCGGTAAGTCTTTCAACGCCCTTTATTATTGCAAGACTGCCATCAACGGATATATTTGCCCCCATTCTTCTTAGCTCATCCACATAACGGAAGCGGTTATCCCATACTGCCTCATTAACAATACTCGTACCGTCAGCAGTGGACAGAAGTGCTGTTATTTGCGGCTGCATATCTGTAGGAAAACCCGGATGCGGCATCGTTGTAACATTACACCGTTTAAGCTTTCCCGTGCTGACAACACGAACAGAATCGTCATATTCCTCAACCGTAACACCCATTTCACGGAGCTTCGCCGTTATTGATTCAAGGTGCTTGGGAATGATATTCTGTATAATAACATCACCTCCGGCACAACAGGCAGCAGCCATATATGTTCCCGCCTCTATTTGATCGGGAATTATAGAATATGTTGTTCCTCTGAGCTTTTTGACCCCGTTTATTTTTATAACATCGGTTCCTGCTCCTCTGACATCGGCCCCCATAGAATTGAGGAAATTTGCAAGATCCACGATATGAGGTTCCTTTGCGGCATTTTCTATCGTTGTTTTGCCTTCTGCCTTTACAGCGGCAAGCATTACATTTACTGTCGCACCGACGGAAACAACATCAAGATATATATGGTCACCGACAAGCTTCTTAGCCTTGATTTTTATCATATCGTTCTCAACGCTGTGTGTGGCACCGAGGATACCAAACCCTTTAAGGTGCTGGTCAACAGGACGTACACCGAAATCACATCCGCCCGGAAGTGCAACATCTGCTCTCAGATATTTTCCGAGAAGTGCTCCCATAAGATAGCTCGAAGCTCTCATGTGACGGACAAGATCATAGGTAGCAACAGGTTCTTTTATTCCGCAGGGATCTATTTCTATCGAGGTTTTCCCTATATGTTTGACTTTTGCTCCCATCTTACAAAGAATTTCATCTATAATATTAACGTCCTCTATATCAGGTACATTTTCTATAAGACACACACCGTCAGATAAAATCACTGCCGGTATTATAGCCACAGCCGCATTTTTTGCACCGCTAATTTTTATTGTTCCGTGAAGCCTGTTGCCCCCGGTTATAACTAACTTTTCCAAAGCTCAACACTCCCACCGTTATTATTTGAAGGAATATAAGATTTTTTCCGGACTTTTTCTGACGATGATCCTTTTATATAATGTTATGCCCGGATTTTTTTTCGGGATGTTGTTCCTCATTTGATTTAATCTGAGGCTTCGTGCGAATACTCCATACAACAGACCGTTCAATGCAATTAACGAAGAAGTTTGATTCGATACGCTTTCCCGATTATGCGTAATCATATTTTTGACGGCTGAGACTGCGGATATTTTTACCGCATACAAATATAAAACCTATACTGTGCACGAATTACTGTTGATAGCAAAAATAAAAACAAAGTAACTCCTGAGTAATAATAATACAAATAATAATCAAAGTCAATATAAATTTTTCCTAAAGCTTACATTTTCATTAAAATAAAGCATATTTTCCAAAAAAAGACCCGATAAATGACAAAAATGACACTTTACCATCAACTATTATACAAGAAGATATATACTTTCAATAATAATATCATGTTATATTATTCTGCCTGTTAAGTTGTCATACAGTATTCGTACAGAAGAGGAGTATTCTTTTGTGGGAACATTGCCTCAGGCATTATAAAATTCATACAATGCTCTGTAGGTCATATAAACATCAAGCTTTGAAACTATTTCCATAGGAGCGTGCATGGAGAGAACAGCCACACCGAGATCCACAACATCTGCATTGAGGTTTGCGACAAATTTTGCTATTGTTCCGCCGCCTCCTCCGTCAACCTTACCGAGCTCGGCGATTTGGAAAAGAACTTTTTTCCCGTCAAGCAGACTGCGTATTTTTGCCATATACTCCGCACTTGCATCAGAGGTTGAATATTTTCCGCCGCTGCCTGTATACTTTGATATAACCGTTCCGCCGTTTATATATGCTGAATTATTAGCTTCAAATGCAGAAGAGTATGTCGGATCATAGGCTGCACTTACATCTGCCGAAAGACAGGTGCTTTTTGCCATAATATGGCGGACCTCTTCTCCGTCAGCTTTTGCAAGATCCTCAATAAAATCTATCATATAGGTTGATTTCATGCCTGTATTTCCGTCGCTGCCTATTTCCTCCCTGTCTGTAAGCACGGTTATGACTGTGCTCTCGGGCATTTCCGTATCTATTGCAGCAAGCAAAGCAGGGTATGCGCATACTTTATCGTCATGTCCGTAGGCAGCAATCATACTCCTGTCAAAGCCGAGATCCCTCGCCTTGTCAGCCGGAACCATTGAAAGGTCGGCGGAAGCAAAATCCTCCTCAATTATACCGTATTTTTCAAAAAGTATATTCATTATATTCAGCTTGACATTTTCGCTTTCTTTGTCTGTGCTGAACGGTCTGCTTCCGATTAGAACATTTAGTTGTTCGCCGTCAAATGCCTTTGTCATAACCTTTGACATCTGCTCGTTGGCAAGGTGGGGGAGAAGGTCGGTAACGCAGAAACAGGGCTCGTCCGTGTTCTCACCGATATTTACCGTTATACAGCTGCCGTCCTTCAGTGCAACCACTCCGTGAAGTGCAAGCGGAATTGTGGGCCACTGATATTTTTTCAGACCTCCATAATAATGGGTCTTGAAAAGTGCGAGATCATCAGCCTCATATAAAGGATTAGGTTTAAGGTCAAGCCGTGGTGAATCTATATGAGCAATCCCAAGCCGTACTCCGTCATGTGTTCCTTTTTTGCCTATAACAGCAAGAATTACAGCCTGATTCCTGTTATTTACATATACCTTATCGCCTGCTTTATATTCTTTTTTGCGGTCATATTCGGTAAAGCCGGAATCTTCGGCGGCAGCTACCGCATAAGCAACTGCTTCACGTTCTATTTTAGCATTATTAAGAAAATTCTTATAATTCTCACAGAACCTGTCTGCCTTTTCAATTTCTTCTTTGCTTACTCTGCAGCAGCCGTTTTTTCTGTTACGGAAAAGCTTTTCCTTAAGCTTTTCGGATGTGCTCTTTTCTTCCTTATTGTTTGACATAGTCCATCGTTCCTTTCGTATTTTAATATATTTTCATTTCTTATTTTTAAAAATCAAATTGCTAGTTTGTACTGTCATAAAGTCTTTTATAACAGCTTTTGTTTTGTACAACAACGTGCCTGTAATTTTCGGTTTCTCCAAACGGTACCTCTTTAAGGGTTTTTCCGTCGTCGGAATACTGTTTTTCCCCAAGCCATGAATCCACATGACCGACCCCTGCATTATATGCACAGATAGCGGTATCTTCATTACCATACATATCAAGAAGAACAGATAAAATATTCGTACCGTAATCTATATTTATTTCGCTGTTATAAAGATCGTCAACGGTATAATTTTTATATTCCCCATCCACGTAATAGGTTTGTATCCATTCAAAGGTATCCGGGGTTATCTGCATAAGACCTATTGCTCCGGCTGGGGATACAGCATCAGGGTTAAAATTACTTTCTGTTTTTATCACTCCGTATATTAGATATTTATCTACACCGTATTTTTCCGAGGCGGCCTCAACCTCTGTCTGATATTTCAGCGGATATGTATCATAAATATACTTGTTATATAATGATTTAAGTATAAACGAACCTACTGTTGCCGCAACAAGAACAACAGCAACGCATATCAATACTTTTACAGTTACCTTTTTTTTCACCCGATGATTCAACCCCCTTCATAATGAGTCTTGATATGGTTAAGAGTTTTCCTGAAATTTTCTTTGACAAGATTTATGTCCTGTCCTCCGTCTATTATGTAATCCGAGTTCTTTGTATAATATTCCTCATTATACTGAGCATTTATCCTCAGCAAAGCATCCTTTTCGCTTATGCCGTCACGTCTAAGTATACGTTTAAGACGGATATTCCTGTCTGCAACTATTGCTATGATGTAATCGCAAAGACGGTCACCGCCGCTCTCAAAGAGCTGCGGAGCATCAAATAATATCACATCATAATCCTTATGCATTAATTCTTCAATATATTCCCGACATCTGTTTATTATCCACGGGTGGGTAACACTGTTCAGTAAATCGGTATTTTTACGGCTTGAAAAGGCTCTTTCGGCAAGAAGCTTTCTTTTGCAAAAGCCGCTACTATCTATTATATCATATCCGAAAATTTCCGCAAGTCTTTTCAGACAATCCGACCCCATTGTCAGTGTCTCTGCTGCCACAGAATCAGCATCTACAACAGCACAGCCCAAGCTCTCGGCATATTTTGATACAGTGCTTTTTCCTGAACCTGTCTGACCCGTAAGCCCTACAATAAGCTTTTTCATTTATTTTCTGTACCCTCCAAGCGAATAATATTGAACCCTGCTGCCCGTATTATTCTGTTATATACCGCAAGTCCCACACCTTTTTTTTCGGGACAGTGGGCATATACAGCAGCAAAACCCATTTCATCAGCTTTTCTTAGTGCTGTGAAGAGCAAATGTGCCTGTTCGTCATAATCATACCTTTTTCCTATCGGTATATAGGGAAGGTTGATATGTTCTATATCCTCACTGTAGCAAAGCACGGCCGTATCCTTATCGGTAATTTTATTTATATATCTGTAAAATGCATCGTTTCCGCCATCAAGCAAAATCACCTTGGCTTTCGGGGAATAATGCCTGTACTTCATTCCGGGACTTTCAGCTTTATCTCCTTCTGCAAGAGGATTTGTTACAGCATCGGATATCTGAATTTCGCCTATTGCAGCTTCCAACTGTTCAACAGTAATTCCTCCCGGTCTGAGGAGTGTAGGGATTTCCGCCGCAAGTGTAATGACGGTTGATTCCACACCGACCTCACAGTCGCCTCCATCAATTACAGCATCAATTCTTCCGTTCATATCCTCAAGTACATGACGGAATGAAGTCGGGCTTGGACTTCCCGAAAGATTTGCCGAAGGTGCGGCAAGGGGAGAGGACATGGATATAAGCTTTTGTGCTGTTTTATGTGACGGGAAGCGTATTGCTACCGTATTAAGTTCAGCACTTACCTCCACAGGTATAATATCCGATTTTGGGAGAATGATTGTAAGCGGTCCGGGCCAAAATTTTTCGGCAAGAATTGCGGCTTTTTCGGGGAAATCCCTGACAAGTGGATATATTTGTGAGATATCGGAAATATGTACTATCAGCGGATTGTCCATTGGACGACCCTTCGCCTTGAATATTTTCCTGACAGCATTTCCGTTCAGTGCATCAGCGGCAAGTCCGTAAACAGTTTCGGTGGGCATTGCAGCAATGCCGCCATGCATTATAATTTCTGCTGCCTTTTTTATATCCTCGTCATCCGAGGAAAGTATAAGTGTTTTCATTGTATCAATCCTGTTTTTCTTTAATATTTTTTTAAATAATTTTCATCATTCGGATCTTTCGAATATAAGGTCTGATTCTTTAGGGAACTGTCTATATAAAAATTACCTTCATCATTCAGACCGCCCTCATAAAACAAATCCTCCTGTGCTGTCATATGTGTCAGCAAATCTTCATTGCCCTCATCCACAGCCCCTTCGTCGCGTACATTATGTTTGGTATTTACAAAAAAGCTGTCACCTTGTTTTGTGTCGGTTTCATACAGACCGTCATTTTCAAATATATAATCTTTTTTGTCAAGGGGTTTTTCTTCGATTATTTTTCCCTTACGGATTGCCCATGAGATACAGGCATTTTTGATGGTTTTCCTTAGCAACAGCGGTATCAGTAATACAAGCAGACCGGCAGTTACAAAAGTAAAGATAATATATTTATCGGGTATTTTACTGTCTGCTTCTGTTATATCTATTATACAATCAAGCATGGCATCCTGTGTTCCACTTTTTATATTATGTTTTTTAAGGTAATTGCTTGCTATAAGTTCAAGATTCAGTGAACTTCTGTCTGCATAGGAAAGTTGGCGGACAAATCCGCGAAAATCTACGGATTTACGATCCCCTCTCATCATGTTCCGGATTTCTTTATCTGTTTCTGTGCCTGTAAGCGTCCGTATAAGAAGAATTTTCTGTGACGACGTTGTCATAATGTAGTACTGGATTTCTCCTTCTCCGGAATCGTCATTTCCGTACATTGTTCCGTCAATATGCGTCAATTCTCCTCTTATCTCTGTTCCCACGGTAAGGGTATCGAAATTTTCCTGTGATAAAAGCTCTGGCAGATTTTCATTGGATTTTATCATTTGGATACCTGCAGATATTTGATTGACAATAAGTATAATACAGACAGCAACCATTATAATTTTTGCCATTTCCCATTTATTTCCTACAAAGTACCAATTTTTAAACATATTCCGTTACCCCCATCAATATTTATACATCATTACTGTTTTGTAGTTGTGCTGCTCGGTCTGCGGAAATGAGGGCATCAATTATTTCATCTATGTTCCCATTCAAAATATCATCAATCTTATATAGAGTAAGTCCTATTCTATGGTCTGTAATTCTGCCTTGTGGGTAGTTGTAGGTGCGTATTCGTTCGCTTCTGTCACCCGTTCCTACCTGAGAGCGGCGTTCGCTTGCAACCTGATTTTGTTGTTTTTGTCTTTCAGCCTCGAGAAGTCTTGATTTCAGAACTTTCATTGCCTTGTCCTTATTTTTATACTGACTCCTCTCATCCTGACATTCAACAACAAGACCGGTCGGAATGTGGGTTATGCGTATTGCCGATTCTGTTTTGTTTATATGCTGACCGCCGGCACCGCTTGAACGGTAAGTATCTATTTTGAGATCCGTAGGGTCAATATTTACCTCAACATCCTCAGCCTCCGGCAAAACGGCAACGGTTACTGTTGAGGTATGTATTCTTCCCTGAGTTTCGGTATCCGGAACTCTTTGCACTCTATGGACACCACTTTCAAATTTCAATCTTGAATATGCCCCAGCACCGTTAATCATAAAGCTTATTTCCTTGAATCCTCCAAGCTCCGTTTCATTTGCACCAAGCTGTTCGGTATTCCAGCCCTTCTTTGCCGCATACATGGAATACATCCTATATAATACAGCGGCAAAAAGTGCGGCCTCTTCGCCGCCTGCCCCACCTCTTATTTCAACTATTACATTTCTTTCGTCGTTGGGATCCTTGGGCAGAAGGAGAATTTTTAATTCTTCGTTTATTTCATCGAGCTTATGCTCACATTCGGTGATTTCTTCTTGAATCATCTCTTTCAGCTCATTATCGTTTTCCTCTGCAAGCATTTCTCTCGCACCCGTAAGCTCATCATTATATTTTTTGTATTCCTTATATTTCAGGGCTATCGGTTCAACCGTCTTAAGCTCCTTCATGGTTTGAGTATATTTTTCTGCGGATGCCGCAATCTGCGGGTCACAAAGCTTTGATGAGAGCTCTTCATATTTATTCTCAAATATCTTAAGTTTCTCGATCATACTATATCTCCTTATAAGGTATTCTTTTCTCCGAATTTTGTATTTGCTGCATAAAGATAAAACAGGTTTAACCTATTCAGCTTTCAGTTTGTCTTATCACCCTGCGTATATTTTTTTCCGCTTTCAGGCGGGGAAGCATTATTTCATGTCCGCATCCAAGACAGCGTATTTTGAAATCCATACCTATGCGGAGTACAAGAAACTGCTTGCTGTTTTCTTTTCCACATGGATGAGCCTTTTTCATTTCAAGAACATCATTAAGTCTTATGTCCATAAATATCCTCCTGATGTATATATGAATATTATATCACCGTTTGTTTTATTTTACAATTATTAAAATAAATTGCCCTTGAAAAAGAAAGCTATAGTATGATATTATTTTATATAGAACGGATTTATGTGCAGGTACTATGTTACGTATGCGTCAATATCTGTATGTGCGGACTTTATGAAAACTTTAAAGTTTTTAAGCCAAACTTTTCTTTTTCTTAATATTGACGGAATATTGAGTTTAATTTTAAGTTGTAATATTATATAAAGATTATTGGTTGGTATACCGCTTCGGGTCGTATCAGCTTTGTGTTGGGGGTGAGTCTATGGCTGCTGCAAAACCGACCTTTGTTATGAAGAGATATGAGATGAAATATATTCTGAATCCTATACAAAGGCAATATCTTGAAAAAAATCTTGTCGGAAAGATGAGAGTTGACTGTTACGGTCTTACCTCTATAGCCTCATTATATTATGATACTCCGGATTACAGGCTCATAAGAAATTCTCTTGAAAAGCCTGAGTTCAAGGAGAAAATCAGGCTGCGTTCATACGGTCTTGCAAGTGAAAACTCTCCGGTATTTCTTGAAATTAAGAGAAAGGCGTATGGGATAGTCTATAAAAGACGTATACAGTCAAAAATACCGATCGTCAAAAAATTTTTTGACGGTAAGGGGGATATATGTGAGGGCGGTCAGATTAACCGTGAGATTACAGCTTTCAGGGATTACTACAAAACTCTTATTCCGGCCTGCCTTATTATTTATGACAGAGTTGCATATTTTGAACCGGACGGTGATCTTCGACTGACTATCGACAGAAATCCGAGATACCGCATAGATGAGCTTAACCTGACAAGCTCAATGGAGGGGATTCCACTTCTTGATGACGGCTGTAGTATTCTTGAGATAAAGGTACAGCAGGCAATGCCGTTATGGCTGACGAAAATTCTTTCGGATGGCGGAATATATAAAAGCAGTTTTTCAAAGTATGGAGAGGCATATACAAGACAGATATTAAAAGCAAGATGAAAGGAAATTTAATTATGTTTAATTCTATTTATTCGGTACCCGTTCAGGCATCAGAGTTTTTTCTTATGATGGCCGTATCTGTTTTTACCGGTTTTTTGTATGCATGGATAATGTCGTTCCGCATACCATCAAGAAAGAGATTTTTCATAGTGGTTGCAATCATGCCGTTTATTGTATCCGCAGTTATCACATTTGTAAACGGTAATATCGGGGCAGGTGTTGCAGTGGGCGGAGCTTTCAGCCTTATACGGTTCAGAAGTGCTCCGGGAAGTGCTGAGGAAATAGCCGCCATTCTTATAGCAATGGGTTCGGGAATAGCCTTCGGAATGGGGTATATTGCATACGGTGTTATCATTCTTGTGCTTCTTTCCGTTATATTTGTTTTTCTTTCATTAATTCATATATTCGAACATAATAAAATAGAAATGGAAAAACTTCTTAGAATTACTATTCCGGAATCACTTGAATATTCAGAGGTATTTGACGAAATCTTCAGCAGATATCTGAGCAGTTATGAAAATGTAGGTGTGAAAACAACAGCAATGGGTTCCATGTTCAAGCTTTCATTTAAGATAAAAATGAAAGACAAAACCCAGGAAAAAGCATTTATTGATGAACTCAGAACAAAGAACGGTAATCTTGAAATTTCTATTCTGCCTTATTCGGAACAGGAAATGCTGCTGTGACAAATTGATTATCTTAAGTAATGACGTATACTGAAATCTGCACAACAGTGTTTTCTTAAGAAATCAAATTTGATTTTTGTGTTGGAAGGGAAATTTTTATGAAAGATTTAAAATATTCGTTTGTAAGGATTATGAGGATGAATTATTTTGGTATGTTTCGTAAAGTCAGAAAGATTCACTCCAATACAGGCAGGGCATACTTTCTGATTTCTCTTGATATGATTTAATGTGGCTTGAAATACAGATTAGGTTATAGTGATTACTATTTATATAAATTTTATAATCAAAATTCATATTGGAGAAGCACATATGTTCCCGTGACATAAATAACCGTTTGGTTAAACTTTTGAATAATCCCGAATATTTTAATTGCTTTGAAAAATTCTGTCTTTTTGTAGAAGACTGTGAAAGAGTAATTTCCAAGCCGTTGGATGCTTGATGAGGACAGGTTATTGAATGTTTGAATAAATCGGATGTCAGTGGCCTGAAAGAAATGTACAAACATATTGCTTCAGGTGGCATCAGATTGCTTGAGGAATATATTGTACTTCATCCCGATATCCCAAAATTATATTTGTATTCTGTAAACACATATCTTATAGCTACAGTTGTCACTGAAGGAATTGCTTATGTTGTATGTGCGTTTATAAGAATAGGAAATAACGTCAGATTTGTAGACAATATCAATTTGACGGTATGTTGGCTTTGATAAACGCTGAAACAGGTATAATACAATCTCCCGAAAGTGATAATAACCGTGTAAGTTATGAAACACATCCTACGACAGAATGAACCATTGTTGGGCGCAAACCTGCCTATTGGAATGAGTCTGTTGAGATGTGTATTTATGCGGCACTTGTTGTACCGCAGATAGGATATGTGGGGGGGGATATTGCTGTTTCCTCGGACGGTTCACAGTTTGTTGGGGGGTAATTCTTTCTCAGAACATGATATTTTGAGGATGCCTCCCTATTTACCTGATAAAATAGTAATACTCCCGTATTTTCTTAAGATTGTATTCGTAAGTTTGTAAATGATATTTGATCCTCTTTGAGTGAAAAATATATAGATTTATTGAGAAAAACATGAAAATTACCGCATAGCAGTCTGATTCCTACTATGCGGTAATTTTACTCATCCGAGAATTTCTGTTATTAATGAATTTGAAACCATAAAGCCCTTTTCGGTCAGGGCAAAGCCGTTTTCAAGTATTTTTGTCAGGCCTTCCGCTTCAAAGCGTTTGGCTCTCTCTATGTATTCTATGGGAATATTATAGCCAAAACACATACGGAAACGCTCATTTGTTATTCCCTCGGAAAGCCGCAGACCGAGCATTATAAATTCCTCAACATCCCCTCCGTTACCGTCAGGAATAATTTCACCTGCATAAAAACGCTTAAAATTTGCCGGGCGGTAAAAGCGTTTTCCACACAAAAAGGAATGGGCTGACGGTCCGAAACCAATATATTCTTCGTCATGCCAATATTTAAGATTATGTTTGCTTTCATAACCCGGTTGACAAAAATTGGATATTTCATAATGCTCAAATCCGTATTCATCCATTAGTGAACAAAGATATTCATACATATCTGCTGTGCGTTCGTCATCAGGAAGATTTAATTCATCCTTATTTTTGTAGAATACTGTACCTTCTTCGATTTTTAGGATATATGCGGATATATGCTTAACACCATAACTTGCACAAAATTGCACAGAACGCCGCAGGCTTTGGTTTGTCTGATTCGGCAGGGCTATCATGAGGTCAAGCGATATGTTTTCAAACCCCGATTTTTGTGCCGAATTAATGCACCTTTCTGTATCAGCAGTATTATGGATTCTGCCAAGAAACTGAAGCTCGTCATCATTAGCTGATTGGAGTCCTATTGATATTCGGTTGCAGCCTGAAGAAAACAAAAGGTCAAAATCTATATCTTTTTTTTCAGGGTTTACCTCAACTGTTATCTCTGTTTCGGGAAAATTAAGGCAAAAGTGTTTTTTGGCAGCTTTAATTATTCTTATAATTCTGTTCGCACCGATAGCTGTCGGCGTCCCTCCGCCCAAATACAGTGTATCTGCGACTATATTTTTATCTCCGGAGAAATCTGAAATTTGAGTGCAGAGACATTTTGTGTAATTGTCATATTCCTTTTCTCCGCCTGTTTTGGAATAGAAATCACAATATGGACATTTCTTTTTGCAAAACGGAATATGCACATATATACCCTTTTTATCCATATTATTTCCCCGAATTTTGGCGTAGTATCAGCAATGCTTCGGTAAACATAGAAACAAGTGATGCAATAAATAAGCCTATATCTGTATATTTGAACGTATTAAATGCAAACTCAAGATCTTCATTATTTGGCTTATTCTTAAATATAGAGAAGCCGACAAAGGTATTTAGCGAATCGGAAACCGAATTATCTGATATGGCACTATCTATCAGATATGTCATTATTATAAAAAATATAAGAATTACTATAAGCATAACCGTAACTACAGGAAAAGCCGGCTTATTTAGAATCGCAACCGCAAAAGCAGAAAGAATTAGTGCAGCTGCAGCAATAATAATTATAGGGTTTATCATTCATGACCACCATCTGTTGTTTTTTTGAGAAAAAATGCGGTTTTGAGTATTGCTACCTGAGTTTTGGCATCGGGAATTTCATTATTGAGAACCATTTCCACAGCCTTGTCAACAGGTATACGCTCAACAGTTACAAATTCATCCTCATCAAGCTGCTGCTGTTCATATCTGTCTATCCTGCAAAAATACAGGTGTATGATTTCACCGCAGTATCCGGGACTGGGATACAGCTTTCCGAGAGAAATATATTCCCTTCCTATTGCACCTGTTTCCTCAAGAAGCTCTCTTTTGCCGTTTTCAAGCGGTGTCTGACATTTTTCAAGCTTCCCTGCGGGAAGTTCCAGAACTACCTCTTTATATGGATATCTGAATTGCCGCACAAACAGAAGTTCATTATTTTGTGTCAGGGCAGCAACACATACCCCTCCGGGATGTCCGACCACCTCTCTCATTGCCTTTTCACCGTTTTCAAGTTCAACTGTATCGTGTGTCACATGAATAACATTTCCATCAAAAATACTTTTTGTTTCAAGGGTTTTTTCAAAAAGCTTCATATATTCTACCTCCGGAAAATTCAGTATGTATATTATAACATATATTCCTACTGTGTAAAAGGGGAAGTTTAATAAAAAAGGTCCGAAGAAATAATCCTGAGCAACGAATACACTTGGTTCAGTTTTTGGTTGAGGGCGGGGAGCATATGCAGACCGTCAGCGTTTCAGCTCATTTCTCCGCTCTGAATGTCGACAGAGCATGCTTTGATATAACATTGTTTCCTGTCGAAACAATGAAAAGTGTCATAAAAGCTTAAGGTCGGTTGTGAAGCTGCCACGGGTGATTCACAGACGGCAAAATCTCCAATCATCAAGAGGGCTTCCCAAAAGCCAACCACAAAAAACAGTTCTATGGACTGTTCCGAAACAAAGGCCGTCCTGCGGGAGGGCGACCTTACCTTTGTGTGATTCCTGTATTTTCTAACGTGCCGACGGATCGAACCGACGCTGAGAAAAAACATATAATAAGCATCGGCAGTGATATACATCTCCTTATTATTGCTGATAATATTTTTTTCGACAATGGTATTTTCGTTGCAGTCTTTGAACCTCAAAATAATGCTTATTCCCGGTTTATCAACATACTGCCGAACACCGGCTACGATACCCTCAAGATCTTCATTTATCTTCTTAATTTGTTGATCGGCGGGCACAAAATTATATACACAATGTAGAAAATTTAAATATTTTTTATAATTGCCTTCTCCGTTTATTATTATGATTTTGAATTTTTATCATAATTAAGGATTAAATTCCTTTTCTGTTATGATATCACCTGATATATCTTTATATCTTACCTTTACTGTTGCACTTCTTACACGGGTTTCATCGCGGAACTGTAATACCAGATCGTCGAATCCTTGCTTAAAGGACTCGCTTTCCACCGTTTCGTTAAGTATAGATTTCTCCATGTCAGTGACACCAACCTTAAACTGACATTCAAATATTATTGTATTACCTTCAAAGTAAAACTTTGTCGTATAAGTGTCAGTCGATTGACTGTCAGCTATTGCATCAAGCTCTTCCATTTTTGATGTTTCCCTATAATAATCCTCCAGCGTGGCGGGAGAACAGGCAGCGGCGGAAAATGCAAGTATTACTACTGTGAGCAGACAGGATAGTGTTTTTAAAATTTTTTTCATAATATACATCACTCCGAAATATTTTATTTTTTAGACGATTATATCATAAATATTTTAAATTTTGAATTGTAAATTTTTATGAAATTTGTATTAATAATATTGTTTTGTATATCAATTATGCATATTTATTCCCACCGATTAAAAAAATTGCAGCCTTTTTTTGTACAAATAATAAATACAAGCGATATCCCATACATTATGGTATATCACTGTATATTAAAGCTTTATTATTTTATTAAGTCTGTTTACAAGAATAACAGCCACAGCAATTTTTGCCGCATCAGGAATAAGAAACGGGATCACGCAATTTGAAAGTGCTGCTGTAATGTTTATTGTATTACCTTGACTGTTCGTTACAAATATATACCATGCTGTGCCGAAAACATAATAAAGAACAGCTCCGACAATCATTGAAACAATAAGAATCCATACTTTTTTCCTGCCGAGGTCGGACGCAATACCTACAACAATAGCTGTAAATATGAAACCTATTATGTATCCACCCGTAACTCCGAACAGTACTCCCAAACCTCCGGCAAAACCGTTAAACACAGGAAGTCCGACTGCTCCCAGAAGTATATATACAAGTACGCTTACCGTTCCTCTTTTAAATCCTAAAATACCGCTTGTCAAAAAAACTCCTAGTGTTTGCATGGTAAATGGGATGGGATGAAGTGGGATTCGAATCTGTGCACATATTGCTATTATTGCGGCAAACATCGCAATATATACCGTATCTAAAAGTAGCTTGTGACTGTTTTTTCTTCCTCTTTCTGTGTTTTTTGAACCTTCTGACTGATTCATAAGTACTTCCTCTCTCTCTGTAGATTGTAAACAAGTTTGAATAGTACAGGTTTACGATTATTTTATTAACCTGCCTAAGTGTATTATAATACATATCTAACGAATTGTCAACTATTATATTTAATATTAGTTGACAATTTATAATTGTAAATCCACGCCCATATTCAAAGGGATTTTTTAACTGTAAAATATAATTTCTTAAACTGATAATATATTTTCAACATGAAAATTGTTTTGTAAATGTATGTATCCTTACCTATGATATAAACATATCATAAAAACATCCTGTAGTATCACAAAGTAATAATTTTATTATTTTTACGCTACAAACGGCACCGTCAATACCTCTGTTTCTAATCATTTTTTAAATATTAAGACGCGACCTAAGCACATTTTTAGGATTATTCAGACATACCTTTGAATTATTTACAATGAAATTAAATTCTGCAGAAATTTCTTTATCACGCATATCATAATAATATATATTATTGAAGTTTTATTATGTAACCGTATTTTTTGCCAAGCGATTTATTATTTCAAACAGATTTTTAGGCAGTTCACAGCTTCCTGTGCCGGGAGTAATCAAATTTATCTATCTCATCAAAAAATTCTCGGTACTTTTTTTCTGTTTTATATCTTATATGGCATATTTTTGACTGTAGTGATAAGATAGCTGACCCGTATTGTATATACCGTTAGTACAGTGGAAACAATTGTTTTTTCCTTGATTTTTGTATGTGTTCGGTGTATTATGATATTAGTAAGAAGAATCGGGGGATTTTTTGTGGAGATTGAAAAGAATAAAATATATACTGCGGAGGCTGTTGATTATACATCAAATGGAAGCGGAATATTCAAAATAAATGGAATAACTGTTTTTGTTCCTAATACAGCTGTTGGGGATATTGCTGAGATAAAAATTCTTAAAGTGGGGAAGAACTATTCATTTGGGAAACTTGAGAGGTTAATATCACCTTCGACAGACAGGATTGATACGGACTGTGATATATTCAATAAATGCGGCGGCTGTGTTTTCAGACATATTGAGTATAGAGCGGAGTTGAAATTCAAACATAAAAGAGTATATGATGTACTCACAAGAATAGGCGGTGTTGACGGAAATATAATAGGTGATATTGTCCCTTCCCCATCCTGCAATGCTTATCGAAATAAAGCTCAGCTTCCGATTGCTCAGGACACCTCTGGCAGAATCATAGTGGGATTCTATGCTCCGAGGAGTCACAGAGTGATACCTCTTAATTATTGTTCTTTACAGTCTGAACCTTTTAACAGAGCAGTCGGGGCATTTTTGGAATGGGCAAACAATTCCGGGGAGATTGCTTATGATGAAACTAATCACAAAGGCGTGCTAAGACATTTATACTTGCGTTACTCTAAAAAAACAGACGAACTTATGGTTTGTGTTGTTGCAAATACATATAAGCTGAAAGAAGAGGAAGAGCTTGTTGAAATTCTTAAAGATAAGTTGCCGGAGCTTAAGACGGTTGTGCTTAATATTAACAGGGAAAAGACTAATGTAATTACAGGGAAAAAATGCAGAAACCTCTACGGTAACGGATATATAACCGATGAGCTCTGCGGCTTGAAATTCAAAATATCGCCCCTGTCTTTTTATCAGATAAACAGGGATGCAGCGGAAAAATTGTACGGTATAGCTGCTGATTTTGCAAACCTTGGGCAAGGCGAAACACTTCTTGATATGTATTGTGGAACAGGTACCATAGGTCTTTCTATGGCTTCAAGGGTAAAAAACCTTATTGGAGTTGAAATTGTACCACAGGCAATAGAGGATGCAAAGAAAAATGCTCAGATTAATAATATAAAAAATGCACGCTTCATATGTTCCGATGCCTCTGAAGCCGCCAAGCTCCTTTATGATGAGGGTATCAGACCGGACTGTATAATTCTTGACCCACCTAGGAAAGGGTGCTGTGGTGATTGTATCTCCGTTGTGTCTGAAATGTCACCCGACAAAATTGTCTATGTTTCATGTGACCCTGCTACTCTTGCGAGGGATTTGGCAATTTTTGATGAAAAGGGATATTTTACTAAAAATGCTATTCCTGTCGATATGTTTCCGAGAACGAGCCATGTTGAGACGGTATGTTTGATGTCAAGAGTCGAAGGGAAATAGCCGCGAAAGCCCGCTAATACTGCGGTTTTCGGGCAATCGAGCAAATTTGGCATAGTGCAGGACAAACGCTTTTCGGTAACTTATCCAAGGGCAAAAAGGCTCGAAAAGTGTGAGAGTTGAGTTGCCTTGATAGATGTCAATATGTTGAGTTGCCAAGTCAGATGTTGGGGTAGTTGTGGCTGTGAGATAGATGTCAGGAAAAATAGGAGGAAGCGTTATGGCTTTTGATTATAAAAAAGAGTATAAGGAATTCTACATGCCAAAGAATAAACCGTCTATCGTGACTGTTCCGGGCATGAACTATATTGCGGTTCGCGGACATGGCGATCCGAACGCGGAGGATGGAGAGTATAAGCAGTCTATCGGGCTGCTCTATGGTATCGCCTTCAC
This sequence comes from uncultured Clostridia bacterium, assembly GCA_947624835.1. GTDB lineage: Bacteria > Bacillota > Clostridia > Oscillospirales > Acutalibacteraceae > UBA1213. Next base: position 51,250 of record CANQLX010000005.1, read on the forward strand.
GATCAAGATGAGCAAAAAGGGAGATCACCAGATTGATGGTTATTTCGATTATGTAGTCCCTCCGCTGGAAGGATTCTGGTGGCAGGATGGTGTCGCCGGGATCGACTATGCTCACAAAGAAAACTTCGAGTGGATCTCCGTCATTCGTCTGCCAGATTTCGTTACAAAGGTTGATTTTGACTGGGCGATTGAGGAAGCTACCAAGAAGAAAAAGACAGACTTTTCAAAGGTCGAATTTCTGACCTATGATGAGGGCTTGTGCGTTCAGTGCATGCACATCGGTTCTTATGACGATGAGCCTGCCACTGTCGCACTTATGCATGAATACATGGAGCAGCAGGGCTATGTTCTGGATATTACAGAGCAGCGTTTGCATCATGAAATTTATCTGAGTGATGCCAGAAAGGTTGCGCCGGAGAAGTTAAAAACGGTGATCAGACATCCTATAAGGAAAGCGTGACAAGAATGAATGTAATATTGGAAAAGTGGACACATGAGTTTAAGCCTGAACTTATAAAGATTTGCAATGAAGTGGATCGCTCCTATCTGTCAAACCGATTACCCTATCCTTATACCGAGGAATCAGCGGATTGGTGGTTAGGAATGGTATCTGAGCACGATGGAAAGGACGGTATTTTTCGAGCAATTGTAGCTGATGGTAAAATTGTCGGAAATATCTCAGTTGGGCAAAAATCAGATGTCTACTGCAAGGACGGAGAGATCGGGTATCTGCTCTTGACAGATTGCTGGTCAAAGGGAATCATGACAGAAGCTGTTCGTCAGATTTGTGCCGCAGCCTTTTTGGAATTAGATATCATCCGCATCACAGGGCTTGTATATGCTCCGAATGTGGCATCACAGAGAGTGCTGGAGAAAAATAGCTTTATACGGGAAGGCACACAGAAAAGTGCTGTTTATAAAAATGGGCAAATTTATGATTTGTTTCTATATGCGAAGTTAAAGTAAAATAAGCTTTTCTGCACTCAACCAGCGGTAGAGTTGCAGGAAATCAACCTACGGTTCGTGTGAATTTACATGAATTCCGGCTATGCTTGAGTCATGAAAGGAGGTGCCCGATATGGATCAAATCAAAATTGGAAAATTCATAGCATCCTGCAGGAAGGAACAGGGCATGACTCAGGCAGTCCTTGCCGAGAAGCTCGGAATCAGTGACCGGGCGATATCAAAATGGGAGACTGGAAAGTCTATGCCGGATTCCGGGATTATGTTGGAGCTGTGTGAACTTCTGAAAATTAACGTCAACGAACTCCTGTCGGGCGAAAGAATTATGGCAGAAGCATATGACAAACGGGCAGAAGAAAACCTGCTGGCAATGAGTCGAGAGGTTGAAGAAAAGAACAGGCAGATGCTTCAGACGGAATACTGGATTGCGTTTCCTGCCGTCATTGCCGGACTGATCATGGTGTTTGTGGCTTCATTTATAGAGATGCCAGTCTGGCTGCGAATTGCACTTATCGTGTTTGCTCTCATAATGATTTTTACGGTCGCTTTTATCGCCGTGGGCATTGAGCAAAAGGCTGGATACTATGAATGCCAGAATTGCCACCACAGATATGTTCCTACATACTGGCAGACAAATCTTGCTATGCACATGGGACGGACAAGGTATATGAAATGCCCGGAGTGTGGAAAAAGAAGCTGGCAGAGAAAAGTTCTTACAAAAGAAGAGTAAGCAGACCAAGGCTCCTCGCTACTGATTAGGTTCAGTGGCAAGGAGCCTTGGCTTATGCTTCGATGTCGATTGTGATCCCGGACTTGAATTCCACGGTGAAGTGGTCGGCATAGACTGTGATGCTCTCGATGAGCTTTTTGACCAGAGCCTCATCGAATTCCGTGATGTCGGTTTTCTGCTGGGCGATGAAGTCCTGCAGCTCCTTGATCCGGTTCATGGTCTCTTCCTGGTGGTGGCTGTCGATTTTAGATTGTTCCATCTGGTCGCGGAGTCTGAAAATCTCATCAGCAATGGAGTCGTAGTCCTGTTTGTTGTTTGCCTTATTGATGAGTTCCTTTTGTAGTTCCTCCAGTCTCGCTTGAATGCCGCTCGGTGAGAGTGTGTCGGCATTAACTACGGCTTTTGCAATGTTCTGCTGTAAGATTTTCAGAAAGGCGTCCTTCTCGGTGAGAATCTGATTGAAGGCTTTGACTGTGACATCCTGCAGCAGGAGCTCGTTCACCGTTCGGTTAGTGCAGTTCATTTCTGCGGCGGTTGGCTCCAAGCGGCTGATGCAGCGCCATACGATAGATTTGCATCCATGGTTGTTCCAGTGGACGCGTCGGTAAAGCTCGCCGCAGTCGCCGCAGAAAATCATCTGCGCAAAACAATGATTGTAAGAGAAGCTGCGTTTCTTTCCGGTCGGACTGACATGAACTACCCGCCTTCGGACAAGCTCTGCCTGCACCTGCATAAAGAGCTCCTTTGGAATGATCGCTTCATGGTCGCCCTCGACATAGTATTGAGGAACGGTGCCGTTGTTCTTGATCCGCTTTTTCGTCAGGAAGTCTGTGGTATAGGTTTTTTGAAGCAGCGCGTCTCCCATGTACTTCTCATTTCGGAGAATCTTGTTGATGGTGCTGGTGTGCCATTTTGTCTTACCAGCGCCGGTGAGAATGCCGTCAGCCATAAGCCCGTCGGCAATCTTATCCATGCTGGAACCTTCGAGGTATTCCCGGTAGATGCGCTTTACGATTTCTGCCTGCTCCGGATCAATGATCAGGTGCCCGTTTTCATCCTTGGTGTATCCGAGGAAGCGATTGTGGTTGACCTGAACCTTACCTTGCTGGTAGCGGTACTGGAGTCCCAGTTTGATGTTCTGGCTCATTGACTGGCTTTCCTGCTGGGCAAGGCTCGCCATGATCGTGATCAGCACCTCGCCCTTAGCGTCCAGCGTGTTGATGGCTTCCTTCTCGAAATAAACAGGTATGTTCTTGTCCTTCAACTGCCGGATGTATTGAAGGCAGTCGAGAGTGTTGCGGGCAAATCGGCTGATGGACTTGGTGATGACCATGTCGATGTTACCGACCATGCACTCGTCGATCATTCGGTTGAATTCGTCACGCTTTTTTGTGTTGGTGCCGGAAATACCGTCGTCAATGTTCCTGCTGATTTTGATACAAACAGAAAAAGCCTTCTCCGGCGCAGAAATGTCGAAAAAGGCTTGGAATA